>CAZHZQ010000177.1:0-5179 GCA_964537235.1 uncultured Actinomycetota bacterium | reverse complement strand
CCGAGGTCAAGGACGCACGCAGTCACCGGGGCGCGGCCTTCCGTGCGATGCGCGGGGCCGTGGAGGAACTGCTGAGCTCCTGAAGCGTCAGTCCTCCCTCGTCAGTCCTCCACGACGTGGGTGCGGAACCGCTCGCGCGCCTCGGTCCACCACCCTCGATCGAATGTGCCGTCCTCGCGCAGTCCCTCGGCGGCGGCCCACGCCATCGACAGCGCGTGGTGGGAGTTGTCGTGCACGAACAGGCCCTGGCGTCCGAAGGTCAGCAGTTGCGGGACCTGTGTCACCCAGGCATCCAGCACCTCGAAGGCCTCCTCGTACCCGACGTCGTAGATCGGATACGCGCGAGGCAGGCGCCGCACCGCGACGCCGGTCGGGACCGGGTCGGTGAGCCCGAGACCGCGCATCGTCCGACGGACGACGTCGGCCAGGTCCCCGTCGGAGGCGGTCCAGACGTCGTCGCCGAGGTCGCAGGGGATCTCGGCGCACAGGACGGTGCGTCCGGTGGGATCCTCGTCGCTGTCGCGATAGTTCGTCGGTTCGGACACGCGGGTCACCGGCGTCTCGAGCCCGGGGAGGTAGTGCGCGTCGAACGAACTGTACCGATCGGTGGCGAGCACGAGGTACACCAGCACCATCGCGCGGAATTCCAGACGGTCGGCGGCCGCCAGGACCTCCGCCGGAGGCGGCGGGTCGACCAGCCGAGCCAGCACGGTGACGGGGATCGTCGACCAGGCCATGTTCGCCTCGACCGCACCACCGTAGGCGGTCTGCACGACCACCCCGTCATCGTGCAGGCCGACCCGGATCACCTCGGCCCCGAGCCGGACCTCCGCGCCCCGGTCCTCCGCCGCCTCGGCCAGGCGCTCCCACAGCTGGCCGAACCCGCGCCGCGGGTACCAGAAGACGTCCGCGTCCTCCCGGGACCCGCGCAGCACCCGACCGGCGATCTTGGTCGCGGAGTCCGCGGAGACCCGACGCCGAGCCTGCTCGCCCGAGAGCTCCTCGGGATCGCGGCCCCAGATCTTGCGCGCGTACGGGAAGTAGAAGTGCTCGCAGATCGTCGGGCCGAGCTGTGCCTGCAGCACCTCGGCGAACGAGTCCGTCCGAGGCTCCCGCGTGGGCGCCAGCACCGCGTCGCGGGCCGCGCGCAGTGCGAAGGACGGTGGCATGTTGCGGACGAGGTCCATCGGGCGCAGGGGGAACGAGATCCACCGGTCGGCGAGCCGGATCCGTCCGCTGCGGTGCCGCCGCTGCAGATCGCCGTCGAGCAACCGGCGCAGCTCGGTCAGGATCGCCGGGTCCGTGGCCTGGTGCAGGCGGTGGCTGCCGTGGTCCACACGGATCCCGTCGACCTCGAAGCTGCTGGCCGCGCCGCCCACGTGGTCGGCGCGCTCGAGGACGACCGCGTGCTGGCCAGCGCCGGCCAGCCGGTAGGCAGCGCCGATGCCGGCCGGCCCGCCGCCGAGGACGGCCACGGCCACGGGGCGTTCACGGACGACACGCGACAGCGCGCCGGGTTGGGAGGAGGTGGGAGACACGCCGGGAGGTTACTGGCGGCAGGTCCCCGTGATCCCGTCCAGTCGCTCCAGCACGGCGCGGGCCTCGCGGCGGCTGAGGTTGACGGCGTGCCACCGGTCTTCGCCCCGCAACCGCGCGGCGTCGTCGGCCAGCACGCAGGGGTGCAACCGCGTGGGCAGGGTCGCCAGCGCCGGGACGGCGTCGGCGCTCAGACCGTCGAGGTAGGCGAGGTCGATCCGGCCGGTCTCGCCGAACCTGTGGACGTTGTGCTCGGCGATCAGCGCGTCGGGACGGACGAGACAGAACCCCAGCAGGGCGATCCCCGTCACAACCGCGGCCGCCCGCGGGAGCCAGCGGGCGTCCCACCGGATCCCCGCCGCGATGGTGAGGAGGAACAACGCCCCGAACCACAGCAGCATCCCGTGGGCGAGCATGCGCGCGCGGGTGAACCCGAAGGCCTGTTCGTACAGCCCGAGCCGCCGCAGCGCGGACGCGAGGATGACCAGCGTCATCAGGCAGAGCACGCCGAGGAGCAGCTGCAGCAGACGTCGCTCACGTCCCTCCCCATCCCCGGACCAGCGCACGGCCCCGGCGATCACGGCGAACGTCAGTCCGGTCGCGACCAGCAGCTGGAAGAAGCCGTTGCGGGCGTACTCCGCGTAGGTGAGGCCGCTGGTCTCGAGGACGTGGGTGTGGCCCCCGAACAGGACGGTGACCTGGACCGCGACGAAGGCCGCGAACAGCAGGTCCAACGCTACCAACGCGGGCAGCCACTCCACCCGGTCGAGCTGACGACGTGCCGCCGGGGCGGGACCGTCGCGACGTCGCGCCGGGGCCAGCGCCAAGGCGCCTGCTCCGATCGTGACCAGCGTCCCGACGAACACCCGCGCGGCCAACAGGTCGAACTCGAGGTGAGGGACGAGGTAGCGCTCGGTGAGCTCGGCGAACGCCCGATCCGCGGACAGGAACAGCGCCCCGAACACCGCGACGAGCACCAGCGCGATCCCGGCGCCCCGCAGCAGCGGTGCGGATCTGCGCATCCCCTCACCGCCGAGCCGTCCCGTCAGGGAGGTTGTCAGCTCACGGACGACGGCCCACGACGTCCGGACGGGGGCGAGCACGGCAACGGCCAGCTGCGCCCACGAGGGTCCACCGGCCACCGCCAGCGCCCCGAACCCGACCGCCGTGACCAGGGCGAGCGCCAGCACCCACCCTGCGGTCGTCACCATCGTGGTGGCCACGAGCAGGAGCGCCATCGTCGCGTCGGCCAGCACGGGGCGGTCGAGCGCACGGGGCGACTGGGCCGCCACCGCGAACGCCACGGCGGTCGCCGACAGGAACGTCCCCAGCCCGACCGAGCTGTCGACGATCAGGACGGCCGCGACGGCTCCGGCCAGCACCAACGCCACGGGATGGTCGATCGTCGGGTCGACCGGCGTGTCCGGCGGCGTCACGAGCGCGCCTGCGGGAGCTCGACGACCATCCGGCAGCCGTGCGGGTCGACGTCCTCGACGCGGATGTCGCCGCCGTGCAGGTCGACGATCCAGCGCACGATCGACAGCCCGAGCCCCGACCCGCCGTCACCGGTCCGTGCGACGTCCGCCCGGTAGAACCGTTCGAAGATCCGTTCCGCCTCCCCGGGCGGGACGCCGGGCCCCTCGTCGGTGACGGTGATCCGGACTCGGCCGTCCGTGCGTTCGCCGCTGATCCGCACGACCCCGCCGTCGGGGGAGTGGTCGATCGCGTTCTGGACCAGGTTGGCGACCACCTGGTGGAGCCGCTCCGGGTCACCGTGCGCCCGCAGACCGGGAGGCGCGTCCACCTCGAGGGAGACGGCGTCGGCGTGCAGCCTCGTCTCGCGCACCGCGTCGTCGAGAAGGGCGCGCACGTCGAACGACCGACGCTCGAGCGGGACCGCTCCGGACTCGAGACGGGAGAGGTCCAGCAGCTGGTCGATCAGACGTCCCAGCCGTTCGACCTGCGCCAGCATCGTCCGGAAGGTCTCCGGATCGGGGTCCTCGACGCCGTCGACCAGGTTCTCGAGGACGGCCCGCAGCGCCCCGATCGGTGTGCGCAACTCGTGGGAGACGTTGGCCACGAGGTCCCGGCGCATCCGGTCGACCTCGGCCAGTTCCGCGGACATGCGGTTGAAGGCCCGCGCCAGGTCGCCGACCTCGTCGCGTGAGGTCGCCGTCACGCGCCGGTCGTGATCGCCCTGCGCCATCGCGGTCGCCGCCTCGGCCATCTCCCGCAGCGGGAAGGTCATCCCGCGGGCCAGCAGGTGGACCATCACCAGCCCGACCGCGATGCCGCCCAACGCGAGGACCGGTATCGGCCAGCCGTTCTGGTGGCCGACCGCGATCGCGACCGACGTGACGGCGACCGCCGCGACGATCAGGACGCCGAGCTTGAGCTTGATCGACGGAACCCGGTCGAGCGGGCGCCAACGCCGTCCGCTCACGGGTCCCTCCGCGTCGGTTCCTCGGCGGCGTAGCCCACCCCGTGGACGGTGCGGATGATCCCGTCACCGAGCTTGCGGCGCAGGGCCTGGACGTGGGAGTCGACGGTCCGCGCCCCGGTGGCGTCCCGGTACCCCCACACCTCGATCAGGAGCTGTTCGCGGCTGCGCACCACGTCCGGTCGGGACGCGAGGTGGTACAGGAGGTCGAACTCCAACGGGGTCAGGTGGACCTGCTCGCCGTCGCGCGTGACCCGGCGTCGGGCCGGGTCGAGCTCCACCGCGCCGAGACGGGCCACCTCCCCGTCCGGTTCGGCGGACCGCTCGATGCGCCGGAGGATCGCTCGGATCCGGGCGACGAGCTCGCGTGGACTGAAGGGCTTGGTCATGTAGTCGTCGGCGCCGACGCCCAGGCCGACCAGCACGTCGGCCTCGTCGTCCTTGGCGGTGAGCATCAGCACCGCGACGGGGCGTTCGGCCTGGATCCGCCGGCAGACCTCCAGTCCGTCGATCCCGGGCAGCATCAGGTCGAGCACGACGAGGTCGGGGCGCAGTCTCCGCACGAGCTCGACGCCGTCGGCCCCGTCGTGGGCGACCTCGACCTCGAACCCCTCCGAGCGCAGGCGGGCCGCCACCGACCGGGCGATGGTCGGTTCGTCCTCGATGACGGCGATCGTCTGTGGCATCGACCGGGAGTCTACGAAGCGGGTCGCGAGCTCCGGCGGGAGAGATGTGGAGATGTCGTGGAGGTCAGCGAGTTGGTGGCCCCGCGCCAGTAGATGGCTGGCCGGGGCCGTGGTCGGCACCGTGGAGGGCGCCGACGGGCTCGAACCTAACCGTTGAGAAGCGCGGACGCCGAGGCGCGCGACCAGCGCGAGTTGGTGGACTCGTGGTCGTGGTGCGAGCGGGGAGACTCGAACTCCCAAGGGGTGTCAACCCCACGAGGTCCTAAACCTCGCGTGTCTGCCAGTTCCACCACGCTCGCGCAGGACCGCAGGGTACGTCGGGAAGCTGACGGTCACCGCTCATGCCATAGTGGTACCCCCGCGCCGGTCACGGCCGTCCGACCGGACGACGTCGCGGCCGGTGACCGAGGCCGGGCAGTGGCCAACAGCGATCCACGACCGTCGGGACGACGACCATGGCACAGACCTTCAGGTTCGAGATCTCCGCGGCCTACGCCCCGATCCTCGCGTTGGCCGG
>CAZHZQ010000176.1:0-5182 GCA_964537235.1 uncultured Actinomycetota bacterium | reverse complement strand
GTCACCAGGGCAGGCCCGTGTGACTCTCCGGCTGTCAGGTACCGCAAACGGCGCACGCCGCCTCCAACTCTTCAGGAAGCGGCGTGCACCCTACTGGCCGATCAGAAGGAGGAGGTCCCTCCGACCTCTTCCCTCCATTGTGTGACACGGAACTCTCGGACGGTGATCTGGCGCGTCGATTCGTCGTAGTGGAAGTGCCAGCCACCGATGTTGTCGATCTCGCCGCAGACGAGCGATCCGTAGACCTGCACGTCTGCTCCTCCCGAGCAGACGGCGTTCGGAGCGTAGAGCGCAGCGCCGATGTGAGTCTGCTGCTGGATCGAGACGAGGGGGCCGACCGAGTAGATCTGCATCAGGCGTGACTCCGGCTCCGCGCTGCCTTGCGGGGTAATGTTCACGCATTGGGTGCCGACCCCCGCGTTGTCGCCCTCGCGGCAGACGATGTTGCCGTTCGGGCCGACCGTGTTCACCTCGCCGCTGACGTAGATGACGATCGGATCCGATTCGCCGTCGCTGTCACCGTCGTAGTGCTCCAAGTCGATCGTCCGGTTCCCGGCGCTGCCCACGGTGAACGTCAGATCCTCCGCGCAGTAGACGCCAGGCTGGATCTTCTGGTTGTAGTCGAAGCCCAACGTCTCGTGGATGGTGCCGTCATCCGATGTGTCGTTCGCAGTGGGATCCGATGTGGTGTTGCATTCGTTCCCGAAGTACTGGGACGAGTTGTTTTCGTCGTAATGTTTCCCGTCATCACGGCCGGAGAAGACATCGTGGATGAACGCCGTCGGAAGGGTCTTCTTGTCCGGCGCCGGGGACTTCAGCTTCCCACCGTCGCTCTCGGGGATCCGTAGGTCCTGGCACGCGGCGTTCGAACAGAGGTACAGACGGTGCACACCGTCGTTGTCGGGGTCGTCGCCGGAGTACAGGTCGTCCTGGTCGTCGTCCGTGAGATCCTCCGGATCATCGAGGAAGTCGAACAGCTGAACCGCCTCCACCTTCTCGGCGGAGCTCGACTGGCCGGCGGTGATCGTCCCGTTCGTCGCGATGATCCCGAGATCCTCCTCGGTACCGTACGAATCCGACGCGTTGTTCCCGCTCAGCTCGATGGAGTTGCGGGCGAACGCTGCGAACTCGAAGACCTTGGCCTTCTCGAGGGTGGCTTCGACCGTACGCAACGTCCCGTCCGGCGCCGTCCCGGTCGAGGTCACCTGCCAGGTGTTCTCGTCGATCTTCGTGGCGTCGTAGTCGAACTCCACCTGACCGATGTCGGTGTCCGGATCGGAAGTGAACGACGTGACCGTGTCGTCGTTGGCGAGCTCGAGGAGGTTGATCCTGGTGAGTGCGGCTTCTATCCCTGCGTCGGCTCCGGTGAGCGCACGGGCGAAGTCACGGTCCTCCCGGACCTGCTTCTGGCCGGTGACGGCTGAGGCCATCAGCACGACGACGAGCGCACCGATGACCATCGCAGCGAACAGCGCCAGGAGGAGAGAACCTTCCTGCTGGCTGTACCTGGGATGTTGGAACAGTTCCATCTCGTTCTCCAGACCGTTTCAGTCGTTCCGTAGGGTGACAAGCGTGCGCAGCTCCGAATGATCACCGTCCGTCGGCTCCGCGGCGAGGACGATCTCGACCTGCGTGACGGCCTCGTAGTGCGCGAGACAGTCCGAATCCGTCGTCGTACACGTCACCTCTTCACCCGACGCCCTGAAGTACGCGAAACTCGAGTCCGCGAGGAGGTTGTCCACGAGCACCCGGTCATCTGTCGAGACGAGGGAGTCGCTCGCGTCGTAGACCTCGTGGTGCTGGCGCAGTTCGCCCGCGGCGATCACGTAGCGGTACTCGTGCCGCTGGCCGTTGCGGTACACGGTCGCGCCGACGTGGGTGGGGTAGTTGCCGGACGTATCGACGACGAGCGGATCGGCGGCACGGAGTTCCCGTCCGACGCGCTGGAGGGCGGTCTCGAGGCGGTTCAACATCTCGATGCGGGCCTGCCCGGTGCTCGAGGTCTTGAAGCTCTGGATGACCGTCAAGCTCACGAAGCCACCGACGATCCCGAGGATCACGATGACGACGAGCAGCTCGACCAGGGTGAAACCCTGCTCGTCGCTGTGCCTGTGTCGGAACATCATCAGCTACAGTCCACGATCGAGAAAGGCTCGTCGTACCGGTCGCTGCGGGTGTCCTCGACCTCGTTGCTGGCTTGCGCCTCCACGGTGATGGAGTGAGGGTCGCGGAACACGCCCGTCCCCTTCTTCAAGGTCAACTCGTAGAACTGCGGCCCCGCCCCGGCGTCGTACGACGCGATCTTGGTGACGTTGTTGTCCGGATCTGATGACTCGTTCGAATCGGACCAGAACTCGTAGCGCACGTACATGTCCCCGGAGCTGTCCGGAAGACCGTCGACCGTCACACGGATGATGCGGTCGTCGGAGAGCGTGTCGCTCGCGTTCACGCAGAAGGTGCCGACATCGTTCCCCTTCTTGTCCCGGACCTGGATATCAGTGATCACGGGCGCGTCGGGGTCGCAGTTCCCGTCCGCGTCCTGGGGGAAGCACTCCCCGCCAGGGATGCTCGCGCCGGTGTCCTCCTCCGGCGGGAACCCGAGCGCTTCTCCTGGTGGGGACCGCTCTGCTTCGAGCCGGATCGTCCGATCGCTGTCCCCCGTCGCACTCGGCCAGGTCACGAAGACCACGACCCGTTTCGTCTCCAGATCGGCGGACTGGCCGTCTCGCTCGACCAGCATGACGTACGTCTCGATCTGGTAGTCGACGTTCTCGCGCTCCACCGTGACGACCGGCTCCGGTTGCGGCGTACCGTTGCGGGTTGCGGTGTTGAGCGCCAGGGGGTGGTCCCCCGAACCGTCGCCATCGTCGTCGAACGACTCGTTCGAGTCGGCGAGCCGGTCTTTGTACGATTCAGGCGCGCCGCCGACCTCGTCCTCGAACAGTTCGAGGTGGTTCCAATCGAGCCCGAGGAGCCGCTCCACGTATTCGATCTGCAGGGACGTCGCTCGGGCATCCTGAGCGGACTTCGCGATCGAGCGCAGGGAGCCCTGCATCGCCTGCGCCAGGGCTGCGAGGAGTACGCCGAGGATGAGGATCGCCGCCATCATCTCGATGAGCGTCATGCCGCACTGATCACCGTGCGCGTCGCGCCACGACCGTCGACGACGTGCTGATCGATCGTTCACACCGCTCCCGTCACGTCCTGGCGTACATGCCTCGTATCGTCATCATCGCGATACGACACCTCACCCTGAGGTATCGGCACATCGACGCGCCCTCTTTACGCCCCGTGGCGGTCGCACTACAGAAGGGCACCGCGCCTCACTTCAGGACGCGCTCGCCCTCGCAGAGGGTGAAGGAGTCGTCGCCGAAGAGCAGTGTCGCACACGGCGGGTCGATGGCAAGGACCTCGAAGTTGTCGGCGAAGCGGTCGCCCACACCGACCTCGTAGGCAGTGCCGTCGACCTGGACAACGGCACGCGGATCCCCATCCTCCTCGAAGACGTCGACCAGCACGACCTCGTGGTCCTCTACGGTCCGACGGTCGTCCTCGCCGGTCGGAGGCAACTCACCACCGGTCGTGGTCTCACCACCGGTCGTGGTCTCGCCGCCGGTCGTGGTCTCGCCGCCGGTCGTTTCGCCACCCGTGGTTGTACCGTCGTCTGTCGCGGGACGGACAGGGCGGAAGGGGTCCCGTGACAGGAACACCTCGTAGGTCTCGATCGGAAGCGCTTCGCCCTCGGTGATGTCGGGGGACGGCGTCGCGTCAGGGAGCTCCGGTTGCTCGGTCTCGTCCTCGTCCGCGTCGTCGTCCTCGACCGCGACCACGTCGACATCGTCCGTGTCGTCATCGGCCAGCAACGGCTGGACGACGAAGATCCACAGCAACAACAGGAGGAACAAGCCGACGACCACCCCGAGCACGATGTACAGGGGGTTCGTCCGGCTCTCCTCGACGACCACGGTCTCCTGGTCGCTCACGACGTCGCCTCCTCGGGGGTCTCCTGGTCGCCGTCCGGTTCGGCGCCATCCTCCGTTGTCGGCTCTTCAGCGGGGGCCGGCGGGACAGGCAGCAGGGAGTACACCTGGCCGGAAACGCTTGCGGTCAACGTGGGGTACGTGTCGGCGCCTGAGAGCGAGAGGTTGTTCCACACGACCCCGCGGGGAGTGATCGCCGGATCCTCGACGCGTCGGAAGAAGTCCACCAGCTGGTAGTAGCCACCGCTCAGCTGGACGCTGATAGCGGTCGCCGCCAGACCAGACTGGGCGTCCTCCACCTGAGTCGGTCGAGAGGCCGTGATGTTGAACAGGTCGGCCCCGGACTCGTCCGCAGCCAGCTGCATCTGCCGGAGGAGACCGGGCATCGCGATGTCCCTTGGGACGAGCGACTCGGCGGCCACGATGTCAGACTCGATCTCCGGGGCGTCGGCGCGCACCTGTTTGAGTTCGATGACCCGCTGCTCGAGTCGCTGTGTCTCCTGCTCGACGGCCTGGATCTGTTCGTCGATCTCTGCGATCTCCTCGCTCTTCGGTTGCCACGCGAAGAAG
Organism: uncultured Actinomycetota bacterium; assembly: GCA_964537235.1. Lineage (GTDB taxonomy): Bacteria > Actinomycetota > Nitriliruptoria > Nitriliruptorales > JAHWKO01 > CAZHZQ01. The sequence goes on along the minus strand of CAZHZQ010000176.1, from coordinate 632 downwards.
TAGAAGAGTGCGGCGACCAGCACGGCAGCGAGTACCGCGATCAGAACTGCTGAGCGGTTCATCGCAGCGCCTCCGGAAGTCCGTCGAGGTAGCGACCGGTGAAGACCTCCGGACCCAGGTCCGCTTCCACGTTGAAGACCGTGACCTGCACCGGTAGGCCTTCGTCCTGTTCGGCGGTCGAGTTCGACACGTAGATGTTGAAGAAAGCGGCGATCTTGTCGAACTCGATGATGAACCGTTCGACACCGGGCGCGTGGCCTCGCAAGGTCTCACCGCTCGCGCTGAGGCGGCCCCAGGCAGGACCACCGAGATCGAAGGTCTCGGACTCCTCCGGATCGGTGAAGAGCGACACCGTCAGGTTCGTCAAGGCCGCGTCGTTCGGCATCACGGCGGCGACATCCTGGAGGACCCCGCCGAGCGACGCTTCCGCCGACATGGTGGCCTTCACGATCTCGACCATCTCATCCCGACGCTGCTCGAGCGTTGCGTAGCTCTGGAGGTCCTGGACCTCCGCCTGCGCTTCCGCACGCTCCGCTTCGGCCTGACTGAGCCGTTCTTCAGCATCGTTGACCCGTGAGTTCTGGAAGAAGAAGAGGCCGGCGAGGATCGCCAGGAACACCAGGCCAGCAAAG
>CAZHZQ010000175.1:2051-5198 GCA_964537235.1 uncultured Actinomycetota bacterium | reverse complement strand
GGAGCGGTCGGCGTGCTGGTCGGTGTCGGCAACGGCAGCGTGTCGACCACCACCGCCGCGTTGGGCGTCGGGCGCCCGCAGGCGACCGCGATCGCCGAGGTCGTCGCCGCCCGCAACCGCTACCACGCCGAGTCCGGCCGGTACGTGTCGGTCATCGCCTCCGGTGGGATCGCCACCGGGGGGGACGTCGCCAAGGCCATCGCGCTGGGCGCCGACGCCGTGATGCTCGGCCGTCCGCTGGCCGCCGCCGAGGAGGCCCCCGGAGGCGGGGCGTACTGGGGCTACTCGTCCGCGCACCAGGAGCTCCCACGAGGGAGGCTCGCCCGCGTGGGCACGCTCGGGACCCTGGGACAGATCGTCGCCGGCCCGGCCCACCGTGACGACGGCACGGTCAACCTCATGGGGGGCTTGCGTCGCGCGATGGCCGTCTGCGGCTATCAGGACCTGCGCGACTTCCAGCGGGCCGAACTGGCGGTGCGGGCATGAGGTTCCGGCGGCTCGCCGCTCTGCTCGGCGCGCTGACGCTGTTCGCGGTCGGCTGCGAGCAGGTCTCCGAGGACGTCACCCAGCCGCTCGAGGACGTCGCCTCGGAGGTGCGATCCGCGGTCGAGGACGCCGCGACCGAAGGCCAGGACGGTGCCGACGCCGGCGGCACGACCACCGGCGGCGATGCCACCGACGGAGGCCAGGGCGGCGACTCGGGAGGTGGGTTGGGCGGCGATGCGGGCGGCGACTCGGCCGGTGGCTCGGGAGGTGACTCGGGCGGCGACTCGACAGGTAGCTCGGGAGGCGACGGCGGCGAGCAGGTCCGGACCAACGACCTCGGCGGCGTCGGCGCGAACGGGCGAGCGATGCTCCGGTCGTCGCACCCGACGATGGTCGTCGAGATCGACGTGCAGGAGGGGATCGACCCCGACCCGTCGGCCCTCGACCACCTCCTCGGCGTCCTCGGTTCGGTCGCCGCCAAGCCGAGCGGGATCGTCCAGGCCGGGGGCAACCGGTTCGCCTCCGACAGGACCACCTGGTCGTCGGGGGACCTGCGGGCGGTCGCCGAGCAGCACCGTGCCAACTACTCCGACTCGCAGACCGTGGCCGTGTACGTCCTGTACGTGCGGGGCGGGTTCGAGAAGGAGGGCGCGATCGGCGTCGCCCACAACGCGAGCGAGTTCGCGGTCTTCCCCGAGAAGTGGCGCGGGACCCTGTCGCAGACGTTGGGCAGCGCGACGGCCGTCGAGCGGTCGGTGCTCGTCCATGAGGCCGGACACCTGTTCGGGCTGATCAACCTCACCTACGAGTCTCGGTTCGATCGGGAGGATCCCGAGCGTCCGGGGCACTCCGACGAGAAGGACTCGGTGATGTACTGGGCGATCGAGTCGACGGCGATCGGGCAGGTGTTCAGCGGTCCGCCCCCTGACGACTTCAACGACAAGGATCGAGCCGACCTGAAGTTCCTGCGGACCGGCAGCTACTGATAGCTGTGGGGATGGGTAGCCTGCTACCCGTCGACTGCAGCGGCCACTATCGTCGGTCGACACAGAGGCCGACGGGGCTCGACCCAGGGGACCAGGTTGCTCATCGCCGTGGTGTTGCTCGCGTTGCTCGCGGGCACGTGGGGCGTGGTCTCCGTCGGTCCCACGACCGTCGGTCTGAACCCGCTGGACGCGGTCGCGGTGGCGGTCGCGGTCGCGGGGGCGGTCGCGGGCTGGCGTCGCCGCAGCTTCCGCCTCGACCTCGCGGTGGTCGGGTACGGGGCGCTGGTGCTGCTCGCCGTCGTGCAGGTGTTCGTGCTGCCCGAGCCGTGGCAGATCGTGACGGGCGCCGGCCGCCTCGCGGTCCCCGCCCTCCTGCTCTTCGGCCTGACGCAGCTGCGCCCCGAGCGTGGATGGACCTCGGGGTTCGCGATCGGTGGCGGCGTCCTCGTCGGGCTGGTGGCCGTGGGGCTCGTACGGGGCGCGGCGGACCCCGCCGTGACGAGCTTCTACGCCCTCAAGCACCACATCGTGACCCCCATGGGTGCGAGCAACCTGGTCGCGGCGGTCCTCGTGGTGACGTTCCTGGCGCTGCTCGGCGCGGCGTACCGCGCGGACGAGGTGGGGCGCGGTCAGGTCCTGTCCTCGCTCGCACTGCTGTCGGCGATGGGTCTCGCCGCGACGCTGTCGCGGGGCGCGGCGATCGCGGTTGGTGTCACCGTCCTCGTCGGCGCCGCGGTCATCCGGTCCGCGCGGATGGTCGTGGTCACGGCCGCCTGTGCGGTGGTCGCGGCCGGGGGTGTGGTGCTCATGGTCTCCCCCCTGGACGACGGAGCGTCGACCGTCGTCACCGCCGCGGCCGCGAGCGACGACGCCGCAAGCTCGACCGTGACCGACGCGGGTCCGACGCGGCTGGACACGGTCGCGCGCAGTGCCGTCGGTGCCCGGTTCGGCGACCGGGGCCACCTCGCCACCGCCGCCGGGCGTGCCGTGCTGGACCACCCCCTGACCGGGGTCGGGCTGAACCGGTTCGACACCGCCGCCGACCACGGACTCGCCCACGATCACGCCCACAACCTGGGCCTGCACGTCGCCGCGACCACCGGTCTGCCCGGCCTGCTCGCGTACCTGGCGATCTGGGGGCTGCTGGTCTGGCGGCTCGTCAAGCTGCCGTCGGGCAGCGTGCGCACCGCGCTGGCGCTCGCCGCCGCCGGGCTGTTCCTCCACTCGCAGATCGAGGCGCTGGTCCTCACGCGAGCGCACGAGGTGCTGGTCGTCCTGCTCCTGGCCGTCACGGCCGCGCAGCCCGGGGCGCGGGGCGTGCTGGAGCTCGGCCGGGCTCGTCGGTCGGTCTCTGCCAGTGGGAACCCGGCCTCGACCAGTGGGAACCCGGCCTCGACCAGTGGGAGCTCGGCCTCGGCCAGTCGGAGACCGGCTGCCTCGTCGGCCACGACGTAGAGCTCCGCCCCGGGGCGACTCCGGGGAGGGCGCTCGGCCGGGCGTGGGGCGTCCGCCGTGTGCCGCCGTGTGCGCTGGCCGCACGTTTCCACAGGTTCTGGGGGCGGCTACTTGACAGGCCACCCTATACGAACTAATGTTCCGGACGTACGTTCGAGTAAGGACGCTGGGGGGCTACCAGCGACCGGAAGTGCACACCGATGACCGAGAGCGACCGACG
>CAZHZQ010000175.1:0-1951 GCA_964537235.1 uncultured Actinomycetota bacterium | reverse complement strand
GGCGGTCTCGGGGCTGGCGGACATCGATCCCGGCCTGATCCATCCGGACGATCTGCCGGGGGCGGTCAAGGAGCTCCGGCGGGCCCGCAACCGCCTGGAAGCGGTCGAGACCTCCTGGCTCGCCACGGTGTCGGAGCGTCAGGCGCACCGCGCCGACGGTGCCCGTGACGCGGCCACCTGGGCCCGCGACGAATTGGGTTCGTCTTGGCGTGACGCCAAGGGGCAGCTGCAGGCCGCCGCCGAGCTCGAGGGGCTGCCGAAGGCCAAGGGCGCGTTCACCGACGGGGACATCACCGGGGATGCGGCCGCCGCCATCGTCAAGGCCACGGGTGACGAGCGTCTGACCGGCCGCCCCGAGGTCGAAGACCAGCTGGTCGACGCCGCCAGACGTGGTGGACCCGACCTGGTGCGCAAGACCGCCCGCAAGCTCAGAGCGGCGACCCCCGACCACGACCAGGCCGCCAAGGAGGCCGCCGACCGCCACCGCGACCGCTACGCCAAGGTGCGGGTGGCCGATGACGGATCGGTCGACATCGACGCGCACCTGGACCCGGTCAACGGTGAGCACTTCCTGACCGCCTGGCGACCGCTGCTGCGCGACATGCACACCAACAGCAGCCAGTTGGAGATCCGCACCCGCGAACAGCGGGGCGCAGACGCCCTGGGTGAGCTCGCACGCCGCGCCGTGGCCGGCGACGGCCTGCCGGAGGCCGCCGGACGTCCCGCACGGGTCATCGTCACCACCGACCTGGAGACCCTGCGTGGAGACGCCGGCCACGACGCCGACGCTCGCCTCGCCCACACCGGCCCGATCTGTGCCGAGACCGCCCGGCGCATCGCCTGCGACGCCAACGTCGTCCCGGTCGTCCTGAACGGCAAGTCCGTCCCGGTCGACCTCGGCCGCACCACCCGCACCCCGACCGTCGGCCAACGCGACTGCCTGATCGTGCGCGACCGCGCCTGCCGCGGCTGCGGAGCACCCGCGCACATCTGTGTGCCCCACCACACCGTCCACTGGGCCGACGGGGGTCCCACCGACCTCGACAGCCTCGTCCTGCTGTGCTTCCACTGCCACCAACTCGTCCACGAGGGCGGCTGGGACGTGCGGTGGAACGAGGACAACACCGTCACCTTCACCTCCCCGGACGGACGCGACAAGGTCCGCCCGCCCCCGCCGTGACCTGCGGGTCTGCCCACCCACCTTCGATGATCCCCTGGCCGACCCCCGGACGCCCCACCGCGCCCGGCGGTCGGCCACGCCTGCGTATCCTCGATCAGATGCCCCGGCGCCGCGGGTAGCCTCGACGCATGGCCGACTTCGACACCGTCCTCGTGGTGGACTTCGGGGCGCAGTACGCCCAGCTCATCGCCCGTCGGGTCCGCGAGGCCCACGTGCACTCCGAGATCGTCCCGCACTCGATCGATGCCGGCGAGGTGCGCTCTCGCGCCCCGCGGGCGCTGATCCTGTCCGGCGGTCCCTCCAGCGTCTACGCCGAGCGCGCCCCGCAGATCGATCCGGGGCTGTTCGATCTCGACATCCCGGTCCTGGGCATCTGCTACGGCCAGCAGATCATGGCCCAGACCCTGGGTGGGACGGTCGAGCGCACCGGCATCCGCGAGTACGGCAAGACCGACCTCACCGTCGCCACGCCCGGGATCCTCCTCGAGAACACCCCCCAGGAGCAGACCGTCTGGATGAGCCACGGCGACACGGTCACCGAGGCGCCCCCCGGGTTCCGGGTCATCGCGTCGACCGACGCCACCCCGGCCGCGGCGTTCGAGGACCCCGAGCGCGGCATGTACGGGGTGCAGTTCCACCCGGAGGTGTCGCACACGCCGTACGGGCACGACGTCATGAAGCGGTTCCTGTACGAGGCCGCGGGCTGCCGCCCCACCTGGACACCCCACAACGTGATCGAGCGGTCGGTCGCCGCGATCCGCGAGCAGGTCG
>CAZHZQ010000174.1:0-5319 GCA_964537235.1 uncultured Actinomycetota bacterium | reverse complement strand
CCCCGCCCGAGCTCGCCGCCGACATCATGGACAAGGGCATCGTGCTCACCGGTGGCGGGGCGCTGCTGAAGGGGCTGGACGAACGCCTCAAGCACGAGACCGGGATGCCGATCCACATCACCGAGAACCCGCTGTCCTCGGTGGCGATCGGGTCCGGAAAGTGCCTCGAGGAGTTCGAGGCGCTCAAGAAGGTCCTGATCTCGTCGTCGCGCCACTGATCCGGCCCCGACGAGGCGCGGCGGTAGCGTCGACCCTCCACCTGGCGTAGGGACCCCCGGTGTACGAACGCCGCCGAGCCCGCATCCTGCTGGCGGTCCTCACCCTCGTCTCGCTCGCCCTCATCACGATCGATGCGCGCGCGGGGGAGGACGGCCCCCTGGCGCGCGTCCGTGACGGTGTCGCGGCGGTGTTCGGTCCCGTGCAGGAGGGGATCGCGACGGTGCTCGATCCGGTCGGTGATGCCTTCAGCGGGGTCACCGAGCTGTTCCGGCTGCGCCAGGAGAACGCGGAGTTGCGCGCCGAGCTCGAGGACCTGCGCGACCGGACGCAGTCGTTCGCCGACGTCGTGCGCGAGAACGACGAGCTCCGTGAGCTGCTGGAGATGCGCGAGACGCTGATCGGTCGCGCCCCGCAGTTCGAGTTCCTGACCGCCCAGGTCACCGGCTTCGCTCCGTCGAACTCCGAGTGGACCGTCACGATCGACGTCGGGACGCGCGACGGCGTCGCGAAGGACATGACGATCATCAACGGCGACGGGCTGGTCGGGCGGATCATCCAGGCCGGTCCCGCCAGCTCCCGTGTGCTGCTGGCCGTCGACCACACGTTCTCCGCGGCGGCGAGGGTCGCACGGACGGGCGAGATCGGCTACGTCCGGGGCAACGGCAAGGACCCGATGGAGATGACCCTGCTGAACCCGGAAGCGGACGTCCGCCCCGACGACGAGATCGTCACCTCCAGCTACCAGGGGGCACTGTTCCCCGAGAGCATCCCGATCGGGGCGGCGGCCGGGGAGCTCGCCGGCGACGGCGACCTGACACGCGAGGTGGCGGTCCAGCCCTACGTGAACTTCACCCGGCTGCGCGTCGTGTTCGTCATCCTGCGGTCACCGCCGTCCGACGTCGAGCCGTTGCCGACACCGGGCGCCGACGAGCCGGACCTGGCGCCCACCTCTCGCGAGCTGCCGGATGATGGGGCGTCACTGCCGGCAGGGGAGACCGACGACAGAGACGGCGAGGGCGCGGACCCGGACGACGGGACGACTCCCATCGAGCAACCCTCGTGATCAGAGCGCTCGTCATCGGTCTGACCCTGGTCACCGCTGCCCTGCTGGAGATGGCGGTCTTCCCGCACCTGACGTTGGCGGGCTTCCGCCCCGACCTGCTGTTGCTCGTCACCGCGGCGTTCGCCCTGTACGACGGACCCCTGACCGGCACGATCGTCGGGTTCGCCGCGGGGCTGCTGCACGACCTGCTGCTCGTCCAGCCGCCGGTCGGGCTCTCGGCGGCAGTCATGGTCGGGGTCGGCTACAGCGTCGGGGTCGTCCGTCCCTACCTCGCGTCGGGCTCGGCGACCGCCCCTGCCGTGGTGGCGTTCGGCAGCGGGTTGCTGGGCACGGCGGCGTACGGCGTGCTGGCGCGGCTGCTCGGCGACGAGCGCTTCGAACCGGAGCTGCTGATCCAGGCCTCGCTGCTGGTCGCGGTCTACAACACGTTGCTGTCGCCGCTCGCCATGTACGCCGTGCGCACCCTCGCGGAACGGTTCCCGCCGGAGCGCGCGGCCCAACTGTGACCGACGGGGTCCGCTGGTACCGTCGCGTCGGCCCGGCTCCACCTCCGCGGGCCGGTTCCTGCACGACCGCCGCGAGGCCACCGACATGCCGTTGATGCAGGAGGAGACGTCCTCCGCAGCGCTGCGCCTGACCCTGGTCAGCGTCGTCCTCGTGGGGATCTTCGCCGCGCTGTTCATGCGGCTGTGGTTCCTCCAGGTCATGGCCGGGGAGCGCTACCAGGAGCTCGCCGAGGACAACCGCGTCCAGTACGTCGTCAACGAGGCGCCCCGAGGTCGCATCCTGGACGGTGAAGGTCGCGCCGTGGTCAAGAACCGTCCGGCGCTGACGGTCAGCGCCGACAAGCGCCGCCTGCTGAACGGCGCCGGCGAACCGGCCGGGCCGCAGGCCGAGGCGGTGCTCGACCGCCTGTCGATCCTCCTCGAGATGAGCCGTGCCGACATCCTCGAGCAGCTCAACGACCGCAAGTACTCGCCGTTCCGTCCGGTGCCGGTCAAGGTCGACGTCTCGCCCGAGGTGGTCCTCACGATCCAGGAGCGCCAGGAGCTGTACCCGGGGGTGGTGGCCGAGACGCTGCCGATGCGCGTGTACCCCCACGGGTCCGTCGCGGCCCACGCCGTCGGGTACACGCGGGAGATCAGCGAGGAGGAACTCGCCAGCGATCGCTACCAGGGCTACCGGCTGGGGGACAAGATCGGCAAGGCGGGGCTCGAGTACGCGTACGAGTTCGACCTCGATGGTCAGGAGGGGCTGCGCAAGCTCGAGGTCAACGCCCGCGGGGCTGTGCAGGACGTCCTGGACGAGCGGGTTCCGGTCCCCGGCGACGACCTCGTCACCACGCTGGACCTGCAGGTCCAGAAGGAGGTCGAGACGATCCTGGCCGAGGGGCTGGAGGCGGCGCGGAACATCGTGCGCCCCGACGGCCAGCCGGTGCCGGCGCCGGCCGGGGCCGCCGTGGTCATGGACGTGCGGACCGGCGGCGTCGTGGCCATGGCGTCGCACCCCACGTACGACCCCTCGGAGTTCATCGGCGGCATCTCCACCGAGCGCTACGAGCAGCTGACCTCCGAGGAGAACCACATCCCCGTGTACAACCGCGCCGTCGCGGCCGCGCACCCCCCGGGGTCGGTCTTCAAGCCGATCACCGCGGCCGCCGCCATGAAGGCCGGACACATCGGACCGAGCTCGCGCCTGCCGTGTCCCGGCTCGATCAAGATCGGGCGGACGTGGCGCAACTGGACGCCGCGCAACGAGGGGTCGATGGACGTCGCGCGTTCGCTGATGCGCTCGTGCGACACCTTCTACTACCAGCTCGGCAACCGCATCTTCCTCGAGGACGAGCAGCGCGAGGCGCGCGGGGAGGAACCCGTGGAGCTGGTCCAGGCGACCGCCCGGGAGTTCGGCCTCGGCGACGAGACCGGCATCGACCTGCCCCGCGAGGAGCGTGGTGGACGCGTGCCCGGCCGGGCGTTCAAGAAGGAGCTCACCGAGGCGATCTACGACACCGATTGCGACGGCGAGGACCCTCGCTACGAGTGCACCTGGCGCTACTTCGACGCGATCAACCAGTCGATCGGGCAGGGCATGGTGACCGCCACGCCGATGCAGATGGCGACGGCGTACGCGGCGATCGCCAACGGCGGGACCGTCTGGGAGCCGCACCTCGGCAAGGAGGTCCGCAGCCCGGACGGCGAGCTGGTCCGCACGATCGAGCCGACCGTCGCGGGTCAGCTCCCGCTGTCGCCCGAGCAGCTGCGCGAGATCCAGCTGGGCCTCGAGATGGTCGTGCTGGAGCCCCGGGGGACCGCCGCGCTCCCGTTCAACGGCTTCCCGTTGGCGGACATCCCGGTCGCCGGCAAGACCGGGACGGCCGAATCCGACGGCAAGGTCCCGTTCGCGTGGTTCACCGCCTACGGACCGACGCCCGACCCGCGCTACGCCGTCGCGGTGATGGTCGAGCAGGGCAGCAGCGGGTCCCGGGGCGCGGCCCCGATCGCCCGACGGATCTTCGAGGCGCTGTTCGACGTCGAACGCACGGACTATCCGGACCTCGTCCGGGACGCGGGGGAGTAGACCGTGGACGTGGGCTACTACGGCGCGGACCGCAACCAGCGGATCCTGCGTGAGCGCATCCAGGACCGTTGGATGGACGCCTACGCCCCGACGCGCCACCTCGACGCCGTGCTCGTCGTCACGGTCCTGGCCCTGTCGGCCATCGGCATCGCTGCCGTGTACAGCGCGACCTTCCACCGACTGCAGCTGCAGGGGGCCGACCCCAGCGGCTTCATGGTGAGGCAGATGATCAACGTCGGTGTCGGGGTCGTGGGGATGATCGCCGCGGCCGTCGTCGACTACCGGTACGCCCGGGTGTACTCGCCCCTGATCTACCTCGGGGCGATCGTGCTGCTGGTCGTGGTGCTGACCCCGTTGGGAACGGCCGTCCACGGGTCACAGAGCTGGATCAACCTCGGCGGGTTCCAGCTGCAGCCGTCCGAGCTCGCCAAGGTCGCCCTGGTCGTGGCTCTGGCCGCGCTGCTGCACGAGCGCAAGGGCGATCCGAACCTGCTCACGGTCGGGGCGTCGGTGCTCCTGCTCGCGGTACCCGCCGGGCTGATCCTGCTGCAGCCGGACTTCGGGACCTTCGTGGTGTTCCCGTGGACCGCGTTCGTGCTGTTGCTCGTCGGCGGGACGCGTGCGCGACACCTCATCGGCCTCGCCGGCGTGGCGATCGGCGGTGCGGTGGCGACGTTCCAGCTCGACCTGGTCGAGCTCCAGGAGTACCAGGTCGCGAGGCTCACGGCCTTCCTCGATCCGGGCAACACCGAGATCGCCCGGACCGCCGCGTACAACACCAACCAGTCGCTCATCGCGATCGGATCGGGTGGGCTCGCCGGCAAGGGGTTCATGCAGGGCACGCAGACGAACCTGTCGTACGTCCCCGAGAACCACACCGACTTCATCTTCACGGTGGTCGGCGAGGAATTCGGCTTCCTCGGGTCGGTCGTCGTGCTCGCGCTGTTCGCGCTGCTGCTGTGGCGGGGCCTGCGGATCGCCGCGCTCGCCAAGGACCTGTTCGGCACGCTGCTTGCGGCCGGGGCGGTCGCCGTGTTCGGCGTGCAGCTGCTGGTCAACGTCGGGATGACCGTCGGGATCATGCCGGTGACCGGCATCCCGCTGCCGTTCGTCAGCTACGGGGGGACGTCGATGCTGGCGTCGTTCCTGTTGGTCGGCCTGATGCTGAACGTCCACATGCGTCGGTTCTAGGGCTGCCTCACCCGGACCCGGGGCCGGAGAGAGGCCGGTGGTAGCCTCGCGGCGATGTCCAGGCGCGGGTACGTCGCGGGATCGTGAACACCTGCGGCAAGATGTTGCCGGATCCCTTCACGATCTCGGGTGTAGCGCGATCCATCCCCGTGCCGACACCCCCGACCACCTCGAGGACCACATGGCGACCCTCCCACAGCTGGGCGAGCGACCACTCGCCGCCGACGAGGCGCCGGTGATCCCACAGACGACCATCCGCGCGATCCTGC
>CAZHZQ010000173.1:1256-5328 GCA_964537235.1 uncultured Actinomycetota bacterium | reverse complement strand
ACTCCCGGGCGTTGTCGCCGTAGGCCTGGATGCTGGCCCGGGTGCGCTTGTCGAGGTCCACCTGATCCCACCGATCCACGTCGCGGCGGCGCGAGCCTAACGCCGCCGGGGCGCGACGCCGGCGGCCACCTGGTTGCCCGAACGGCCCGACGGGACCCCGCCGGGGGCCACCTACCCTCGCGGGTACGGCTCATCAGGAGGGGCGATGTCCTCGGTCGTGTGGTTCTCGGAGATCGGGCGCGGCGACGTGGCCCTGGCCGGAGGCAAGGGCGCCAACCTCGGCGAGCTGACCGCCGCCGACCTGCCCGTACCCGACGGTTTCGTGGTCACGACGCAGGCCTACCGCGACGCCATGGACGCCGCCGGGGTGCGCGACAAGCTCCGCGACCTGCTGGCGGAACCGGAGGACGACCCCGCCGCGCACGCGGAGCTCGCCGACGAGGCGCGGAGCCTGGTCCGGGGCGCGGACCTCCCCGACGAACTGCGCGGCGAGATCCTGGACGCCTACGACCGGCTCGACCGGGCCGAGTTCGTCGCCGTGCGCTCGTCGGCCGCCGCCGAGGACTCCCCCGAGGCGTCCTTCGCCGGGATGAACGAGACCTTCACCAACGTCACCGGCGCCCAAGAGCTGCTGGACCGGATCCGTGACTGCTGGGCGTCGCTCTACGGCGAGCGCGTCGTCGCCTACCGGGCCCGCAACGGGATCGAGGACGAACCGGCGATCGCCGTGGTCGTCCAACGGATGGTGGACGCCGAACGGTCCGGCGTGACCTTCACGGTCGCACCCCAGGGTGACGGCTCGAAGCTGATCATCGAGGCCGCCTTCGGACTCGGCGAGTCGGTGGTCAGCGGCGAGGTGCAGCCCGACAACTACACCGTCGCCCGCCCCCGCGAGGGGGACGACGCCCCGGAGGTCGTCACGGTCCACGTCGGCGAGAAGCGCTACCGGCTCGTCCGCGGTCCCGAGGGCGGCAACGAGCGCGAGGAGCTGTCCGACGAGGAACGCAGCCGGCGCGTGCTGAGCGACGACGAGGTGGTCCGCCTCGCTCGGACGGCCCTCGGCGTCGAGCGACACTACGGCACCCCGCAGGACATCGAGTGGGCGATGGAGGGAGACGAGGTGTTCCTCCTGCAGTCGCGCCCCATCACCACGCTCGGCGGACCCGAGGAGGAACCGGACGAGCTGCGCGAGGCGACCGTCCTCTGCGAGGGACTGGGAGCGTCCACCGGCTTCGCCGCCGGCGAGGTCAAGGTGCTCGACTCCCCCGACGAGGGCGACCGGTTCGACGACGGCGACGTGCTGGTCGCCGAGATGACCGCCCCGGACTGGGTGCCGATCATGAGCCGAGCCGCGGCCTTCGTCACGGATTCCGGCGGGATGACCAGCCACGCGGCGATCGTCGGACGCGAGATGGGGGTGCCCTGCATCGTCGGGGCCGGCGACGCCACCGAGCTGCTGGAGGAGGGTCGCACGGTCACGGTCGACGGCGCCGACGGCAAGGTCTACGACGGGGACCTCGTCGCGGCGCTCGAACGTTCGCGCGGCAAGCGGGGGATCGAGGTCCGCGAGCCGCACATCCCCGAGATCGGTGAGGTCACCCCGCTGGCCACGCGCCTGTACGTGAACCTGGCGGTCGCTCGCCGGGCCGACGACGTCGCGGCGCTGCCGGTCGACGGGGTCGGGCTGCTGCGGGCCGAGTTCCTCGTGACGGACGCGTTGCAGGGCGAGCACCCCAAGAAGGTCCTGGCCCAGGGCCGGCGCGAGGAGGCGATCGGTCGCATGGTCGACAACCTCCTGCAGATCACCCGCCCGTTCCACCCACGCCCCGTGATCTACCGGGCGTTCGACTTCAAGACCAACGAGTTCCGCAGCCTCGACGGCGGGGCGGAGTACGAGCCCGAGGAGGAGAACCCGATGCTGGGGTACCGGGGCTGCTACCGGTACATCCGCGACCCGGAGGTGTTCGACCTCGAGCTCGAGATCCTGCACCGGGTCCGTGAGGAGACCGACAACCTCCACCTCATGATCCCGTTCGTGCGGACCCGGTGGGAGCTCGAGGCGTGTCTCGAGGCGATCGACGACAGCCCCCTCGGCGACCACCGCACGATGAAGCGCTGGATCATGGCCGAGGTGCCGTCGGTGGTCTACCGCATCCCTGAGTACGCCCGGATGGGCATCGACGGGGTGTCGATCGGCTCGAACGACCTCACCCAGCTGATCCTCGGCGTGGACCGGGACTCGCAGGTCCTGTCCGAGCTCTTCGACGAGATGGACGACGCCGTCCTCGACGCGATCCGGCACATCATCACCGAGTGCGAGGAGGCCGGGATCACCTCGAGCCTCTGCGGGCAGGCGCCCTCGAACCGTGCCGGGTTCGCCGAGGAGCTGGTCCGGGCGGGCATCACGTCGATCTCGGTCAACGCCGACGCCGTGGCCGACGCCCGGCGCGCGATCGCCGAGGCCGAACGCAAGCTGCTGATAGAGGCGGCACGTCAGGAGTAGGGACGGCCCACGTCCGGCCTGGTCGCGCTTCGGGCTGCCCGGCGGCCGGGCCGGTAGCTTCCTGACGTTCGTCGACCGGGGGATCTCCGCTGCACCGCATCGTGCTGGCCGCGCTCGTCGCGGTGGTCGCGCTGGCCGGTTGCACGCGCGGTTCGGAACCGTCGGCCGGACCGACGACCCCGAGCCCGGCACCGTCGCCCACCGTCGAGCCCGTCGAGGGCCGGGCCGACGTCGTGATCACCGTCGCCGACCCCGGCCCGATCGTCTTCCACGACCGCCCGCACCCCGACCCCGACCAGGCGGCGGTCGACGCGTTCTCCGACGCCGTGCAGGGATGGCTGGACGACCACCTGACGGCCCTCCAGGAGGGTGAGGACCGGGGGCGACTCGAGGCGATCGCCGCCGACGGCGTCCTGGACGGCGCCGACCCCCAGGTCCTCGACGCCGTGACGACCGCGCTCACGGCGCCGGGCACCCCGGTCACGCAGGCCAGCTACCACCTGGTCGTGGCGCACGCCGGCGCCCCGCTGTGGCTCCGGGCGCACGTGGCCGTGGTCAACGAGGACGGGGGTCACATCGTCGGGTTCGTGTTCACCCCCCGGGAGGACGGCGACCTCTCGCTGATCGCCTTCGGACCGGGGCCCCTGTGAGCGCGACGACGCAGGAGTCGCGCGAGAGGAGCGGTCTTCGGTCACCGAAGACCGCGACGGAGAAGAACCTGTGACTGACTGTCGCCTCCTGCGCCCCGTCGCCTTCGTCGCGGCGGGACTGGTCGCGCTGATCGTCGCCGGCACGGCGGTGGCCTGGGCGGCCGAGCGCTGGGTCGCCGCACCCGTCGCCGACGATGCGGTCGCGCTGCTGGTCCTCGGTTCCGATGCCGGCCCGAACCGGGCGGGCGACCCCCTGCGGGGACGGGCGGACGCGTTCCACGTCCTCGTGGTGTCGCCGGACCACCAGCACGTCTCGATCGTCGACGTCCCGCGTGACACGTACGTCCCCGTGCCGGGTCGGGGCAACTCGAAGATCAACGCGTGCCTCGTCGGCGGACCCGAGCGGTGCGTGCAGACCGCCGAGTCGCTGTTCGGCATCGACATCGACCACTGGCTGGTCACCGACTTCCGGGGACTGGCCGCCGCGATCGACCTGTACGGGGGGCTGACGGTCGACGTCGAGCAGCGGCTCCACGATCCGTTCTCCGGTACGAACCTCCAACCGGGTCGGCAGATCCTCGACGGCGGACAGACGCTGGCCTACTCCCGGGACCGCAAGTCCCGGGCGGCCGGCGACTTCGCCCGCAGCGCCGCCCACGCCACGATCCTGACGTCCCTGCACCGACAGATCCTCGCGGAGGACCCCTCGGTCACGAGGGTCGCCGACCTCGTCGGGCTCCTGCGCGCCACGGTCGTGTCCGACATGGACGCGGCGACCGCGTTGCGGCTCGGCTACCTCGCGCAGCGGATCCCGCCCGACAACGTGGTCACCCGCGTCCTGGACGGCGTCCCCGGGTCGGCCGGCGGCGCCAGCATCGTGCGGATCACCGGCGCCGGACACGCCACGATCGCCGATCTG
>CAZHZQ010000173.1:0-1156 GCA_964537235.1 uncultured Actinomycetota bacterium | reverse complement strand
GACGGCGTCGGCCACGGACGCGTGCACGTCGAACGCCCGGTCCATCCTGCTGAGGGCCAGCACCTCGCCTACCCGCTCGGAGGTGCACACCAGCACGAACGACCCTCCACGGGCCCGCGCCCGCCACGCCCCGCCGACGAGCACGCCCAGCCCCATCTCGTCGATCACGTCGATGCCGTCGAGGTCGACCACCAGGTGGTGCTCGCCGGCGGTGTGCAGCTCCAGGAGCCGCTGGCGCAGCTGCGGCGCCGTGCCGACATCCAGCTCGCCGGTGGCCGAGACGACGACGCGGTCGTCCATCCGATGGACCTCGACGTGCAGCAGGGGTGCTCCTCCTCGCGGGTGGGACGCAGCGTGCCACAAGAGCCGCCACAAATGCCGCCACAAGAGCCGCCACAAGAGCCGCCACACGTGCCCGCGACACGCCCCCCCGGGCGTGTCCGGGACGTGCGCCGCCGAGGGGACGCCGTACGGTTGCCGCCCCATGGATCCCCGCCAGGCCCTCGAGCTGATCGAACGCTCCGCGGACGAACCCCGGATCTCCCACCTGGAGCGGCTGCCGGCCCGCCGCGCCCGGACGGTCGACGTCCCGGCGGACCTCCCGGAGGCGCTGCGCCGGCGCTTGGAGCTGCTGGAGATCCCGTCGCTGTACGTCCACCAGGACCGCGCCCGCGAGCTGGTCAACGAGGGGCGCCACGTCGTGGTCGCCACCGGCACCGCGTCGGGCAAGACGCTGTGCTACCAGCTGCCGGTCCTGGAGACGTTGCTGGCCGACGAGAAGGCCACGGCGCTGTACCTCTCGCCGACGAAGGCCCTGGCCCGGGACCAGCGCCGTTCGCTGCGGGCCTGGCGACTGCCCCAGCTCCGGGCCGCGGCCCTGGACGGCGACACGCCCCGACCGGAGCGGGACGCGATCCGCCGGACCGCCAACTGGATCCTCACCAACCCGGACCTGCTGCACCACTCCCTGCTGCCCGGCCACGAGGCGTGGGGCGACTTCCTCCACCGTCTCACCCACGTCGTGGTCGACGAGTGCCACGTCGCCCGAGGGGTCTTCGGGATGCACGTCGCGCTGATCCTGCGCCGTCTGCGGCGGCTGTGCGAGCGGTACGGGGCGGACCCGACCTTCGTGCTGGCGTCGGCGACGATCGGCAAC
>CAZHZQ010000172.1:1982-5340 GCA_964537235.1 uncultured Actinomycetota bacterium | reverse complement strand
CCGGTCCCGCCGCTGCGGGGAGGCATCGCCCAGCACGGCGGTCGGCTCGTGGACGCCTTCCGTGATCTCGGTCACGACGTCGACGTGCTGTCGTGGTCGAAGCAGTACCCGGACACCCTGTATCCGGGGGAGCGACAGACCGACCGGACGGCGGACACGTACCCCGGAGCACGTTACGACCTGCACTGGGGCGCGCCCTGGACCTGGCGGCTTGGGTCCCGAAGGGACCCCGACGTGCTGGTGGCGCCGTGGGTCACCCCCTTCCAGTCGTTCGCCCTGCGGAAGCTGGTCTCGTCGGTACGCCCCGTCCCGGCCGTGGCGGTCGTGCACAACCCGCTGCCCCACGAGTCCCATCCGATGGCCGTGCCCTTGACGCGCATGGGACTCGGCGGTTTCAGCGGAGCCGTCGTCCACGCGTCGTCGGTCCGATCCGTGCTCGCCGAGGTCGTCCCCGACCTGCCGGCACGGGTCGCGCTGCACCCGCCGAACCTCCCCCTCGATGCCGCGCCTGCGCCGCCACTGGGCTCGGTCAAGCTCCTGCTGTTCGGGTTCGTGCGCCCCTACAAGGGGGTAAGCACCGCCTTGGCGGCGGTCGCGGAGCTCCTGCAGCGGGGCCTCGACGTCGAGCTGACGGTCGCAGGCGAGATCTGGCGGGACCCGGCCGAGTTCCAGCTCACGATCAACGCCTTCGGGCTCGATGGACGGCTCCACCTGCGGACCGATTACGTCCCCGACGAGGAGGTCGGACCGCTGATCGCCGATCACCACATCGTCATGGTCCCCTACCGGCAGGCGACGCAGTCGGGCGTCATCCCGCTCGCGTACGCCGTCGGGCGTCCGGTCGTGGCGACGTCGGTCGGTGGACTCCCGGATCAGGTGGTCGACGGGGTCACAGGTGCGCTGTGTCGTCCAGACGATCCCGTCGACCTGGCGGATGCCGTTGGACGCGTGGTGGACGACTACGCGACCATGTCTCGGGACGTGGCCGACCACGTTCCGAGCTGGCTCGATCTTGCCGCCACGGTGCTCCGCGCGGCGGGGATGGAGGAACCTCCAGAGCTCGCCCCGGAGGATGCTGCCGTCGCCCGGAGGACGCTCACGTAGCTGACGCGACACCAACCCCTCAGAGGATGCTGGAACGATGACCCCCGGTGGGGAGCTCCTGGCGGGGATCTGGTTCGCTGTCCTGGTGGTGCTCCCTGGGGCAGCGCTGTTGTCGCTGGTTCCATCGCCGGGCGGTGCGCTGCTGCGACTCCTGATCAGCTCGTTCGGTGTGTCGCTCGCCTACCTGTGCGTCACTGGACTGGTCCTCCTGCGATTCGACTCGTTCACGCCGGGGACGCTCACCCTCGTCGCGTCCCCCCCCGTGGCCATCGCCGTGTTCGGACACGTCAGCTCCAGACGACGGCTCAGTCTCCGGTTGGGGAACCGCGAGGATCTGGTCTACGGGCTGGTGCTCGGTGTCCTCGTGTTGGCAGCCGTCGTCCTGACCCCGCGCTGGAGCTTCCTCGTGGCCCCCAACATGGATGCGGGGAACTACGAGGTGTACGGGAACTTCTTCTGGCGTTCCGGCCAGCTCTACATGGATGTCGCGGACCTCCTCCAGCGCGGTGTGCCCCTCGACTGGATCGATATGGGGAATACCTGGAGGTTCGACGCGGCGTCGGCGACCGGACGTCCGGCGTACGTGTACGGCTACCCGGTGCTGCTCGGCGTGACCAAGGCCGTCTTCGCGTCCGCCTCGGCGTCCTGGATCCTCAACGCATCCGTCGCCGTCGCGACCGCGATCCTGCTGTACCTGCTCGTCCGAGACGTCACCGAGGACGGGCTCGTCTCGCTCTCGATCGCCCTGATGCTCGTGGCGACCCCCCTCTTCTTCTACTACAGCAAGCAGTTCATGGGCGAGATGCTCGCGCTCTTCGGCATCACCTTGAGCTTCCACGCGCTCTCGGGTCGTGCCGGTACGCCCGACATGTCCTCCGCACTGGTCGCGGCGTCGGGCGTCACGCTGGCGCTCCTGACGAAGATCGACATGCTCCCCGTCGTCGTGTTCCTCGTGCTCGCCGCCGCTGTCGCGGCGATCGAGAGCCACCGGCGGGCCGTGGAAGGGCCCGGATCTCTCAGCGTCCTTGGACTCGGTGCGGGCGTGGTCGTGGCGGCATCGATGACCACATGGCTGGTGTCAGCGGAGTACCTCGGACCGCGAGTGGCGCTCGGTCGGTACATCGGGCCTCTCGGTCGAGGCATCCCAGGGGGTCGTCACCTCCTGCTGGCTCTGGCGGCTGGAGGCGCGATCGTCGTCTGCCTTGCGGTCGCCATGACGCTGCGCGGGCGTCGTCCTGACAGCGAGGTCCGACCAGCGATCGCGAACCCGTGGGGCGTGATACCCGTCGTTCTCGTGCTGTTCTGGATCCTGTTCGGTATCTGGAACGCCTGGATCCGCCCAGCCGGTGTGGCGTTCGTGCAGGACCACGAGGCGTACAACCTGGTCCGGCTGCTGCCTGTCTTCTCCCCTGTCCTCCTCGTCGGCGTGTTCGTGCTGAGCCCCGCCGTGCTCGGACTCGGCCTCACCCGACGCTGGATCACCATCGGGGTGCTCGCCGGTCTCGGGTTCGTGCTGTACGAGTCGGCCCACACCCCACCCGAGATCTGGTGGATGCGGCGGTACCTGGCGACGCTGCTGCCCGCCGCAGCGCTCGTGGCCGCCGCAGGGGTGGCAGTGGCTCGGCGCGTGAGTGGACGCCCGCGCATCGTGACGGGGGTGGTCGTGGTCGCGGCGATCATGTTCCTCCCGTTGCAGATCCGGTCCACCGCCCCCCTGTTCGCCCACGAGGTGAACGTGGACGCCCCGCAGGTACTCGCGACGATCCTCGACGAAGTCCCAGGCCACGCTCCACTCGTCGTCCTCGGTTCCGACAAGACCCTCCGCGGCATGGCCAACACCCTCCAGTCGATGCGGGAGGCACCGACGCTCCTGGAGGTCCCTCCCTCGCAGCTGTCGCGTGCAGCCGGACTGTTCCCGAGCGAGGATTTCGCGGTCATCTCGGGATCGCCGCTCCCGCTCTCCTCGACCCGGGAGCTCCGTCTACGTTTGGTGGAGGTCCAGACGTTCGCTCGGCAATGGAGCAACGACCTCGACACGATGATCGCCGACCCCGATCGCGCATTCACCTCGCCGTTCCTGTTGTACGTTCGCCGCGGGGCTGGAGGGGAACCTGGAACTTGACGAGAGAGCAGCACAGGACGTGACGGGCGCGCAGAGCTCATCGTACGAGAGCGGACGGCCTGACGAACGTGCGTTCATCGCGGACATCATCCGTGAGCGTCAGCGGCTGTTGCGTGCGCACCGGAAGGAGAT
>CAZHZQ010000172.1:0-1882 GCA_964537235.1 uncultured Actinomycetota bacterium | reverse complement strand
CGCCACCACCTGATCCTCGTCGATGACGGCAGCGACTCGCAGACGCGGCGCATCGTCGACGATTTCGCGAACCGGACCGACGCGACGCTGATCCGTCACGAGACCGCGTGTGGGTACACGGTCTCGGCCAACCGTGGTATCGAAGCTTCGGAGTGCCCGTTCGTGGTGCTCCTCAACTCAGACGCCATCGTTGGGCCGGGCTGGCTCGATCATCTACTGGAGTGCGCGACAGCCGCGCCGGACGTCGGGGTCGTGGGGCCGCTGTCGAACGCCGCCTCCTGGCAGACGATCCCCGAGTTCACCGGAGAGGACGGCTCCTGGAAGGTCAACGCCCTACCCCAGGGGGCCACGGTCGATGACGTCGCGGAAGCCATCGCGAAGCGCTCTCCGGCTCTGTACCCCTCGGTGCCCCTGATCAACGGGTTCTGTTACCTCATCTCCCGAAGAGCCCTGGAGGCGGTCGGCCCGCTGGACGAGGAGGCGTTCCCGCAGGGGTACGGAGAGGAGGACGACTTCTGCCTCCGCAGCCGGGATGCGGGCTTCCAGCACCGAGTGGCCGACACCTGCTACGTCTTCCATGCCAAGTCGCGCAGCTACACGCCAGCCGGCCGGGGTGAGATCGTGGAACGGTCCAAGGCGACGCTCCGGGAGCGGCACGGCACCGGGACGATCGCGAAGTTCATGGAGGATATCCGGCACCACGAGGAGCTCTCCCGCGCCCGAGGCTTCGCAGCCGAGGTGGCACGACGGGTCGGTGATGCCCCGCCGCGGGTCGACCTGCACGATCTGGAGTTGACCGTCGGATGGCTGCAGCCCCACCTGGACGTGGCCGGGGGGATCCGCCGTGCGATCGAGATGGCGAACCGCCTCCACGCGTGGGGCGCGTCGATGCACCTGATCACGCCGGACGGGCAGCGACCGTCGTGGCTCGAGACCACGGCTCACGTCACCTCCCTGGACGACGCCCGGGACATCCTCTTCGACGTGCTCATCCTCTCGGATCCCGACCTCGTCGCCCCGTTCCGCGCGTTCGACGCGGAGATCCGGATCAAGTACCACCTCGGCGCGTACATGCTCTACCGGCACGTCACGGAGGAGCTGCTCGAGTACTACGCACCCGTGCCGGACGACATCCACGTCTCCAACTCCGCATGGACCGGCCAGCAGGTGTCACAGCTCACCGGAGAGGAGGTCGCCGACGTCTTCCCCGGCGGGATCGACAAGGACCTCTTCCGGCCGACCCGGACCGAGCGGACCTACGACGTCGTGTGCATCGGATCGCACCGACCCCACAAGGGGACCCACACGATCGAGCGGGCAGCCCGCGATCGCTCGGTCCTGAAGCTGCTGGACCACGATGCGGATCAGCAGGACCTCGCTCGGCTCATCAGCAGCGCGCGTGTGGCGGTATCGGGATGCTGGCACGAGGGGTTCAACTTCTTCCCACTCGAAGCCATGGCGTGCGGTGTGCCGGTCGTGATGACCGACGACGGGGGCTCGCGTGAGTACGCCGTCCACGAAGAGAACGCCCTCGTGGTGGAGCCCGAGCACGAGGCTGGGATGCGGGCGGCCATCGAGCGGGTGCTCCGAGACCGGCAGCTCCGAGCCCATCTCATCGGGAACGGTCTACGTACAGCGTGGCGGTACGACTGGGACGATGTCACCGGCCGGTTCGCGACGCTACTTCGGACGCTGACCTCGTGAGTGAGTGACGCAGGACCGGTGCTCGGCCGGCTAGCGGAACAGGATCTGGTGTCGAGCCTTGTCCTCGATCGCATGCCGGATCGCCGCCCGCCCACCGATGAGCTTCAGGTTCTGGATGTCACTCTGGAACCGGTCGATCCAGTCGGTCGCCTCCTCGTTGAGGAACGTGCTGTCACCG
>CAZHZQ010000171.1:1555-5367 GCA_964537235.1 uncultured Actinomycetota bacterium | reverse complement strand
TGCTCAACGGCGAGAAGATCTACATCACGAACGGCGGCATCGCGGACGTGCACGTGGTCGTCGCCACCGTCGACCCGAACCTCGGGCACCGCGGGCAGGCCTCGTTCATCGTCACCCAGGACGCCGACGGCTTCTCGATGGCCAAGAAGGACAAGAAGCTGGGGATCCGCGCATCCCACACCGCCTCGATCGTGATGGACGACGTGTTCGTCCCCGACGACCAGCTGCTGGGGGGCGAGGAGAAGCTCAACGACCGTATCGAGCGCGCCAAGGACCCGGACCGGAAGAAGAAGGGGCGGTCGGGAGCGCTGGCGACCTTCGAGGCGACACGTCCGATCGTGGGCATCCAGGCCGTGGGCATCGCCCGTGCGGCCTTCGAGTGGGCCCGCGACTACGCGCTCCAGCGCCACACGTTCGGTGTGCCGATCATCCGCCACCAGGGGATCGCCTTCAAGCTCGCGAACATGGCGATGGAGATCGACTGCGCCCGTCTGCTGTGCTGGCGGGGACTGTGGATGGCCACCAAGCAGAAGGCGTTCATGCAGGCCGAGGGATCGATGGCGAAGCTGAAGGCCGGGCGGGTCGCGGTGAAGGTGACCGACGACGCGGTCCAGATCGGCGGGGGCATGGGCTACCTGCGCGAGGCCCCGGTCGAGAAGTGGTACCGGGACGCGAAGATCTACGAGATCTTCGAGGGCACTGCCGAGATCCAGCAGCTGGTCATCTCGAGGCAGATCGCCCGATCCGTCGGCGCGGAGGCCTGAGCGCGGACCCGGTCAGTCCCGGTCGCGCCGACGCAACGTGTCGCGACCGCCGCGAGCCAGCTCGATCGCCTGCGAGGGGGACAGCTGCACCGGACCCGAGCGCTGCTCGAGATGGTCGTCGTGGACCCGAACGCCGGGAGCCTGCCGGGCGCGCGGTGACACCTGCTCCAGGGCGTCCTGGTGAACGGCCGTCTGCAGCGACTCCGACTCGGCGAGCGGTTCCGCCGAGACCACGGGGGTCTCCTCCCGGGTCTCCTCCCGCGCGTCCCGGGGCTGGCGCCCCGGCCGCTCCCGGAACAGATCCGGCTCGCTGGGGCCGACCGCAGGTCGCCGTCCCGATGGTGGCGGCTGGTGCGCCGTGAACAGCGCCGCCGAGTCAGCCGTGTCGGCGCGATCGCGACCGAGCAGCCGGTCGATCAGGCGGCCGAGGCCGCCCCGTTCGCTCGAACTTCCGTCCCGTGCCATCGGTCCCTCCCGCTGGATCCGTTCCGCCCGGCCTGTCCTCTCCAGCCCAGGAGCACCCGGAGCGTATCCTGACCGGGTGGTGCCGCCCCCGGTAAAGAACGGCACGTCGGAGGCCGACATGGAACGGGAGGGACCGGAGACGTGATGGACGCCGAACAGGACGCTCGCCGCGCCGGTCGTGGGACCGGCGCGGGCGACGACGCCGTGTCACGCGCGGTCGAGGCCGTGATCGGTGTCGCACGGGCTTCGGTCCGGCTGCCCGGAGACGGGGAGCGCGGGAACCTCCGCATCGTCTTCGAAGCGGGTGTCGACCGCCGAGAGGTCGCCGCGCGGGTGGCCAGCGTGCTGAGCGCCCGGTTCGGGCTGCGCATCGACCCCGAGGCCATCGCCCGGCTCGCGGAGGAGGAGGAAGAAGAAGAGGCCGAGGAACCGTCCCCCTCCACCCCGCCCGTGCCCTCCGCCGAGACGGAGCAGGTACGCACGCGCGGCGGTCGACCGACGATCCGGGGTCTGGAGATCGACGGATCGGGTCTGGAGGTCGAGGTGCGGGTCACGCTGGGTCTGCACGACCAGACCGTGACCGGCACCGCCACGGCGGCCGCCACCTCCCGTGCCCGCCTGCGCGCGGTCGGTGCGGCGACCTTGGATGCGGCCGGGTTGCTCCTCGCGGAGATCGCCCGGCTGGAGCTCGACGAGCTCGACGTGATCGAGGACGACGACCATGCGCGGGTGGTGGCGACCGTCTCGCTGCTGACCTACGAGGCCGTGGAGCGCCTCGTCGGAGCCGCGCTGGTGCGCGACGGTGACGTTGAACGCGCGGTCGTCCGGGCAGCGCTGGACGCCGTGAACCGCCGCGTCCAGATCCTCCTGTTGGGATCCTGACGCCGACGGCTCGGCCTACAGCTCGGTGCCCAGCACCTCGTCGGTGTCGATCTCGGTGTCGCGCGCCAGACCGGCGTCCACCTGGAGGTAGGCGCCGGGGGGCTGGAGCACGTCGAGGCCCCCAGCGGCGAAGCGCCGTGCCACGGCGGCCGTGCGGGCGTCGCCGTGCTGGTCCAGGTCGTGCTGGCCCTGCTGGGCGAGGAGGGCCGCCTGCAGTGCCCGGCCGAGCGTGAACGCGAACCGGCGCGCCCCGTGCTGCGTGGCCTCCGGACCAACCTCGACGGCCTCACCGAGCCACGCGGTCGCGTGCTCGACTGCGTCGATCGCGAGCTGGCCGACGGCGGCGAGCTCCGCCTGGGAGGTCGCTTTCGCGGCACGGCGCACCTCCTCCACGTACGGCGCCAGGGCATCTTCGCGCTGGATCGCGCGGAGCGTGTCGAGCGACAGGACGTTGGTGGTGCCCTCCCAGATCGGCAGGACCTGAGCGTCGCGCAGCAGGACCGGCAGGTGGGTGTCCTCGATGTAGCCGGCGCCGCCGAAGGACTCGAGGGCCTCGGACGCGACGGCGACCGCCTGCTTGCCGGTCAGGAGCTTGGCCACGGGCAGCAGCAGGCGCATCGTCCGCTGTTCGGCCTCGGAGGCCACGCCGGCCTCCTCCCGCCCCAGCAGCTCGGCCCCCCGCAGCGCCAGTTGCAGCGAGGCTTCGTGCTGCACCCGCAGCCAGGCCAGTGTCGTCTGGTGCAGCGGCTGGTCGATCAGGTCGGCGCCGAACGCCGTGCGTCGCCGGGCGTAGTCGGTCGCCAACGCCAGTGCACGCCGGATGCCCGACGCCGCCGTCACCGAGTTCCACAGGCGCGTGATGTGCAGCATCGGGGCGATGTTGCGCGTGCCGTTGCGGGGTTCGCCGACCAGGCGGGCCTCGGTCCCGTCGAGCGCGAGCTCGGCGGTCGGCATCTGCCGGGTGCCCAGCTTGTCCTTGAGACGCAGGACCCGGATGCCGTTCATCCCGCCGCTCGGCGAGCGGACCTCCACGAAGAACATGGCCAGACCGCGGCCGCCGGGGGGGTTGCCTTCCGGGCGTGCCAGGGTCAGTGCCATGTCCGCGGTCACCGCCGAGGTGAACCACTTCGTCCCGGACAGCTTCCAGAGATCGCCGTCCTTGATGGCGGTGGTCTCGGACAGGCCGACGTCGGATCCGCCCGTGCGCTCGGTCATCCACTGCCCGGAGGTCCACATCTCGTCGGGGTCGCGGCTGGTCAGCCGCGTGACGGCGCGGTCGATCAGCTCGTCGTCGCCGTGCACCAGCAGCGTCTTGGCCGCACCGTCGGTCATCGCCAACGGGCACCCGTAGAGCGCGCTGGACGGGGTGAACAGGTACGCGAGGGCGAACTGGTGCACCCGGTCGTGCTCGCCGTGGCGGTCCTCGTAGCCGGTGGCGACCACGCCGTGCTCGGCCGCCACGGCCGCGATGCGGTCCCAGGCGGGGGCGGTCTCGATCCGGTCGACGCGACGACCCCACGGGTCGAAACGGATCAGGCGCGGTTCGTTCTCGCGCCGGTCCATCTCCCGGTGCAGGTCGTGCAGCGGGCCGGCGGCCAGCTCGCCCATGGTCGCCAGCGAGGGGGTCACCTCGTCCCTGACGTCCGCGGGCAGGACGCGGTGCAGGTAGTGGCGCAGCGCGCGGTCCTCGGCCCACTCGTC
>CAZHZQ010000171.1:0-1455 GCA_964537235.1 uncultured Actinomycetota bacterium | reverse complement strand
TCGAGCGTCTCGAGGTCGACCGTGGTGTCCGTCGCGAGGGACACCACGACGGCCACCACGCCGGACACCAGCAACGACCACGCGAACGGCGGGAGCGTCGGGACCGCCTCCGGGAACGTCGCGAGCCGGACCGCGGTGGACAGCGAGCCGGAGGCGATCCAGGTGGGGACGAACGTGGCCAACAACCCCGCCACCGCTCCGGTGAGCGCTCCGGCCGTGGTCGCCCGACGCCACAGCCCGAGCAGGACCGGCACGACGGTCGCCGCGCAGACCAGATCCGCGATCAGGAACAGGCGGAGCACCGAGTAGCCCTGCAGCGCCAGGAGCACCGCGGGTACCACGAGCACCACCGTGAGCACCCGCGCGGTCCCGATCCGCATGGCCGGCCGTTCCGAGACGGTGAGCGCCGCGATCGCGTTCTCGAGCGTGTCCAGCGAGGACGCCACCAGGGCCACGCCCAGCGCGAGGACCACGTAGCCCAGCCAGGAGGATGCCGCGGCGAGCGCGAAGAACGGGGCGGGCGGATCCCCGAGCTCCAGTCCGGCGCCGGCCGCCAGGATCCCGAGGAGCCCGACCACCGCCACGACCGGGGCGGTCATGGTGATGCCGATCCCCGCGCCCCGGACCAGCGAACGCTGGTCGGTCGCTGCCCACAACCGCTGCCAGTAGCCCTGGTGGAACAGGTTCGCCGCCGTGACCGCGATCACGAGCGTGATCGCCGACTCGATGCCGACCCGTCCGACGCGCAGCAGACCGGAGGCGCTCAGGGCCTCCACCGGCGAGTCCAGGCGCACGATGACGGCGACGGCGCCGATCGTCAGCAGGATCACGACCAGCCACGCCTGCCACCGGTCGGTCGCCAGCGAGGCGCGCAACCCGCCGTAGGCCGTGTACGCGAGGGTGACCGCGGCGACCGCCACGATCGACAGGGTGGTGTCCACCCCGGTCGTGATCGCCCCGACCGCCCCGACCGCCGACAGTTCGGCGGTCACGAAGAAGAACATGTACAGCAGCGAGATGAGGAAGACGTAGGTGCGGAAGGTGCGCCCGAACCGCAGCCGGACGAACTCGGTGAGGCTGTGGCCGGACGGGATGACCCGCCGGATCCGGCGGCCCAGGACCGCGAAGGCCACGAACGGCCCGGCCGCCCCGAGCGCGTACCCGCCCACGGCGACCGCGCCGACGAACGCGCCGACCTCCGGCGGGGCGAACAGGATCCAGGCCCCCATGCCGGAGGCGAAGAAGGACAGGCCCAGGGCCCACGAGGACTGCGTGCCCCGGGCGGTCACGTAGCCGTCGAGGTCCTCGTCGCCCCGCGGGGCACGGAACCCGACCCACGCGAACAGGGCCAGCGTCACGACGATGATGAGGATGTCCACCTGCGCCTCCCTCCGCCGGTGTTACCCGGATCAGGTTCGTAGGGTCTGCCGTCGGGCCCGCTCTGGGTGGGCGGGG
>CAZHZQ010000170.1:0-5367 GCA_964537235.1 uncultured Actinomycetota bacterium | reverse complement strand
GTCGCTGCGGAGGCCCGGCTTGCTGCCCTCGTGCCTCGCGATCTCGGCGGACAGCAGATCCCGGAGACGCGAGCGCTCGACCTGCAGTTCCTCGCGGAGCCGCCGGTCGGAGTTGATGATCCTCATACGTCTCACGAACTCGTCGTCCCCCGCGAGCTCCGCGGCCCGGGCCCGGAAGGCCCCGAGCAGACACTCAGCCGTCACACAGCCGCCGCAGTGGCGCCCCAACTCTTCGACGACGCCGGTCAACCGCTCGGCGACGTAGCCGAGAATCGCCTCCTGCTTGGAGGCGAAGTACCGGAAGAATGTGCGTTCTGTCACCCCGGCCGCCTCGGCGATCGCGGCGGCCGTCGTGGCCTCGAGTCCGCTCTGTCCGACCAGCCGGACCGCCTGCGCCTCCAGGGCGGAACGGGTCGCTGTCACGCGCTCACGTGCCGGAAGCCCATCGTCCATGGATCGGTGCCTTCCCAGTCCAGAGCGGGTTCTAAGCCGGTCATCGGGCACACGGCTGTCGCCAGCACTGGACGACTCCGCCGCCGTGGATCCGACATCTCTCCGCCGGACGTGCCCCACCTCACCTTACGGATTTCGTCGTATGGATTTCGCCGTGGCACCGGTCTGGCGCTACCCTGCCGTTCCTCGTCAGTCACTGACACAGGGGACGGTCGCCAGTGACCGGAGATCTGTTCTGCCGGTGGGAGGTGACGGCCGGGTTCCGTCCCGGCGATGTCGCTGAGCGCTTCAACGAGACGTTCCGCGTCGCCCAGGACGAGTGGAACGGCGGCGACCTGCCGGGCCGGCGCCTGCGGGACGCCAGGCAGGAGGCGGCCCTCGACTACGCCGCGCGGCTGATGTCCGACGAGGCGATCTGCTGGGTGCACCTGACCTACGACCGGCCCGACGCTCCCTGGGTCTGAGTCGCATCCGAGACTCGTGACAACAGCCGGGTCCCCGCACTACCGTTCGGGGTGCGGTCCGTACGGACCTGGGGGAAGTTGTGGGCGTCGAGAAGCGTGCGCTGGTCGTCGAGGACGACGCACGTGTCGTCGCCCTCGTCCAACGCGTCCTCGAACGCGAAGGGTTCGAGGTCCACGCGGCGCACGACGGGGAGGCCGCGCTGAACCTCGCCCTGGACGGCGAGTACGACGTGATCGTCCTCGACATCCGGATACCGATGATGGACGGTCTCGAGGTCGTGCGGACGTTGCGCGAGCGTGACGTGTGGACGCCGGTGGTCATGCTGACCGGACGCAGCGGGGTGACCGACCGCGTGGAGGGCCTCCGGGCGGGCGCGGACGACTACCTGCCCAAGCCGTTCGCCGTCCAGGAGCTCGTCGCACGGGTCCAGGCCCTGGTGCGTCGCGGCAGCCGGGAAGGGGACGAGGCGACGGCCCTGGAGGTCGAGGATCTGGTCATGGACCTGTCGCGCCACGAGGTCACCCGTGCCGGCAAGGAGATCGACCTCAGCGGCCAGGAGTTCGACCTGCTCGAACTGCTGATGCGCAACCCGGGCCAGGTGCTGTCGCGGACGAGGTTGTTCGCCGGGGCGTGGAACGGACGGGAGGACGCGGGCTCCAACGTCGTCGACGTGTACATCGGGTACCTGCGCGACAAGATCGACCGGCCGTTCGACCGGGACTCGATCGAGACGGTCCGCGGGGTGGGCTACCGGCTGCGGTCCGGGGAGGAAGCCGGGACCTGACGCCTCATCCTCTTCTCATGTTCGCTGCGTACGTTGGGTCGCAGCAACGGAGAGGCGTCAGATGCCGTACACATCGACACAATCGACACACGGGACCGCTGAGCTGTCCGAGCGGTGGGAGCCGCTGGGTTCGATCGTCCGGTCACAGATGACCCGACTGGGACTCGATCAGAAGGAACTCGCCCAGCGGGCCGACGTGTCGAGGTCGGTGATCACCGACCTGCGGCGCGGGACCGCCAAGCGCTACCGCCCGAGCACGCTTCTGCAGGTCGCCCGCGGGCTGGACCTGCACCCGTTCGCACTGATCGCGGTGCTGGCCGGGGAGGAGGCAGCTGACCGCTGCGGCCTGCCCGACACCGCTCCCCCGGCGGCCACCGCGGATCGCGAACCGGTCATCGCGGCGGCCTGATGGGACCCGGCAACAAGGACATCCCGTCGGACGACCGCTGACCGGAGGGCCGTCAGCGCCGTCCGGGCTCGGCGAGGCGAACCAGGGCGATCATCGCCTCCCGGACTCGTGAGGCGTCCGTGAGCGGCTCCTCGAAGCCGATCCGCCCGAAGGCCACCTCCGGGTCGCCGTCGTCGGCGACCGCCAGCTCCAGCCGGAGCTCGAACCCGTAGCGGTCGCAGGACAGCATCGTGACGTCGGTGACCTCGCCCTCGACATCGAGGAAGTGGTCCACCATGGCACGCATGTTGCCTCGGTGATCGTCGTTCATGTGCGCGACGATGCCGTCCGCCGCAGGTGCGATCGGATCCGGCTCGGCCGTCCGGTACGCCTGGGCGTCGACCCAGCTCATCTCTCCGAAGCCGCGTACGTACCGGACCGCGACGACCTCCAGCCGGTGCACCGCGAAGTCGGGGAACTCCGCCCAGTACGCATCCGGATGGGCGGTGAGGTAGGCCGACGTGGCCTCGTCCTGGTCCTCCGCACCGACCGGGACCATCTCCCCCAGCAGGGTGGCCCGCGCCCCGGCCAGCCGACTGGTCCCGCTCGGCTCCGGTGCGGTCACCAGCAGCGAGCAGCGGCGATCCTCAGCCAGGTTGCGGGCGTGCTCGGCCATGCTGCTCATCAGCACCAGCGGCGCCCCGTCGTCGTCCAGCGCGTAGGTGGCCACGGACCCGAACGGGTAGCCGGCGGGCTCCACCGACGACGTGCTCAACGTCCCGCTGTCGCAGGCTCCGACCAGCGTCCGCGTCCGCTCGGCGTGGGTCGGTGTGCGGGCGCCGGGCTGGACGTAGGTCGGCGGTCCGCCGTGGGAATGTGGATCCTCGGTCATGGGTCCTCGCCGCTCGTCGTCCTCGGGATGGGACCCTACGCGGGGCGCGAGCACCACCCGTCGCCACCGACGTCCTCGCAGCTACCGAGCTCGCAGACCTCACCCAGGCAGCGGGTAGCTGTGGCGTTGCAGCGGCAGTGGGCCGGCAGCGTCGAACACCCATCCTTGGACGTGGGTGACGTTGGCGGCGCGTAGGACGGTCAGGGTTGCGGTGTCTTCGACGCCTTCGGCGACGATGTCGGCGCCGACCTGGCTGGCGAGTTCGGCGAGGGAGGAGACGACCATGTGTTGCCCGGAGTCGCTGGTGACCTGTTCGATCAGCGAGCGGTCGATCTTGATGATGTCGGGTCGCAGTCGCAGGACGTGGCGGAGGCTGGCGAACCCGCTGCCGACGTCGTCGATCGCCAGACGTGTGCCTGCAGCTCTGAACGGGCGCAGTCCGGCCTGCAGCGCCTCGTAGTCGGCGACGGCGGCGTGTTCGGTGATCTCGATGACGAGCCGGTGCAGCGGCACCCGACCCAGCAGCGGCCGCAGTCCTCCGGACAGCACGGTTGCGGGCGACAGGTTGATCGACAGGTAGCGCTCCTCGTCGAGCTGTTCGAGGCCGGTCAGTGCCCGCATCACCGTGAGCTGTTCGAGTTGGCCGGTGAACCCGACCCGTTCGGCATCCGCGAACCACACGTCAGGAGGGCGAATGTGGTGGTCGGGGAACCTGGTGAGCGCTTCCACTCCGGCGACGTGCCCGTCGGTCAGATCCACGATGGGCTGGTAGACGGTGCGGAGCGTGTCGGGTCGTGACAGGAGTTGCTCGATGCGGCGTGCGATCTCCCGCTCGTTGTCGGACAGCAGTTGGCGTTGGCTGAGCTGGTCACCGAGCAGTTCGGCGATGGTGCTCAGGACCGTGATCTCGGTTGGTTGCAGGTCGGCGCGGGGTTCGTCGTGTGCACAGCACAACGTGCCGAACACCTGCCCGCCGGGCAGCCGGACCGGCACCCCGGCGTAGCAGGCCAGTCCGGCGTCGGTCGACGGCAGGTTCGCGACGACCGGTTCGCGGCTGGTGTCGACCACCAGGTTGCCGATCTCCCCGCGGACCATGCGGACGCAGTAGGTGTCCTCCAGGGGGATCTGCTGGCCGGGGCTGATGCCGACCGGCGCCCCGTCGCCGTCGACAGCCACGACGACCTGTTCGGTGTCGGTGAACACCGACAGGTAGGCGACCCGCATCCCCAGCTCGCGACGGGCGGTACGCAACATCGAGTTGACCACCCCCAACGCTTCGGGGCGCAGCTCGACGCCGTCCGGGCGGCCGTGCAGGGCCCGTTCGTGGCCGGCGGCGTGGCGCAGCCCCGCCTTGAGCGCCTCACTGTCGGGTTCCGGCACAGCCGGGGGCAGCTCCACACAGAAGCGTGATCCACCGCCGTCGCGGTCCTCTACCCACGCGCGGCCGCCGTGCAGGCGGGCGAAGCGATGCACCAACGCCAGGCCCAGGCCGAGCCCGGGGGCGTGGGGTTCGAGCAGGCTGCCTTGCGCGAACGGGGAGAACACCGTCGCCTTCAGGTCATCGGACAGACCGGGACCGTCGTCGGCGACCTCCAGCCGCGCCCCGCCGTCTTCGGCACGCAGACGTACCCACACCGTGGTGTCGGGTGGGGTGTGACGGCGGGCGTTGACCAGCAGGGCTTCGACGATCCGGTCGAACTTCGCCCGGTCCACCTCCAAGCTGACCCGGTCGAGCTCGAGGTTCAACGACCGACCCCCCAGCGGGACCTGCTCGGCCACCTCGATCACCGCATCGGCGAGATCGACCTCTCGCCGTCCAGCGACCAACGCCCCGCGCGACACCCGGTCCAGATCCATCAGGTCGGACACGATCCGCTGCAGACGCACCGCCTGACGGTCGATGCTTGCGCCGATCTGTTCCAGACGGTCGGCTGTGAACGTCGCGTCGCCGCGCTGCAACGTCTCGGCGAACCCGCCGATGATCGTCAGCGGGGTACGCAACTCGTGGGAGACGGCCTCCAGCAGCCGATGCTTCATCTCGTCGACCAACTGCAGCTTCTCGGACGCGGTGCGTTCCTGTGTCAGCGCCGCCTCGATCGAGCCGTCCACCGGGCGCAACGCCACCAACAACCCGACGCCGCCGTCCGGTCTGTACCACCGGTCGAAGCGCACCACGCTCGACCGCCACGACCCATCCGCACACGCCACCGGCATGGTCATCGTCGCCTCGGGATCCACCAGCTCAGGACGTGCCAGGTAGGCCTCCACCGTCACCCGATGTGCCGGCTCGAACAGATCCACCAGCGGACGACCACGCAGCTCGTGTGGTTCGAAGCCGTAGACCGTCGTCACCGACGGTGTCACCGAACCGACACGACCCTGCGC
>CAZHZQ010000169.1:0-5381 GCA_964537235.1 uncultured Actinomycetota bacterium | reverse complement strand
GCCTGGAACACCCGACCGTCGGTCAGCGCGGCGAGGCGGTCGGCGAAGTCGACCAGGCCGGGCTCCTCCTCGAGCAGGAACACGTTGATCGCGATCCCGGACCGCGACAGCCGCGTGGCCTCACGCAGGGTGCGCACGATCGTCTCCCGGACCGGTGGCCAGTTGAAGTGGGCGTGCTCGCCCTCGAGGTGGGCGGTCGGTTCCCCGTCCGTGACCATGATGACCTGCTTCACCGGGCGCGGATCGTCGCCCAGCACACGCCTGGCGAGCATGAACGCGTGGTGCATGTTCGTGCCGTAGACGCGCTCGAACCCGGCGGCACCGAGGTCCGCGGGCTGCAGCGTCCGGGCGTAGTCGGAGAAGCCGATCAGGTGCAGGGCGTCCTGGGGGTAGCGGCCCTCGATCAACGCGTGCAGCGCCAGCGCCATGCGTTTGGCGTGCACGAAGTGCCCCCGCAGGGGCATCGAGAACGACAGGTCCAACAGCAGCGCGGTCGCGGTACGTGGTCGTACCTCGGTCTCGACGACCTCGAGGTCGTCGGGCGCGATCCGCAGCGGGGTGCCGGGACCGCTCCTGGCCAGGGCATTGCGGATCGTGCGCTGGACGGCGACGGGTTCGCGGTCGCCGAACCGCCAGGGGCGCGTCTGACCGGTGGGCTCGGCCTCCGGGCCGCTGGTCTGCACGGCCCGCTGACGGCGGATGCGGTCGAGCAGCTGCGTCAGCGCCCGCTCCCCCAGCATGCGCGCACCACGGGGGGTCAGCTCCAGCTCGCCCTCGCGGCGGGTCAGCAGCCCGCGCTCCTCGAGTTCACGCTCGATCCGCTTGAGTCGCTCCAGGTCCGTGACCGCCTCGTCGTCCAGGACCTCGCGCAGCAGGTCCTCGTCGATGTCCTCCAGGGTCGCGCCGGGGTGCTGGCCGGCGAGCTGCTCCTCGAGCTGGTCCACCTCGGCCAACCGTTCGAAGGCATCGACCGTGGACGGCAGCTGCGCCGATCCCGCCCCGCGTGGCTGCTGCGCCCGGTCCCAGGGCAGCTGCGGCATCAGCTGACGTAGCTGCGCGTCGAGCTGCGACATCTCGAACGCCAGATCCAGATCGTCCATGAGGTCACGGGCGAGCTCCTGCAGTTCACGGCGCTGCTCGGGGGTCATGGACGCCAGCAGCTGGCTCATCGCGACGGAACGTCTGGCCAGGACCTCGAGGAGCTCGTCGAGGTCCTGCGGCTGCTCGGGGAACAGGTGGCCGTGCTCCGCCATGAACGCGTCGAAGTCGGGTTCCTCGGCGCCGTCCGCTCCGTCCTCCACCCGCGCGCGCTGTTCCAGCATCTCGTTCAGGTCGGCCATCATCCGGGCCACGTCGGCGATGTCGTCGGGGGTGACCGCCTGCATCCCGGCGGTGAGGTCGCGGAAGTAGGAGTCCAGGAGCTGGTGACGCAGGTCGTCGAGCAGCTCCTGGAACCGCACGCCGGCGTCGGGCGATCGGAAGTCGTAGCTCTGCAGCTCGCGGATCGCGCCGGACGGACCGGCGGGGAGGGCGTCGAGGCGCAGCTCGGAGAACCGCGCCTCGGGGTCGTCCTCGGTGGCGAGCTGGGCCCGCTCGGTCGCGACGATGTCGTCCAGCCGCTCACGGATGTCCGCCAGCGGGCCCTCCGGATCGATCTGCTGCTGCAGACGTTCCCGCGCGGTCGCCAGCCGTCGGCGCAGCTCGTCCAGCCCCGCGACCTGGCCCTCGATGCCGCGGCGCAGGAGGTCCTGGAGGGCGCGGTCGCCGCCCGCCCCCATCAGCAGGTCGTCGCCGATCCGTTCGAGGACGTCGCCGACGTCCAGCAACTCACCCAGGGGGTCCTGGGTGCCGTCCCATCGTTCGTAGCGGGCGCGCACATGACCGAGGGTAGTGCCGGGTCACCCGTCGCGGCCGTCGTCCCCATCGCCGTCGTCCCCATCGCCGTCGTCACCGTCGTCGTCGCCCTCGCCGTCGTCGCGCTCCGGCTTCTCGAGGCCGAGCATCTCGTAGACCTCGGTCCCGTCGACGGTCTCCTCCTCGAGGAGACGCTCGATCAGGTGCTCGAGCTCGTCGCGGTGGTCCTTCAGGAGCTTGAGCGCACGGTCCTCGGCCTCGCGCAGGATCCGCTCGACCTCCTGGTCGACGTCGCGCTGCGTCTCCTCGGCGAACGGGCGCCCCTGCAGCGGCGACGGTTCGCCCTGCTCCACTCGGGCGTAGCCGACCGGTCCCAGCTCCGGCGACAGACCGAAGTCGCGGACCATCTTCTCGGCGAGCTGTGTGGCGCCGGCCAGGTCGTTGGCCGAACCCGTGGAGCCTTCGCCCAGGATGATCTCCTCGGCAGCCCGCCCCCCGAGCCGGACGGCGAGCGTGTCGTTGAGGTAGCCCTCGGTCTGCAGCCGACGTTCGTTGAGCGGGATCGTGTGTGTGACCCCCAGCGCCCGGCCGGCCGGCAGGATCGACACCTTCTCGACCGGGTCCGCGTTCTCCGACAGCGCTCCGACGAGGGCGTGCCCCGACTCGTGGATCGCCACCCGACGCTGCTCGTCGTCGGTGAGCATCCCGGACTCCTCGCGACGCCCCAGCATGATCCGGTCGCGGGCGCGCTCGAAGTCCTGCGCGGTCACCTGGGTGCGATCGCCACGGACCGCGAAGATCGCCGCCTCGTTGCAGAGGTTCTCGAGCTCGGCGCCGCTGAACCCCGGGGTCCCGCGGGCCACGAGGTCCAGGTCGACGTCCTCGGCCAGATCCTTGTCGTGGGTGTGGATGTCGAGGATGGCCTGGCGATCGTCCTGCCGCGGCAGGTCCACGCGGATCTCCCGGTCGAACCGGCCGGGGCGCAGCAGCGCTTCGTCCAGCAGCCGCGGACGGTTCGTGGCGGCGATCACCACGACCCCCTCGGTGGCGTCGAAGCCGTCCATCTCGGCGAGGAGCTGGTTGAGCGTCTGCTCCTGCTCGTTGTTGGCGCCGATCGTGGCCCTGCCACCGCGCTTCCGGCCGATCGAATCGAGCTCGTCGATGAAGATGATCGACGGGGCGCGCTCGCGGGCGTCCTTGAACAGGTCCCGGACCCGCGACGCCCCGACCCCGACCAGCATCTGCACGAACGTGGATCCGGCCGCGTACAGGAAGGGCACGTCCGCCTCGCCCGCGACCGCCCGCGCCATCAGGGTCTTGCCGGTCCCGGGGGGGCCGACCATCAGCACTCCGCCCGGGCCCCGCGCCCCGGCCGCCTCGTACTGCTCGGGGCGCTTGAGGTAGTCGATGATCTCGCGGACCTCGCGCTTGACGCCGTCGTACCCGGCGACGTCGTCGAAGGTCGTGTCGGGCCGTTCGGTGTCGACGATCTCGGCCTGCGACTTGCCCATCCCACCGATCTGCGACAGCTGCCCCTGGGCCCGCCGCGACAGGAACCAGAACAGCCCGATCAGGAGGAGGAACGGCGCGAAGCCGATCACGATCGACCAGAAGCCGCGACCCGGCGACCTGGCGGAGATCTCGACGTCGTTCTCGCGCAGCGCATCGGTCAGTTCCTGCTGCTCGAGGTCCGTGGGGATCGTCGTGGTGAACCGGTCCCCGTTCGCGAGCTCACCCGTCACCTCGCCCGACTCGTTGTTGATCGTGACCTCGGCGACCTGACCGTTCTCCACACGTTGGAGGAACTCGGAGTAGACGAGCTCCTCACCCATCGGTTGACCCATCAGCGCCATCGCGACGAAGCCCGCCGCCATCACGGCTCCGGCGATCAGCAGCCAGCGCTTCCAGCCGTCGGACAGGTCGAAGGGACTCTGGGGGCCGCCGGTGCCACGCCGGTCGGGCATGCGGCCGTCACCCTCCTCGTCCGGGAGGTGCGATCGTTGCAGGTGCGACGTCATGTGCAGCAGGATACGTAGGCGCGGGTTGGCCTCCCCGGGCCATCCGTCGGGTCCGCAGCGCCGAACACCGGATCAACCACCAGATCAACTGTCCGCGATCCGGTAGCTGCCACCGGCACCCGTTTCCTCCTTGTTCAGGCGCTTCGCGAGGTGCAGCCCCTCGAGCACGAACTCGATCACGCTGGCGGCGACCGCCGGGTCCTCCGCCGGGACATCGAGCCGCTCCATCATCCGTGAGAGTCCGGGGATCTGGTCGCCGAACGCCGCCAGCAGGTCGGAGGCCGGCAGATCGTCGGCGGTCTCGACGACCAGCCCGCGTTCGAACCGGTCGACGAGGTCGTGCAGGTCCTCGCGGCCGAGGTGGCGCCGCCAGGTCAACAGGACCGCCTGCCGCAGCGCGCGCCCGACGACGTCCAGCTCCCGACCTTCCTCGAGCATGTCGAACTCGATCCGCCCCAGCGCAGCGGGAACGACGGCCCAGAGGTCGACGACCCGCGGGACCGCGTGGGTCTCGCCGGTCCGCACGGCACGGCGGACCGCCCCGGCGACCAGGGTCTCCCGGGCACCGATCGTGTAGCGGACCGACACCCCCGAGCGGTGGTTCACCTGGGGGCTCTGGCGCAGCTGACGGGCGAGCTCGGCCAGCACCTCCTCGAGGAACCGCGGCACGTGCACGTCGACGTCGGCCGGTGGCGCGGCCGACTCCTGCCGGGCGATCGTGATCTCGTCGTCGAGGCGCCGCGGGTAGTGCGTCCGGATCTGGGTCCCGAACCGGTCCTTCAGCGGCGAGATGATCCGCCCGCGGTTCGTGTAGTCGTCGGGGTTCGCGGTGGCGACCAGCACGAGGTCCAGGGGCAGGCGCACTTTGTAGCCACGCACCTGCACGTCGCGTTCCTCGAGGACGCTCAGCAGGGCCACCTGGATGCGTTGCGGGAGGTCGGGCAACTCGTTGACGGCGAAGATCCCGCGGTTCGTGCGCGGCACCAGCCCGTAGTGGATCGTCTGCTCGTCCGCGAGGTAGCGGCCCTCGGCGACCTTGATCGGGTCAACGTCGCCGATCAGGTCGGCGACGGACGTGTCGGGCGTCGCCAGCTTCTCGGTGAAGCGGCGATCGCGACCGATCCACGCGACCGGCAGCCGGTCACCCTCGCCCTCGAGGCGTGCCCGACAGTGCGCGCAGATCGGGTGGTAGGGGTGGCAGTTGACCTCGCACCCGGCCACGATCGGCGCCCGGTCGTCCAGCAGCTCGACGAGGCGGCGGACGATGCGGGTCTTGGCCTGGCCCCGCTCCCCCAGCAGGATGAGGTCGTGGCCGGCCAGGATGCCGCGCTCGAGATCGGGCAGGACCGACCCCTCGAACCCGACCACGTCGGGGATCAGCGGATCACCGCGCCGCAGACGGTCGGCGAGGTTGGCCCGGAGCTCCTCCTTGACGGAGCGGTCCCGGTGTCCGGATGCCCGCAGCTCGGCGAGGGTGGAGGCAGCGCTCATGGGGCCAGGGTACGCGCG
>CAZHZQ010000168.1:0-5392 GCA_964537235.1 uncultured Actinomycetota bacterium | reverse complement strand
AGTCGAGGAAGCCGTTGTCCGTGAGCCACTGTTGGGCCACGGCTGACGGATCCTCCTGCTCCAGCTCGACCTGACCGTTCAGGTCGAGCAGGGTCTCGGTCTCGATCAACGCGGAGATCGAGTTGACGAGCGAGGTGAACTCCTCGCCGTAGGCGTCGACGATCTCGTCGGCGACCACCGGCACGATGTTCTCCACCGGGATGATGCCCTCATGGTCCTCGAGGGAGACGAAGCCCTTCTCCTTGATGACCGGCTGGGTCGAGAAGAGCAGCGACAGGTCGATGTCACCGTTCTCGAGCGAGGCGATACGTGCCGAGCCCTCCTGGATCGGCCGGAACTCGATGTTCTCGAGCCCGTACGCGTCGCGGAGCCCCAGCAGGCAGGTGTCACGCTCCTCGCACTCGGGCGGTCCACCGAAGACGACGGACCCCTCCACGTTCGCGAGGTCGCTGATCGTCTCCAGGTCGTGCTCCTCCCCGTACTCCTCGGTGACGACGAAGACGTTCGTGTTCTGACCCGGAGCCGGTTCGAGAACGGTCACGTTCTCGGCTTCGAACTGCTCACGGAGCTTCTCGAGGGTCTCCTGCGTGTCCCCGGTGGGGTCACCGTCGAAGCCCACGCCCAGCGAGGAACCGACGTACTCGGGGAGGAAGCCGATCGCCCCGGACGTGAGCTCCGGGAAGATCAGCTCCCGCGATCCGAGATCCAGTCGCTTCTCGATCGGGTAGCCGTTGTGCTCGAGGGCCTGCGCGTAGATCTCGGCCAGGATCACGCTCTCGGGGAAGTTGAACGACGCGACGGTGATCGTCGGGCCGTCCTTCGGTCCTTCGGCCTCTGTCTCGGTACCGCCGTCAGTGGCGGTGCTGGTCGGTGCGGTCGTGGTGTCCTCACCCGATCCTCCACATGCCGCCGCGAGGAGTGCGACGGCGAGGACGATCGCCCCGAGGACACCGCTGCGGAAGTGCGTCCGCATGGGTATCTCCTTTTCCGTTGTCGGAAACCGGCCCGGATCCGGGCCGGCGTTGCGGATACTACGGAGGTCGTAGAGGCAACCCATCAACGGGGGGTGACATTCCGTGCGTACGTCAGGCGGCCACGCTGGTCTCGATCATCACGTCCTCGCGGTCCATCGTCCCCAGACCGGCCGGCAGCAGCGCGCGCTCCAGCCGTCCGAAGGCCATGTCCGCGAGGAACGTGAGCCCGGCGACGAGGATCGCCCCGGCGAGCACCTGGTCCCGTGCGGCACGCCCCTGCGCGAACCCGTCGACGATGTAGCGCCCCAGCCCCCCAGACGAGCCGATGATGGCGATCAGGGGGACCGTCGCCATGACCTGCAGGAACGCGATCCGGATCCCCGCCAGGATGACCGGCGACCCGAGTGGCAGCTCCACGTCGAGCAGGATCTCGGTGGACGTCATGCCCATCCCGCGCCCCGACTCCACCGTCGCGGCATCCGCGCCCCGGACCCCGGTGTAGGTGTTCGTGAAGACGGGGGGCAGCGCCAGCAGCAGCAGCGCGACGACGCCGGGCCAGAACGACACCGCGATGCCCCACCGGATCGCGAGGAGCGCCGCGACGACCAGCACCCCGAACGAGGGGACGGCCCGTCCGATGTTCACCGCCGCCGTGGCCAGGAACTCGGCCCGGCGCTTGTGGGCGAGCCACGCGGCGCTCGGGACCGCGAGCACGACAGCGATCGCCGTCGGGATGACGGCCAACTGCAGGTGCTGGACGATGCGGAAGGGGATCGTGCGCCCTCCCCAACCCCACAGCGAGGGGTCGGTCAGCCACGCGGCGGTCTCGCGCAGCAGTTCGATCACGTGTCCGCCTCCGTCCGGCTGGCCCACGGCGTGAGCATCCGCTGGATCACGAACAGCCCGAGGTCGAGTCCGATCGCGACGATGACCGTTCCGACGAGCCCCACGAACGCTTCGGTCGGGAAGATGATCGAACGGCGGAAGGCGTCGAGGATGAAGTGGCCGAGGCCGCCCCGCCCCAGCAACGCCGTGACGGTCACGAGCCCGACCACCGTCACCGTGGCGATCCGCAGTCCGGCGATGATGACGGGGAGGGCGAGGGGCAGCTCGATCTCCAGGAACCTGCGCGGGCGCCGGTAGCCCATCCCCGTGGCCGCCTCGAGCGTGTCGGCCGGGACCCCGTCGATCCCCGTGACCATGTTGCGGACCAGGATCAGCAGCGTGTACGTCGTCAGCGGGATCACCGCGGTCCAGACGCTGAACAGGCCGAGGAACGCGGTCAGCAGGGCGAAGGCGGCCAGGCTGGGGATCGTGTAGAGGACCGCGGTGGTCTGTGCGATCGGTTCGTACAGGTGTCGCCACCGCAGGGACACCACGGTGAGGACCAACGCGATCACCAGACCCAGGCCCACCGGCACGGCGGTCAGGAACAGGTGTTCCAGGGTCCGTTCCCAGATGTCCGACCGGTGGCTGAGGATCCAGTCCCACCGGATCAGCGGCTCACCGCTCTGGGCGAGGAGCTGCATCAGCGCCACAGCTCGGCGCTGATCTGCTCGACACGCAGCATCC
Organism: uncultured Actinomycetota bacterium; assembly: GCA_964537235.1. GTDB lineage: Bacteria > Actinomycetota > Nitriliruptoria > Nitriliruptorales > JAHWKO01 > CAZHZQ01. Next base: position 2,846 of record CAZHZQ010000168.1, on the reverse strand, counting down.
CCACGTACCCGTCGTCCGAGTACACGACCGCGACCTGGTTGCGGGTGTTCACGACCGCGTCCAGCGCTTCACGGAGGCTGGCGGTCGACTTGATCCACACCCGGAAGTCGCGGGTCTCGTGCTCGCCGACGGTACGGGCCGGCTCGAGATCCGAGCCCCAGATCCATCCCCGCATGCGGCGACCGTCGAGCACGCCGACCCAGGTCGAGTTGTCCTCGGCCATGACCTGCTTGGCGTCCTCGACGGAGACACTGGCGTCGACGACCGGTCCATGTTCCAGTTCGAGGTCGGTCACGGGGATCAGGGACAGACGTTTGAGGCCGCGTTCCGTACCGAGGAAGTCCTCCACGAAGGCGTTGGCGGGCTCCGCCAGGACCTCCCGGGGAGAGGCGTACTGTTCGAGGACACCTCCGACGTTGAGGATCGCGATCCGGTCACCCAACTGGACCGCTTCGTCGACGTCGTGGGTGACGAACACGATGGTCTTGCGCATCCGGTCCTGCAGGGCCAGGAGCTCCTTCTGGAGGCGCGAACGGACGATGGGATCGACCGCTCCGAACGGTTCGTCCATCAGGAGCACCGGAGGATCGGCGGCCAGTGCCCGCGCCACACCCACACGTTGGCGTTGCCCTCCGGACAGCTCGGCCGGGTAGCGGTCCCGCATCGATGCGTCGAGCCCCATGATCTCGATCAACTCGTCCACGCGGTCGTCGATCCGCTCGGCCTCCCATCCGAGCAGGCGGGGGACCGTCGCGATGTTGTCGCTGATCGTCCGGTGCGGGAAGAGCCCGATCTGCTGGATCACGTAGCCGATGCCTCGCCGGAGCTCGTGAGCCTCCTGGGAGCGGATCTCCCGACCGGCGACGTGGATCGCACCGTCCGTCGGCTCGATCAACCGGTTGATCATCTTGAGCGTCGTGGTCTTGCCACACCCTGACGGGCCGACCAGCACCACGATCTCACCCTCGGGGACCTCGAACGACAGGTCGTCGACGGCCGGCTGCGACATACCGGGAAAGACCTTCGACACCCCGTCGAGGCGGATCATCGTGTCGCCCACGTCGCTCGTGTCCTCCACGGTTCTGGCGGCACGTTCGGTTCCATGTTGAGAGTTCCATGTTCAGTTCCATGTTCAGCGTAGACAACCTGTGACCGTGCTCGGACCTTCCCGTTGTGGCCGAGAAGTCCGAGGCCTTGCGACGGTGTTACAACATGCGTACCTTCGTCGCATGTCGGAGATCGGAACCCGCGAGCGGATCCTCGCTGCGACGATCCGTGCCATCTCGAACCACGGCCTGTCGCGCCTGTCGGTCGAGGATGTCGCCTCCGAAGCGGGCATGTCGCGTCAGACCGTCTACCGCTACTTCGGGTCGCGTGACGACCTGATCCGCGCCGCGATCGTGGGGGAGGAGCGGCGCATCATGGAACGGATCAGCACCGCGGCACGCCGACACGCGGATCTGCGACCCTCGGTGGAAGCGGCCATCCTCGCGGCGCTCCGGGCCGCGCGCGAGCACCCCCTCCTGGACCGTCTGCTCGCGACCGAGCCCGAAGCGCTGTTGCCGGCCCTCCTGGACGGTTCCGGGCCGGTGCTTCCCGCCGCGATGCCGGTCCTGAAGGATCTTCTCTGCGAGCGGATCCCGCACCTGTCCCCGGCGCTGATCCACCGTGCCGCGGACACCACCACCCGTCTGCTCGTCAGCTACGCCGTCAACCCGACGGACGAACCGCTCGAACAGGTCGCTGCCGAACTGGCCGACCTGCTGGTCCACGGCCTGAAGGCCGAGTGAAGGAGCAACCGTGTCGACACACCGTTACGCACTGCCCGTCGAGGAGACCCAGTGGCACATCCCCGGCCACACCGAGGCCGTGTTCAACTGGGAGTACGACGAGGGGCGCCACCGCCTCCTGAACCTCTACGAGAAGGGGAAGGAGAAGCAGTGGAACGCCAACACACGGATCGACTGGTCGTTGGACGTCGACACCTCGAACACGGACATGATGCCCGACGAGTACGTGTCGATCTACGGGTCTCCGACCTGGGAGCGCCTGTCGCGTGACGAGAAGGACACCGTCCGCCACCACATGGCGGCGTGGATGAACTCCCAGTTCCTGCACGGTGAACAGGGTGCGCTCATCTGCGCCTCGAAGATCGTCCAGACGGTTCCGGACGTCGACTCCAAGTTCTACGCCGCGACCCAGGTGATGGACGAGGCCCGCCACGTCGAGGCGTACTCGCGCTTCCTCAACGAGAAGCTCGAGATGGCCTACCCGATCAACCCGCATCTGGCGACGCTGCTGGACCAGACGATCACCGACGGCCGCTGGGACATGACCTACCTCGGGATGCAGGTCATGATCGAGGGCGTCGCACTGGCCGCGTTCTCGATGATCCGCGACTTCACCAGGGACCCGCTGGGCAAGTCGCTGAACGCCTACGTGATGCAGGACGAGGCCCGCCACGTCGCGTTCGGGTCGCTGGCCCTGCAGGACGCCTACGAGCAGCTCACCGAGAAGGAGCGCGAGGAGCGCGAGGAGTTCGTGATCGAGGCGTCGTACCTGCTGAAGGACCGGTTCCTCGCCGAGGAGGTGTGGGAGAACCTCGGCTTCGACGTCGAGGAGTGCGTCGAGTACGTCGACAACGCCCAGCTGATGGGGGAGTTCCGGAAGGCGCTCTTCTCACGGGTCGTGCCCACGGTCAAGCGCATCGGTCTGTGGAGTCCGAAGGTCCAGAAGGCGTTCCTGGACATGGGGGTGCTGCACTTCCAGGACCTCGAGCTGGAGGAGTTCTGGGAGCAGGACGAGGACATCGCCGAGGAGATGGAACGTCTGCTGGCGCAGCGCGA
>CAZHZQ010000167.1:0-5435 GCA_964537235.1 uncultured Actinomycetota bacterium | reverse complement strand
ACATGGAGGCGATCGTCGACACGATGGGGTCGTGGGACGAGTGGCCCCAGTCCGGGCGGGGGATCTTCGAGGCCATGAACTCCGAGGCCGGCGAGACGATCTGCCTCGAGAAGAACGTGTTCGTCGAGCGCATCCTGCCCTCGTCGGTGCTCCGCGAGCTCTCCGAGGACGAGATGGAGGTCTACCGCGCCCCGTACCGCGAGCCCGGCGAACCACGTCGACCCACCCTGGCCTGGCCGCGACAGCTGCCGGTGGGTGGTACGCCGGAGGACGTCGTCGGGATCATCGAGGGCTACCGAGACTGGCTGCGCGAGACCGACACGCCGAAGCTGTGGGTGAAGGCCGACCCGGGGTTCCTCACCGACGTGTTCGCCGACGTCTGCGCCACCTTCCCGAACCAGACCGAGGTGACCGTCCCGGGCATCCACTTCCTTCAGGAGGACTCCCCGGACGAGATCGGCCAGGCGATCGCCGAGTGGTACCGCAGCGCGGTGGCCGCGGACTGAGGTCATCGCCGCTGAGCCACCCCCAGACCCGTCGAGTGGCAGCTCGGTCGCGTATCTGCGTCTGAGCTGCCACTCGACGTCAAGGGGTGCCGGTCACCGGGTCTGTGACCGCGTCTGTGACCGGGTCTGTGACCGGGTCTGTGACGGCCTGCACCACCGAGGTGCGCACCCGGTAGCGGCGGAAGTCGGCATCGCCGAACGCCTGCACCTCATCGACCTCCAGGTCCTCGTCGTGGAGGTCGTCACGGGTGAGATCGTGCTGCGCCAGCCACTCGGCGAACCGCTGGTCCGCGGTGACGGCGTCGGTCGGAGGGACCACCACCACGTACTCGTCCACCGCCCCGGCGCCGTCCGCGGGTCCATCAGCAGCGGCGGGCGCGGGGGTGGTCGGCTGGGGCTCAGGGGCGGGCTCAGGCTCAGGGGCGGGCTCAGGCTCAGGGGCGGGTTCAGGCTCAGGGGCGGGTTCAGGCTCAGGGGCGGGCTCGGGCGCCGGCTCGGATTCCGAGGTGGGCTCGGGTTCCGGCTCCGGCTCGGGCGTGGACTCCTCACCGGGCGGTGCCTCACCGGGCGCCGCCACCAACTCGGGCTCGAAGCCCTCGCGATCCCCCTCGAGACGGCGAGGGGTCTCGCCGGCCGCCCAGCGCAGGGCGGCCTCGTGTCGATCGTCGGTCGGGATCCCGGCCCGTTCGAACAGCCCGTTCACGGCCCGCGTGCGCCCCTCCTTGCCGGCCTTCGCGTACGCCCAGAGCAGCTCGCGCAGGCGGGGCTCGGTGACCTGAGCGCCCCCGTCGAGCAGCTCGACGACCAGGGCTTCGGCCTCCTCCAGCTGCTTGCGGCGGACCAGGCTGGAGATCAGGTCGCCGGTGTTGGCCACGGGGAGCGCCTGCCCCTCGGCGAGCGACCGGTCGACCAGTTGCCGCGCGTCCTCGATACGCCCCTCGCGCGTGAGCCCCCCCAACAGGGGACCGACGTGCTTCGGGTCGAACCCGACGCCCGCGGTGCCCAGCATGACCAACGCGTCGTCGAGCCGCCCCACCCTGATGTAGCCGTTGAGCAATGCGCGACGGTGCCGGTCGTCGACGGCCAGTCCGGCACGCGAGCACCGATCCAGGAACGCCGCCGCGTCGTCGACACGCCCCGGCCGCAACAGCGCGTTGACCACGCCCGCGACGTGCCCGGGTTGCGGCTGCATGCCCAGCATCAGCATCCACTCGAGCGCGCCCATCGCCCGGTCGGGCCCACCCCCGGACATCGTGAGGTCGAACAGCCGCAGCAGGTTCTCGGTCGTCGGGATCTGGCCGGCCTCGGCGAGCTCCACAGCGGTGTCCCAGGCGGCATCCAGCTCCTGGGCCTCGAGCGCCGCGGTCAGCGCGATGTTGCGGTGCAGGCTCGTGGAGTCGACGCCGTCGGCGCGCATCCGTTCGCGGACCGCCTGGACCTGCTCCAGATCCCCCGCCTCCCCGTGCGCGCGCATCAGGTCGGCGTAGGCCTTCCGTGACGCCGGGCGCCCCGTCTCCGCCAGGCGGTCCAGCAGCGCCGACGCGCGCTCGAGCTGCCCGTGGTGGGCGTACACCCGCACGGCGTTCTCGAGTCGCTCCTCCTCGGGGCGCAGCCCCGACGAGAGCATCAACCCGATGATCTCCTCGACCGGGTTCGGGGCCTGCTGCTGGAGGTACGCGGCCAGGAGCCGCTGGTAGTCACCGGGCCGGACGTCGAGACCGGCCTCGGCCACCTGGTGCAGGAGCTGTCGGGCGATCCGCAGCTTCCCCGCCCGCAGGTAGACGCCCAGCATGTCCTGGGCGACCTCGGGGCTGAGCCGGATGCCCTGCTCGGCCATCCGGTCGAGGGTGTCGGCCGCGTCGTCGTACCGCCCCAGCCGGGCGTAGCCCCTGACGAGCTCGGCCCACTCCTCGTCCCCCGGCTGCAGGTCGTCCTCCCGCATGGAGGTCAGGACCTCGCGTGCCCGGTCGAGGTCGCCGCTCTTGCTGTAGGCCTCGACCAGGATCGCGTAGTGCTCGCGCGTCGGGTCCACGCCCGTCTCGCGCATGCGGTCGAACACGGCACGGGTCTTGGCGGTGTCGCCGGCGGCGGCGAACTGACGCATGGCCCGTGCGTGGGTCTCGGTGGCGCTCATGGTTGTTCCTCACGTTGCGGGGTCACCTCCGGGGCGACCCAGTCCGAGCAGGTGCTCGAGCCCGACCGTGACGCCTGCGCGCCCGGCGACCTCGCGCACCGCCAGCAGCACGCCCGGCATGAACGAGCTGCGATCGACGGTGTCGTGCCTGATGGTCAGCGTCTGCCCGGGCGCACCGAAGATGACCTCCTGGTGCGCGACCAGGCCGGGCAGCCGCACAGAGTGGACGCGGATCCCGTCACACTCCGCGCCCCGGGCGCCCTCGACGGTCTCACCCATCGTGGCCTCGGGGGCGTCGGCGCGGGCCTCCGCGACCAGCTCCGCGGTCCGCAGGGCCGTGCCGCTCGGGGCGTCGGCCTTGCGGTCGTGGTGGAGCTCGGTGATCTCCACGTCGGGGAGGTGGGGCGCCACGACCGTGGCCAGGTGCATCATGAGCACGGCCCCGAGCGCGAAGTTCGGGGCGACGACGAGGTTGGCCCCGCCGTCGTCCGCGAGGCGGCGCCACCGCTCCAGGTCGTCGGCGGTCCACCCGGTGGTGCCGACCACGGCGTGGATGCCGTGCTGGAGGTACCAGTCGACGTTGGCGCCGACCACGTCCGGGGTCGTGAAGTCCACGACGACCTCGACACCGACGTCGGTGAGCTGATCGAGCTCGTCGTCCTGGTCGATCGACGCCACGAGCTCCAGGTCGTCCGCGCCCCCGACGGCGCGGCACACCTCCTGGCCCATGCGACCGAGGGCGCCCGACACACCGATCCGCATGCTCGTGGTCCCACCGCCCAAAGAGCCACCTCCCAAACCTCGCCCTCCCGCGTGACCACCAAGGGTAGGCGGACGGCGGCCTAGGCGACGAGGTCGGCGAACCGGGCCGTGTCGTCCTCGTCGAACGGCCCGACCACGGCGAGACAGCGCTGCCGGCCCACGACCTGCTCGGCGACCTGGCGCACGTCGTCGACGGTCACGGCCGCGATGCGGGCCAGCGCCTCGTCGATGTCGATCACCTCGGAGTCGGTGCAGATCATCTTGCCGAGCCGGGTCATCCGCGACCCGGTGTCCTCGGAGCCCAGGACGATCGAGCCCTGCAGGTTGCCCTTGGCGCGCTCCACCTCCGCGGTGTCGACCGAGTCCGACAGCCGGTCGAGCTCGCCACGGAGCACCTTGACCAGCTCGTCGACCTTGGCCGGTGTCGTGCCCGCGTAGGCGCCGAAGTACCCCCCGTCGGCGTAGGACGAGTGGTAGCTGTAGGTCGAGTACGCCAGGCCCCGCTGTTCGCGGACCTCCTGGAACAGCCGCGCCGACATTCCGCCGCCGAGCACGGCGTTCATCACGAGCATCGAGAACCGGCGGTCGTCGTCGCGCGCGAGCCCGGGCGTACCGAGCACCACGTGGGCCTGCTCGGTGGGGCGGTTGCGGACCTTGATGTCGCCCGCGCCGTACCGCTCGGGCTCCCGGCGCCGTGGCCGCTCCCCATCGGGACGGCCCAGATCCCCGGTGTGCTCGGCCACCAGCTCCGCTATCGCGTCGTGCTCCAGGTGCCCGGCCGCGGCGACCGTGAGGTTGTTGGGGCGGTAGTAGCGCTCGTAGTAGCCGTGCACCCGGTCACGACTCATCGACCCGATCGTGTCCGCCGAGCCGAGCACCTCGAGCGACAGCGGATGGCCGCGGAGGATCACCTCGGCGAAGTCCGAGTGGACCAGGTCCTCCGGGCTGTCGAGGTGGATGTTGATCTCCTCGAGGACGACGTGCCGTTCCTGCTCCACGTCCTCGGGGGCGATCGTCGCGGAACGGATCATGTCGGACAGCACGTCGACGGCGACCTCGACGTCCTCGTCCAGCACCCGCGCGTAGAAGCAGGTGTACTCCTTGGAGGTGAAGGCGTTCAGGTCGCCGCCCACCGCGTCCAGTGCCTCGGCGATCTCGCGAGCACTGCGACGCGCGGTGCCCTTGAACAGCAGGTGCTCGAGGAAGTGCGAGGCGCCCTGGTCGGCGCCCTCCTCGTCACGCGAGCCGATGCGGAGCCAGAAGCCGATCGCGACCGAGCGCACGTCCTCCATGCGTTCGCTCACGACGCGGGTCCCGGACGGCAGGTCGGTGCGGTCCAGCTCCAAGTCGTCCTCCTGTCAGAACGACCGAGAGGCCCCAGGGAACGGGGCCTCTCGGTCACGTCCCCTCGGTCCCTCCCCGGGCACGTGCCGTGGTTCAGCTGCGGCTGCGGGTACGCGTGCGGGTGCGCTCGGCCCCGTCACCGTTGCCGCTGGTGTCCCGGTCACCCTGGTCGCCGGAGTCCTCGGACTCCTCGGACTCCTCGGCGGTGGTGACGTCACGCTGCTCGGGCTCGTCGGCCTCGCTGGCGGGACCGCCCTCGACGTCGGGCTTCTCGTCCTCGTCGACGTAGTCGAGCGAGTACTTGTCACCCGAGCGGACCTCCTCGACGTACACCCAGAGCTTCTCGCCGACGTCGACGAACTCCTCGGCGTGGTCCAGGCGGCGACCGGCCTTCTTGCCGATCTTCGAGATGTGCAGCAGGCCGTCGGTGCCCGGGGTCAGGTTGACGAACGCCCCGAAGTCCACCGTCTTGACGACGGTGCCGTGGTAGCGCTCACCCTCCTTGGGCTTGACGGGGTTCGCGATCGCGTTGACCCAGTCGGCCGCGGCGTCGGCGGCCTCGCGGGTGTCGGCGTAGATCCGCACGACACCGCGCGAGCCGTCGTCGTCGACGTCGATGTTGGCGCCGGTCTCGTCGGTGATCTCGCGGATGATCTTGCCCTTCGGCCCGATCACCTCGCCGATCTTGT
>CAZHZQ010000166.1:2758-5463 GCA_964537235.1 uncultured Actinomycetota bacterium | reverse complement strand
CCAGGCCACCCCGATCGCCGCGATCGGGTCGGCCCACCACCAGCCGAGCCAGGCGTTCAGGGCCAACCCCGCCAGGACGATCGCCGACAGGTAGGCGCACAGCAGCGTCTCGACCGCGTCGGCCAGCACGACCGCCGACCCCATCGCGCCGCCGACCCGTCGCTTCGCCCAGGCCAGCGCCGGCATCACGACGAGCGACAGCGCCGTCAGGGCGATCCCGATCGTGGAGGCGTCGGGGCGGCTCGTGGTGACCAGGTCGTAGACCGACTGGACGGCGACGTAGGCGGCCAGCACGAAGAAGCTGACCGCGATCAGCCTCAGCGCGCGGTCCTCACGTTCCTCCCCGGCACCTCGCAGGCGCCAGATGACCACGAACGCGGCGAACACCTCGATGGAACTGTCGAACCCGAACCCGATCAGCGCGATCGATCCGGCGACCACCCCGGCGGACACCGCGACGACCGCTTCGACGACGTTCCAGCCGATCGTCGCGTAGGCCAGCCAGAACGCCCGACGGGTGAGCGTCGCCCGGTCCGGCACCGTCGATCTCCTCCCGGTGATCACGCACGACGGGGGACAACCTACGCGCTCGACGGCGTCGCGTTCCCCGGGGCCCCTCGGGACGTTCGGCCGCGTTCGCTACCATCGGAGGTGGTCGCTGTCCGCTAGCGAAGGGCTCACATGCCCGCCCTCGACGCAACGGATCTGCTCGTGATGGTCGGGGGTGGCAGGAAGGCGCACATCTTCCGCTCCGCGTCCGGCGTGGACTTCAACCTCACCGAGTTGCGCGACGGCGCCACCGTCTTCGACGTCGCCCTGTGCGGGGCCGGTGGGGCCATGGTCGTCGCCGACGACGACACCGACCTGTGCGCGCACTGCAGCAAGAAGGTCGCGGACGAGTAGCGCTCACGCGCCTCATCGTCGCGGCACCCCGGACGACTCGCTCAGACCGCGACGACCTCCGTCGCCTGCTGACCCTTCCGGCCGGGAACCGCCGTGAACCGGACACGCTGTCCGTCCTCGAGGGACCGGTAGCCCGATCCCTCGATACCCGAGAAGTGGACGAACAGGTCCTCGCCGCCGGCGTCCGGGACGATGAAGCCGTAGCCCTTGTGGGCGCTGAACCACTTGACGGTTCCGTCGCCGTCGTCGTCATGGCTGGCGCTGCCTCCGGCGGGTCGGCTGGATCCGCCGTCGGCGGCAGACCGGACGGCGAGTGCGTCGAGGTCGACGGGGCGCAGGCCGCGTGGCATGCCGAGGCTGCGCTGGATGCTCTCGGCGTCCCCGCGCTTGTCGTCGACCACGAGGCTGACCACGGTCCCGTCGGCGCCTGCGCGCCCGGTCCGTCCCGAACGGTGGACGTAGTCCTTGTCCGTCGCGGGGAGGTCGTAGTGCACGATGATCCCCACCTCGTCGACGTGGATGCCGCGGGCGACGACGTCGGTGGCGACCAGCGCGGAGACCTGGCCCTCCGCGAACCGGGCCAGGGCGCGTTCCCGCTGGTTCTGTGAGCGGTTGCCGTGGATCGCGGCGGTCGCGATGCCGTCGGCGGCGAGGCGCTTGGCGAGCCGGTCCGCCCCGCGCTTGGTGCGGGTGAACACGATCGCGGGCGCGGCGGAGCGCAGGATGTCCCCGGTGACCTGCCGGCGGTCGTGGTGATCGACCGACCAGAACAGGTGGCGGACGTCCCCGGTCTCCTCGGCGTCCGCGTCCACCTCGTGGCGGACGGGATCGCGCTGGTAGTGGCGGACCAGGACGTCGACGTCGCCATCGAGGGTGGCGGAGAACAGCAGGGTCTGACGGTCGGGGGGCGTGCCGTCCAGCAGGCGGCGGACCTCGGGGAGGAACCCCATGTCGGCCATCCGGTCGGCTTCGTCGATCACGACGATCTCGACGTCACCGAGATCGACGTGTCCACGGCGGATCAGGTCGGCGAGACGCCCGGGGGTGGCGACGGCGATGTCCACGCCCTTGCGCGACCGCCGGATGTCGTGGTTGATGTTCGTGCCGCCGTAGAAGGTGGTGACGGTGCGGGAGCGGGTCGCCGCCAGGGGCTCGAGGGCGTCGTGGATCTGCCCGGCGAGCTCGCGGGTGGGGGTGAGGACGAGCGCGCGCGGACGCTGCGCCCGCGCGTGGCCCACGCGGGCGGCGAGGGGGATCGCGAAGGCCAGCGTCTTGCCGGAGCCGGTCGGGGCGCGACCACAGAGGTCGCGGCCTTCGAGGGCCGGCGGGATCGTCGCGGCCTGGATGGGGAAGGGGATGTCGATGCCGGCGTCGGCCAGCACGTCGGCGACGTCGTTCGAGACGCCGAGATCGGTGAAAGAGCGGGTCAAGTTCGTACTCCATGGCCTGCGTCGTGCAGGCGTCGGGGCGCACCGGACGGTTCCGTCGGCGCGTACACGAGGACGCGCGCGACGACCGGAGCCGAACACGAGAGAACGCGTGCGTGGCGAACACGCACGTACACGCCGGCAGGTGGCTGCCAGGCTCCGCGACTGGGCAGATGAGACGGTGCTGATCAGACCGCGCGGATGAGGGACGTGTTCCGCCGCACCGTGAGGTGCAGCCCCCGGATCGTACCCCGCCGCGACGAAGACGGCGACCGCCGGTGCCGCCCGGCAGATGCCGTTCACGGCAGGACTTCGCCGCGCCCGTCCCGAACACCTCGGGTGAAGAGCCCGACGGAGAGGTCTGCCACGGAAAGG
>CAZHZQ010000166.1:0-2658 GCA_964537235.1 uncultured Actinomycetota bacterium | reverse complement strand
AGGCCCGCCAGGAAGAGGCCCGCCAGGAAGAGGTCCGTTACGGATGGGTCCGCTACGAAGGGGTGTCGCGCAGGTGACGGAGTCACGGTGAGGCGCCGGCGGCAGGTCGGGCGATGGGGGTGGCTCCTGGCCGTGGTCGTGCTGCTGGCGGCTGGTTGTGGGCAAGCGACCCCGGCTGATCCGACCGAGGCGCTGGTCGACGCGGTCGAGCGCACGTTCTCGGAGTCGTTGGCGTTCGACGTGCACCTCCGGGTGGACGATCAGGCCATGTCCTCGTTGTCGGGCGGCGGGATGCCGCTCGGGGCGCTGCTGGACAGCCTCGAGATCAGCGGTCGCACCTCCGGCGAGGACGCGCTGCAGCTGACGGTCGCCGCGATGGGCCAGGAGATGTTCGAGCTGCGTCAGACCGATGCCACCCATCTCTACCTGCGCACCGATGCCGGACGGGTCGCGGAGACCTTCGGCTTCCCGCTCGATCGTGACGAACTGCTGTCGGAGGCCGAGGAGGCCCCGGACGCGGTCGAGGAGATGTGGACCGGGCTCCTGGACGGCCGCTGGGTCGGTGTCGTCGGGGCACCGTCGGACCCCGCGGACGAGATGATGCCCGGCATGGACCCGTCCGCGCTGCGCGCCGCTCAGGAGCAGGCTCTCGGCGACTCGCCCGCCGAGTTCGCCCGTCGGTTCGCGCTCGCGACCCGCGACGAGGGTGGGGACGACGGTGAGCGGGTACTGGCCGTCACCTTGCGGACGCGGGCGATGGCAGAGGCCGTGGCGGCAGCCATGTCCGAGGTGCTCGACGAACAGATCCCCGGCGACGAGGAGCGCTTGGAGCAGGATCTCCAGCGGATCCCGGAGACGGTCGGCGGCATGACGGTCGGCGTATCCCAGCGGTTGATCGACCGGATCACCGTCGATCTCTTCGAGCTGGCCCGATCCATGGGCGACACCGGATCCGAGCCGACGGGGTCGCTGGAGGTGGTCGCGGAACTGTCCGAGCACGGGACCGCCGCCGAGGTCGTCGTTCCTCAGGATGTCCTCGAGGTCGCCGCCGATGATCTGGGCATGTACCACCCCGGCCGGATGGTCCCCGGGTTCGGGATGGCCTCCGGACTGCTGTGGCCGCTCACGACGGGGCTCGGGTCCGTGGCCACGAGCTCGGGAGGTGTCGCGAGCTCGGTCGAGGTCGCGACGCCCTCGGAGGTGCCTCCACCGGGCAGTCAGCCCACCGCTGGTCCGGACCTGTCCGGTGGCGCGACGGTGGAAGCGGTCGGACCCATGAGCGTGAACTTCTTCCCGTCCTCGGGACCGCCGGGGACGGAGGTCACCGTCGATGTCGAAGGCTTCGTGTCCGGGCCGGTCGAGCTACGGTGGGACCGCAGGGACGGGCCCCTCCTGGCGACCGCGGAGGGTCCGGACTTCACCGTCCGGGTGAACGTCCCGGCGGCCGCGACCGTCGGCCAGCACCGGATCCTGATCGAACCGAGCGCGCCCGATGCGAGGCGGACCGCCACGATCAACTTCGAGGTCACCCGCTGACGATCCGCGAGTCCGGAGGAGCACGATGCGCGCCGCCGTCGTCGACGAGTACGGGGACCCGGACGTCCTGCAGATCCGCGAGGTCGACGATCCGAAGGTCGGTCCGGACTACGTCCTCGTCCGTGTCCGCGCCGCGAGCATCAACCCGGTCGACTACAAGATCGTCGCGGGCAAGCTCGACGGGGCGTTCCCGGTCGTGTGGCCGTTGATCCCGGGGTGGGACGTGGCCGGCGAGGTCGTCGGCGTGGGACCGGCGGTGCGCCACCTCGAGGAGGGACAGCAGGTCTTCGGGTACGCCCGCAAGGACGTCGTCGGGACCGGCTCGTGGGCGGAGCGCGTCGCGCTGCACATCCGAGCGGTCGCGCCGGCGCCGGCCGGGACCGACGCGGTGGCTGCCAGCTGTCTGCCGCTGGCGGGCATGACCGCCTGGCAGGTCCTGGTCGAGACGCTGGAGGTCGGGGAGGGCGACACGGTCCTGATCCACGGTGCCACCGGCGGTGTCGGTCACCTGGCCACCCAGATCGCGCTGGCGCGGGGCGCGGGCGTCATCGGGACGTGCAGCGAGCCGAACCACGACTTCCTGCGCGACCTCGGCGGGGCACCGGTGGCCTACGGCGACGGATTGGCGGACCGTCTCCGGGAGGTCGCTCCCGAGGGGGTGGATGCGGTCGCCGACTTCGCCGGCCGCGGGGCGCTCGATGCCAGCGACGACGTGTTGCGCACCCCGGGTCGGCTCGTGAGCATCGTCGATGCGACGTCCGCCAAGGAGCGGGGCGGCACGTACGTGTTCGTCCGTCCCGACGTGGCCCACCTGGCGGCCCTGGCCGATCTCGTCGAGTCCGGTGACCTGACCCCGCATGTCCAGTCCGAGTACGACCTGGACGACGTGGCCGACGCGGTCAGGGAGGCGACCCGTGGCAGCGGGGTCCGCGGCAAGATCGTGATCCGTATCCCGTAGTGCCCTGGAGGGAGGAGCTGATCGTGAAGGACGTGGTGGTCGGAGTGACCGCCGGGAGACGGGCCGAGCAGCTGGCCGGGGCGCTGCAACGTCGGGGCGCGGACACCGTCGTCGGGTCGACCGTCGGCGGGGACGAACCGGTCGACGATGCCGAACTGGCGGAG
>CAZHZQ010000165.1:0-5471 GCA_964537235.1 uncultured Actinomycetota bacterium | reverse complement strand
AGGCGGCCGCCGCCGAACGGGAGCGGATCGCCAGCGACCTGCACGACACCATCGCCCAGCAGTTCGTCGCGATCGGCCTGGAGGCACGACGTGCCGCCGACCAACTCCCGGAGGATTCGCCCTGGTCGGGCCGCTTCGTCCGGCTCGCCGACCTCGCCAGGCGCGGCAAATGGGACATCGACCAGACGGTGCGTGCTCTCAGCTTCATGCCGACGCGGGGTGGCCTGGTCAGGGGTCTGAGGGACCTGGCCAAATCGTTCCGTCTCGACAGCGGGCTGGACATCTTCCTCGACGTGGACGGTGTCCCCGGTTCGATGGAGGCGGACGCCGAGCAGGTCCTCTACCGGGTCGCTCACGAGGCTCTGTCCAGTGCCTGGGGCAACTCTCGCTGCACGGTCATCAGGATCGGGTTGCGGTTCGAAGACGACGAGGTCGTCCTGCAGATCCGGGACGACGGAGTCGACCTCAGCTCTCGCTCCACCGACGAGTTCGACCGTGGCGACCTGGTGGGCATCCGTCGCCTCGTGACGAGGGTCGGTGGCCGTCTCGACGTCTCGAACGCCGACCCACGCGGCGTCCTCGTCGAGGCGGCCGTCGCTCGCGGGTCCCCGACGGAGGGGTAGTCCCGTGGTCCGCGTCCTCGTCGTCGACGGCCACGCCGGCGTCCGCTCGGGTGTGGCCGGGATCCTGTCCGACGAGCCCGACCTGACGGTCGACGCCGTCGGGACCGCCCGTCAGGCCAGCGCCGCGATCGACGACCGCCCTCCCGACGTCGTCCTGCTCGATGCCGCGCTCCCCGACGCCATTGCCGCCGAGGCGTGCGCGATGCTGCGCGCCAGACACGGGCCCGTCCGGATCGTCGTCATGTCCGGCTTTCCGTGGCAGGACGGCATGCTCGACGCGTTCGAGGTCGGAGCTTGCGGGTTCGTCGTCAAGGACGCCGAACCCGCCGTCATCCGCCGCGCCGTGCGGTTGGTGGCCGCCGGAAGCGTCTTCGTCGACCCGCGCGCGATGGGCCGGTTGGTCGAGCTCGCCCTCCGCAGCCAGGAGTCTACGTGCGGACCGGACTGTCGGTCGGTCGCAGCAACCGGCGGCGGTTAGGTCGAGGCAGTGGAGCGCGCGCCGGTACGAGTAGTCATCGCCGACCAGCACCCGTCGGTCCGTGATCGCATCCGCCAGGCGATGAGCGGTAAGGGCGACATCGATGTCGTCGGGGAGTTCGGACGCGCGAGCCAGGTGCTGGAGACGGTCGATGAGTTGCACCCCAACGTCGTCCTCACGGCCGTCTCTCTGCCCGACATGCCGGGCCCGGAACTCGCCGCCAGACTGCGGGAGGAGCACCGGGGCGTGCACACGATCGTGCTCGCAGCCCGCTACGACGAGGAGGACATGGTCGCCGCGTTCGTCGGCGGCGCCCGCGGGTACACGGCCAATACGTCGCCACCACCCGTGCTCCGCTACGCCGTGCGGGCAGTGGCTGCCGGTGGGTGCTTCGCCGACCCGGCTGTCACAAGCCGCCTGATCGGCATGGCCATCAAAGGGCAGCGCGGTCGCGGTCCGTTCGGTCTCACACCCCGGGAGATGGAGGTGCTCCGCCAGCTGCCCAAGGGCCGCTCGAACAAGGAGATCGGACGGCAGCTCGGCATCGCCGAACCGACCGTCAAGAGCCACGTGTCGAGCATCCTCGGCAAGCTCGACGCGAACGACCGGAGCGAGGCGGGCGACATCGCACGCCGACGGGGCCTCGCGTAGCCCGGTGACCAGCGGTCCCATCCCCGACCGCGACGAGGCACCTAACCGTCACCTGGTCATCTGTCAGGAATCGGTCGGTCGGCCGGTACCCAACAGGTGAAGGGGCCATGCCACGCGCCGGCCCCACGAACACCGACGAGACCGACACGGGGACCCGGAGGAGTACGTGACCACGTCCGAACACCGAAGAACAAGCGCTGGCGGTCGCCTCGGCGCACGGACCTGGACGGCCGTCCTGGCCGGACTGACCCTGGTCATGGCGCTGATCCCAGCCACGCCACCCAGCCATGCACTGCCGACCCAGACGATCGGCTTCGCAGGCGACGGGAACGTGGGGGAGGACGACGCAGCCGGCGAGGTCGAACTCACGGTCGAGCTGGACGATGCAGTTCCCCCCGGCATGGACGTGACGTTCACATGGTGCACGCTCCCCGACGACGGGGCCGACGCCGACCCTGCGACGGCCGGCAGCGACTACACGTCTGTCGAGGCCAAGACGACCAGCCCCGACACTTCGGACGATTGCTCCGGGGCAGCGGCTACGGACGGGACGGGCGAGGACACGATCCCGGCAGACGCCACGTTCACCGTCATCTCCGTACCGGTGATCGACGACGACGAGATCGAGGGCTCCGAGACGTTCCGGGTGGTCCTCGAAGAGGTGACTTCCTCCGGCGGCGAGACCGTCGACGACGCCCGCAGAGAGGCGACCGTCACCATCGGGGACGATGACCCCAAGCTGTCGATCGGCGATGTCGAGGTCGCCGAGGGCGACTCCGGGATCACCGACGCCGTGTTCACCGTCTCGCTGTCCACCCCGTTCCCGGCCGACGGCCCCGACGTGGTCTTCGGTTACCACACCGAAGACGGCACTGCAGAATCAGGGACGGACTTCCAGGACACCTCCGTAGCCCCCGACGACCCGGGCGCACCGCGCATCGTCGCGGGTGAGACCTCCACGAGCGTGACCGTCGGCGTGATCGGCGACACCGACCCCGACGGGGGATCGGAAGGTGTGCGTACCGAGACTTTCAGCGTCGTCCCCGAGCTTCCGGGTGACTCGCCGGCCTTCCTCGGCGACTCCGGTACGGGGACGATCCTGGACGACGACTGCCGCCCGAAGGTGTTCGTCGCCGACGGGAGCATCGGCGAGGGCGATTCCGGGGAGACCACCGATCTGGCCTTCCCTGTCCATGTCGTGGACACCCAGGGCAACGAGTGCGCTACACAATCCGACCTCAACATCGAGTACGCAACCGCGGACGGCACATCCGACAACGCCGCCGAGGACGGCCTGGATTCTGGCGGTGAACCCACAACCAACGAGGACGACGGGACCGGAGGGGACTTCGAACCCCAGCCAGCCCCTGATAGCGAGGCGGATGCGGCCAGCATCACCATCCCTGCAGGGGCGGTGTCGGCAGAGATCCCGATCACCGTGATCGGCGACGACAAGCACGAAGAAGACGAGACCTTCGAGCTCACGGGTATCACCATCGCCGACGGTCCCGCCGACATCTGTTCAACTAGCGCGGATGGGTGTGACGACTCCCCGACCACGGCCGTCGGGACGATCGAGAACGACGACCCCCTGCCGCACGTATCCGTGGATGACTTCACGGACATCGAGGGATCGGCCTTCGCGACGGCCTTCGACATCCGGTTCACGCTCTCCCACGCCAGTTCTCAAGACATCGAGGTCGATTGGGCCACCGAAGACGGCACAGCCGTCGCCGGGGAGGACTACCGCGCCAAAACCTCCACGGTGACGTTCGAGCCGGGTGCAACGGAGGCCTTCGATGAGGTGCTCGTCGAACCCGACGACGTTGAGGAGCCCGACGAGACGTTCTTCGTCCTGTTGTCCGCGAACGGAGACTCGGCCGGTCCCTACGTGATCGACGACGGGGAGGGCCAGGGCACCATCATCAACGACGACGGCCCGCAGCTGGAGATCACCCAGTCCGCCTCCACCCTCGAGGGCGACGACGGAACCACCGAACTCACCTTCACGGTCACCCTGTCCGAGGCCCGCACCGACGGCAAGGACGTCACCGTGGATGTGGCCACCTCGGACGGCACCGCCACCGAGACGCTGGACTACGAACCCGAGGCCACCACCTTGAAGATTCCGGCCGGTGAGACTTCGGCCGAACTCGCGGTCGCCCTCGTCGGCGACAGCGAACCCGAGGACGACGAGACCTTCACCGTCACCCTGTCCGATCCCACGAACGCCGTCATCCGACCCGGCCGCGGCGAAGGCACCGGAGAGATCCTCGACGACGACGGTGGCGACGGATCCGGCGACGGCGGTCCCACGGCGGTCATCGACGGCGACACGTCGGGGGAGGAAGGCGCGGAGCTGACCTTCGACGGCTCCGGATCGTCCGCCGACAGCGGATCCATCACCGAGTACGCCTGGGCGTTCTCCGACGGTTCCCCGTCAGACCGCGGCGAGACGGTCACCCACGCCTTCCCCGACGACGGCACCTACACGGTCGGTCTGCGGGTCACCGACGACCAAGGCAACACCGACGTGGCCGAACTGCAGGTGAACGTCACCAACGCCGACCCGACCGCGACCGCAAACGGGGACATCACCGTCGAGGTCTTCGACACCGCCACCTTCACCGGCGGAGGCAGCGATCCCGGCAACGACCAGCTGTCCTTCACGTGGAACTTCGGCGACGGCACGCAACCGGTGGCCGGCCAGACCGCCACACACTCCTTCACCGAACCCGGCATCCGCCAGGTGACCTTGGAGGTCACCGATGACGACGGTGGCGTCGGCACCGACACGCTCACGGTCCAGGTCGCACCCGACTCCGGTGAGGTGGGCCGGAACGCAGGATCAAACCGCATCGCCACGGCCGTGGCCGTCTCCCAGGCACACTGGGACGCTGCGGACGACGCGGTCCTGGCGACCGCAGGCAACTACCCCGACGCGCTCGCAGGCGGCCCGCTGGCCGCCAAGCTCGACGCCCCGCTGGTGCTCACCCCGACCGGCACACTGCACGACGCCGTCCGCGGCGAGCTGAAGCGTCTCGGCGTCGAACGGGTCTGGATCCTCGGGGGACCAGCGGCGATCTCACAGACCGTCGAGGATCAGCTGACCGCGGACGGCTACGCCGTCCACCGCTTCGAGGGGCCCGACCGGTTCGTCACGGCCGCCGTCATCGCCGCGGGCCTGGGTGCGTCGCCTGACGGCGAGGTCGCCATCGCACTCGGCACCCACGCCGACCCGAACAGAGCCTGGCCCGACGCCCTGTCGGCCGGGGCGTTGGCCGCCACCGATGACCACATCCCGACGCTGCTGACCGCAGCCGAGGAGTTGCCCTTCGCGACCGCACAGGCACTGGACTTCATGGGTGCACGTGAGGTGTTCCTGCTCGGCGGCACCGCCGCGATCTCACCGACCGTCGAGCAGCAACTCACGCAGCTCGGCTACCAGGTCACCCGCCTGGCGGGTACCAACCGCTACGCCACCTCGGTCGCGGTCACCGCGGAAGCCATGGACCGGCAGCCGGACCCCGCGTCTGCCGTGCCGGTCGTGTTCGCGACGGGCGAGAACTTCCCCGACGGCCTGGCCGCCGCGGCGCTGGCGGCCCGCATGGGCGGTGTCCTGTTGCTGGTGCCAGGCACCGGCAACGCAGAGGACGTCTCGGAGCTCCAGCGCTTCCTTTCCGACAACGCCCATCGACTGGACGTCGGGCGTGTCGTCG
>CAZHZQ010000164.1:0-5514 GCA_964537235.1 uncultured Actinomycetota bacterium | reverse complement strand
GGGGGTGTCGAATGAGCAGCACACGCGTCAACCTGCTGCCTCGGGAGGCCGAGGAGCGTGAGGCCGGCCGCCGGGCGATCGGAGGTCTGCTCGTTGCGGGCCTGGTGCTCCTGGCGATCCTGGGCGGCCTCTTCCTCTTCCAGAACTCTCGTGTGGACGATGCCAACCAGCGTCTGGTTCAAGCCGAGGCGGAACGGGATCGTGTGCGAGGTGAGGTCGAGGAACTCAACCGCTACGCCGACCTCGCCGACCGTCGGGAGGAGTCGGTCGAGATCCTTCAGACTACGATGGGTACCGAGACGTCCGTGGCAGGTCTCCTCCAGGACGTGGCGGCCGTGATGCCGACGGACGCCGCCCTCACCAGTCTGTCCGCGAGCTTCGAAGCGGCAGGTCAGGATCCGGACGCTTTCGACTTCGGGGGGGCATCGTTCGGCACCATCAACGGGAGCGGTGAGACGCTGCGTGGCCACGCACCCGGCGTCGAACGCTTCATCATCGAGTTCGACAAGATCGCGGCCTTCTTCAACGTGTTCGTGAGCAGTTCCTCCGTCGACGAGACAGGAATCGCGACGTTCAGCTTCGAAGCAGAACTCGGCCCTGAGGTCTTCACGGCGCGCTACCTGGACGGTCTCCCGGAGGAACTTCGATGACCCGTCAGACCGGAATCCTCGCAGCGCTTGCGGTCGTGCTCGTCGCTGCCCTCTTCTACTTCTTCGTATGGCAGCCCAAGGACGCCGAGATCGCTGAGATCGAGGACCAGATCGCGAGCGCGGAGCAACAGCAGCAACAACTCGAGCGGCAGCTCCGCGAACTCCAGGAGGTCCGCACGAACGCCCCGGAACTCGAGGCCGCCATCGTCGCCGCGGAGTCGGTGGTCCCACGCGACATCGGCCAGGCGAGCGCGATCCGCCAACTGCAACTCGCGGCCGATGGATCGGGCGTCGACCTGCCGTCCGTCAGCTTCTCTCAGCCGGCTCAGATCCAGGACGCCCCGGCCGGTCTGGCCGAGTTGACGATCTCGGTACAGGTCGCAGGCGGCTACTACCAGATAGTCGATTTCTACCGTCGTGTCGAGGATCCCGCGATCACGCCCCGTGGTGTGGTGTGGCACGATGTCAGTGTCAGCGCGTCCGACTACCCGACGCTGGGCGCCAGTTCCAGCGGGTCGCTCTTCGCCCTGCTCCCGACCCCACCGGAGCCGGAACCTGAAGAGACGCCCGCGGACGGGGACGCCGAGGAGGAAGCCGGATGAGCGACCAGGAGACCGTGGTCGTCGAGCAGGACTCGGGCCGCAACCCGCTGTATGTCGTGCTCGGCGTCGTTGTTGGGCTGTTCCTTCTGTTCCTGCTGTGGGTGTTCGTCGTCCAGCCGCTGATGGCGGATGACACCGGCGACGAAGCTGACGTCGTGGCTGTCGAGGACGACGAGACGGCCGACGACGGCACGGAGCAGCCGGAGCTGCCCGAGGAGACGCCTTCGCCCGACATCACCGAGGGGGAAGCCCTCCCGATAGAGACCTATGAGATCTTCCTTTCGCGGGACCCGTTCCGTCCGGTTCGGCCTGCTGCCGACGGCGGTGACACGACGACGGGTGGCACGACGACCGACGGAGGAACGACCACCGACGGCGGGACCACGGATGGGGGAGAACTCCCTCCGACAGGAGAGGATGGGGACGACCGCGCAACGGTCGAGGGGCGCGAGGTGAGCCTGATCGATGTGTTCGAGGAGGCTGGTGAGCCCCGAGCGGTCGTCGACATCGATGGCACCGCTTACGAAGTATCGGTCGGCGACAGGTTCGCGGACAACTTTGAGGTGCTGGCCATCGATCCGCCGTGCGCGACCCTGCTGTTCGGCGACGACTCGTTCACGCTGTGTGAAGGCGAACGCGTCCTGAAGTGAGCGGTCCGAGCACTCTCCGTGGCAGGTCAATCACGCAACGTCTCAAGTCGGGCGAGGGGCCGGTCGATAACCATGGCGTGTGCCCTCTACCGGTTGGTGTAACGCATGCGTGAACGGATCGATGCCGTGATGGCACGCGAGGGCGGGGTCTCGCTCATCGAGATGCTCGTCGCCATCCTGATCCTCGGGATCGCGCTGGCTGCGTTCGCCGGCAGCATGGTCAGCTCCGTGCGTGCCGTCGCGCAGGATCAACGACTCATCGTCGCCAACGGGCTGGCGACCGAGGTCGTGGAGGAGATCCAGGGGCTCAGGTGGGAGGATGCGGCGTTCTTCGAAGACGAGGCCGTCAACCAGTTGGGCGGAACGACGTTCGAGGGTGAGGACCTCGTCCTGATCGACGACACACGAACGGCAGGATCTCCGGTGCCGGAGCCCGTGGAGACCATCACCCGTGACGGCAACCCGTACACCGTCACGAGGGCGATCACCTGGGTCGATGACGATGCCGACGGGCTCGGAAGCAAGGACTCCACAGGCGACACACAGGACTACAAGCGGATCACCGTGACGCTGGAGTGGTCGGTCAGAGGCACCTCTCGCGACCTGCGGGTCAGCGCCCTCCGCAGCGCCGAGACCAGGGAACGGCCGCTCCGCGTCGAGGCGACGGACTTCGTGGACCTCAATGACGACGCCTGCAACCAGCAGGAGATCGTGCTCACCGCCGTCACGCTCGACCCGGCCCAGTCCGTCGACGCTGCGTTCCGCAAGCGAGACGGTTCTACGGTGACCGTCGATCTGGTTCATGCCGGAGATTTCAAGAACTGGTCGCGGACCATCTCGACCTCCTGCCCGGAGCCTAAAGGCGGCCCCTTCCCCGACGGGCCCGAGCTGTTCACGTTCGAAGCTGTGGATCGCAACGACACCACCTTGGTCTACGAAGCGACCGAGCTGGTCGTGTTCGAACGCCCTGTCGCGGTGAGGACGATCACGGTGAGCGAGATCGAGGTCAACGAGAACGGTGAGAGCACCTGCAACGTGACGATCGACGTCGAGGTCAACGGAGGGACACCGGACGACACGGTGACGGCGACGTGGGACACCGGTCCGGACCCAGTCGACCTCACGTTTGCGGCCCTTCCGGACTTCGGTGCGACCTTCACCCACACCTATCCGGCGGGGACCGAGTTCGGTGAACCCGGCACACGGACGCTGACGGTGGATGTGGACCGGCAGTACGACGCCTCGACCGCGTCTGCGGACGAGTTCGTGAACGTCGAGGACGAATCTGCGGACGCGGACGGGTGCTGACCATGATCACGAGGTTGGACCGCGATGAACACGGGATCACACTCGTGGAGCTGCTGGTCGTCCTCGTCATCTTCGGGATCGTCGGCGGGATGGTGTTCTCGGGCATCGTCAGCAGTCTGAGGACGACAACCCGGGCACAGGACCGCATCGACGCGATGACCGAACTGGAGAAGAGCGTCGAACGTATCGGCCGTGAACTGCGTGCCGCGTGCCAGGTCAACACGTTCGAGCCGGATGACGTATCCGTCGACGTGGTACGGGAGGGGAACATCTACCGGTACCGCTACGTGCTCGGATCGGTTCTGGGAGGGGGACAGGTACCAGATGCGCTCTACGAGGTCAGGTCCGTGCGAGACCCGTCGACCGGGAGCTTCGGCTCGACGAGCACGAGGCTGTTCCTCAACGACGTGGACAACACGACGCTCTTCGTCTACTCGAGTCCTGACGGCACGGCCCCCGGCGTTGCCACAGAGGTGTCCAAGGCCGAGATCACACTCCGGGGCACCCCGGCCAACCAGAACCCGATAGAGGTCCGCACGGGTATCCACCTCAGGAACCACGGAGGTTTCTCATGCCTTACATGAACGATCATCGACGCTGGCACGGGCCCTCCCAGTCTCGAGGCGAACGGGGGTCCGTCGTCCTCGCCCTCCTGGCGGTGATCGTGATCGGCGGTTTCGTCGTCGCGCTCTTCATGCGGACCACCACAAGTCAGCAAGCTGCGAGGTTCGACCGTGACTTCCAAGAGGTCGTACAGCACGCCGACGCCGGCGTACAGCAGGCGCTGTTCATGCTGGAAGCGGACCAGTTCGTCAACGTGGAGCCAGGCGATCCAGCACAGTCGTTCACGCTGGATGTCGACGGCAACACGGTGAACTGGGAGATCGAACGGATCGACTCCAGGGGGTGGGAGATCACGTCAACGAGCGATCTCAACGGTGCGACTCGGACGGTGGTGGCGACGATCGAGGAACGTCGACGCTTCTTCGCCAGCGCCTTCGCCCAACTTCTCGCCGAGTTCAACAACAACAACTTCGCCGACACGTACAAGAGCAACAAGGAAGCGAGTCCGTACGGAGAGGACGTGCCGTACTGGCCCCGCCCCGGTCGCCTGGGGATCGTCGGATCCAACACCGAGGTCAAGTTCGGCGGGAAGTCCAGCCAGATCGACGGTGTCCAGATCTGGAACTTCAAAGAGGGCGACACGGTCGCCGACCGCTGTACCGGCGCGGGGAACACACAGATCGGTCTGACGTCGTCCGGCGCCGTGGGGCTCACCGATCCGGACTACGACCCCGATGGCGTGCTGACCGCCTGCGAGCCTGACGCGTTCGTTCGCCCCGACGACAGCCTGCTCGGACCGTACTCGGTGACCTTCCCCGAGGAACGTGCGTTCGTCCCCTCCAACGACGACCTGGCTCTCTTCCTCGACGAGTGCGACGATGACCCTGATAACACCCACACAGACCGCCAGTATCCGGATTTCGACAACACTCCCGGCAAGGCCCACGAGACCATCGACACCCTCGAACCGGTGACCGTCGCGAACGCCCTCACTCTGAGGACCCAGGGGTTCGTGGTGGTCGAACCGAAGGACCGTAACGGTGATGGTGACGCCGACGACCAGGGCGAAGAAGGCTTCTACTGCTTCGACGACATCACGTTCGGCCAGAACACGTCCGTGGATGCGTCGGCGAGTCAGGACAACCCGGTCGCCATCTACACGACCGGCACCGTGGACGTCCACGGCCCCGGTAGTGGCACCCAGCGGCTCGTCAACTGTGACCACTGCACGGACCTGCCCACGTACGGGACGGACACCACTACGAAGCCACCCCCAGCTGCCGCCGCGCTGCAGGTCAACTTCGTCGCGGTCGACGGGAACACGCCCACCTTCCGGATGTCCTCGCACAGCCGGATCGGAGCCACGCTGTACGCACCGAAGGGGGTGTGCGGCAATACCGGTTCGTCAGGAGCTGCGGTCTACGGCTCGATGCTCTGCGACCAGATCAACAACACCGGTGGGTGGCAGTTCCACTATGACGATGCGCTGACCGTCATCGGTAGCGGTGAATTCACGGTCTCGACTTGGCGAGAAGAGACGGACTGAAGGACAGCTAGGGTGCACGCCGCTTCCTGAAGAGGTGGAGGCGGCGTGCGCCGTTTGCGGTACCTGACAGCCGGAGAGTCACACGGCCCTGCCCTGGTGACCATCTGTGAGGGCCTCCCGGCCGGACTGCAAGTCACCGCCGCCCCGATCGCTCGGGAGCTCGAACGGCGCCGGCAGGGCTACGGGCGCAGCCC
>CAZHZQ010000163.1:0-5523 GCA_964537235.1 uncultured Actinomycetota bacterium | reverse complement strand
GCCGGCTCGTGGATCTACATCGGCACCCAGGGGATCCTGCAGGGCACCTACCAGACCTTCGCCGCGCTGGCCGAGCAGAACGGCTGGGCTGACCTGTCCGGCCGGCTCGTGCTCACCGCCGGGCTCGGTGGGATGGGCGGGGCGCAGCCGCTGGCGATCACGATGAACCGCGGGGTCGCCCTGTGCGTCGAGGTCGATCCCGCCCGCATGCAGCGCCGCCTCGAGACCCGGTACCTCGACGTGGCGTTCGACTCGTTGGACGAGGCGCTGGACGTCGCGCTGGAGCACAGGGCGACGGGGCGCCCCCGGTCGATCGGGGTGCTGGGCAACGCCGCCGAGGTCGTGCCCGAGCTGCTGGCCCGGGAGGTCGAGATCGACGTCGTCACCGACCAGACCCCGGCGCACGACCCCAGGGCGTACGTCCCGGCCGGCTACGACGTCGAGGCGGCGGCCGAGCTGCGCGACCGCGATCCGCGCGGCTACGTCAAGGCGGCGCGGGAGTCGATGGCCACGCACTGCGCAGCGATGGTCGGCTTCCAGCAGGCCGGGGCCGAGGTGTTCGACTACGGCAACAACCTGCGGGGCGAGGCGCAGGAGGGCGGCTTCGCGGACGCGTTCGCCTACCCCGGCTTCGTGCCGGCCTACCTCCGCCCGCTGTTCTGCGAGGGCAAGGGCCCGTTCCGGTGGGTGGCCCTGTCCGGGGATCCGGCCGACATCGCCGCGACCGACCGGACGATCGGCGAGCTGTTCCCCGAGGACGACGCCCTGCAGCGCTGGCTCGAGCTCGCCGACGAGCAGGTCGCGTTCCAGGGGCTGCCCGCGCGCATCTGCTGGCTGGGGTACGGCGAACGAGCCGAGGCCGGCCTGGCGTTCAACGAGCTGGTCTCCTCCGGCGAGGTGTCCGCCCCGATCGTGATCGGCCGCGACCACCTGGACAGCGGATCGGTGGCCTCGCCCTACCGCGAGACGGAGTCGATGGCGGACGACTCGGACGCGATCGCCGACTGGCCGGTCCTGAACGCGCTGCTGAACACCGCCTCCGGGGCGGCCTGGGTCGCCGTCCACCACGGCGGGGGCGTCGGGATCGGCAAGAGCATCCACGCGGGGGCGCAGGTCGTCGCCGACGGGACCGACGAGGCGGCGCAGCGGCTGCAGCGGGTGCTGACGAACGACCCCGGCAGCGGGGTGGCACGCCACGCGGACGCCGGCTATGAACGTGCCCGTTCCGTCGCCCGCAGCCGAGGCGTGCGCATCCCCATGCTCGTGGAGGACCACGACCGATGACCGCCGACGACGAGTCCCCCACCGGCCCCACACGGGTGGTCCTGGCTGACGACTCCGAGGACCTGCGCGAGGTGCTCCGCCGGCTCCTGGAGCGTGACGGTCGATTCGAGGTGGTCGGCGAGGCCGGATCGGGCGATCAGGTCGTACCGCTGATCGAGGAGCAGGACCCCGACGTGGTCATCCTGGACCTGTCGATGCCGATCCTCACCGGACGCGACGCGATCCCGCTGATCCGCGCGGCGTCGGACGCGGTCCGGGTCGTGGTGATGTCCGGCGCCGGATCGTTCGACGTGATCGGTCCCGACGAGCTCGGCGCGGACGCGTACCTCGAGAAGGGCGCGACCATCGAGCAGATCCTCACCACGATCTCCGAGGTCGTCGCCCCCGACACGGATCGTTGAGCGGGGAGATGGCGGACCTGCTCGTCACCGGTATCGGTGAACTCGTCACCAACGCTCCAGAGGCCCCCGAACCGCTGGGGCTCGTCGCCGACGCAGCGATCGTGATCCGGGACGGCCGCGTCGCGTGGATCGGCCGGGAGCGCGGTCTCCCGGACGAGCACCGGGACCTCGAGACCATGGACGTCGAGGGGCGGGCGGTGCTCCCGGGGTTCGTCGACGCGCACACCCACCTGGTGTTCGCCGGGGACCGCAGCGACGAGTTCGTCGATCGTCTCCACGGTGAGCAGTACGAGGCGACACCGGCATCGGGGGGGATCCGCGCGACCGTCCGTGCCACCCGCGCGGCCAGCACCGACGACCTGGTCTCGGCGTCGGCGCCCCGCCTGCAGCGGATGCTGGAGAACGGCACGACGACGGTCGAGATCAAGTCCGGCTACGGGCTGGACGCCGCGACCGAGAAGCGTCAGCTGCAGGCCGCGGCGCGGCTGCGGGCCGACCACCCGGTGGACGTCGTCCCGACGTTCCTCGGAGCCCACGTGATCTCCGAGGAGTACGAGGACGACCGCGCGGGGTTCCTCGACCTGCTCGTGAACGTGATGATCCCCAGCTGCGCCCCGTACGCGCACCACTGCGACGTGTTCTGTGACGTCGGAGCGTTCACGGTCGAGGAGTCGCGACGGATCCTGGCCGCGGGGCGCCGGTACGGGTTGAGCCCGCGGATCCACGCCAACGAGCTCGCGGCCAGCGGGGGTGCGCGGCTGGCCGCCGAGATCCAGGCGGTGTCCGCCGACCACCTCGTCCACGTCGAGGACCGTGACCTCGCCGCCCTGGCCCGGGCCGGGACGGTCGCCGTGCTGCTGCCCGCGACGTCCTTCTCGCTGCGCAGCAGGTACGCGCCCGGCCCGAGGTTCTGGGAGCACGGCGTCACCGTGGCGCTGGCGACCGACTGCAACCCGGGCACCTCGTACACCGAGTCGATGTCGTTCGTGATCGCCCTGGCCTGCATCGAGATGGGGCTGACCCCGGAACAGGCGGTCTGGGCCGCGACCCGAGGCGGAGCGCTGGCCCTGCAGATGGACGACCGCGGGATGCTGCTGCGAGGGACGGTGGGCGATCTGATCGTCCTCGACGCCCCGACCTACCGGCACATCCCCTACCGACCGGGCACGAACCTCGTCCGGACCGTGGTCAAGGGTGGCGAGGTGGTCGTGGACCGCTGACGGCGGGGCGCTGCAGCCGGCGGGCGAGGCCCGCGGCGAAGGACAGCAGCACCGTCGCGGCGTTCATCAACGTCACCTCGTGGAGGTCGCGCGCGGGGTCGACCTCGACGATGTCCGCCGAGGTCACCTTCTCGTGCAGGCCGACGTGGTAGGCGGCGCGCGCGAGCTGCCGCGGGGTCATCCCGCCCGGACGAGCGCCGGGACAGGCCGGGGCGTGGGAGCGGTCGAGCACGTCGATGTCGAAGTCGACGTGGATGTGGTCCACCCGGTCCGCGAGGTGCTGCAGGGCGGTGTCGACCGCGACCGTGATGCCCTCGCGGTCGATCTGCCGCATCGTGATCACCCGGATCCCGTGCTGCTCGCCGTACCGCCGGTACGCGCGGGAGTTGGCGAAGGAGTGGATCCCGACCTGCACGATCGCCTCGCCGGCGACGCCGTCCTCGATGAGCCCGCGGATCGGCGAGCCGTTGGTCGGGACCGGGTCGGTGACCCGTACGTCGTGGTGGGCGTCGAACGTCAGCACGCCCAGCCGGTCGAGGTCGCGGTCGGCGGTCGCGCGAGCCAACGGACGGGTGATGGCGTTGTCACCGCCGAGGAACAGGTGGACCGGCTCGGGCGGGAGTGCGCGGGCGAGCGCGTCGACCGCGTCGATCAGCGCGTGCGGATCGAGGGCGCGCACGTCCCAGTCCCCCAGATCGGCCACCGGCAGCGTCTCGAGGTCGACGTCGCGCTCACCGTGGTAGGTCGAGAAGCGGTCCAGCACGGTGCGCAGCTCGCGCGGGGCGCGCCACGCGTCCGACCCCGAGATCGAAGCGGCGGAGTTCGGGACGCCGGCCACCTGCAGGGCGGGCTCCGGGTCAGCACCGGCCAGCCACTCGGACGCGCGCGGCCAGTACGGGTCGTCGACCACGCGTCAGCCGATCAGCCCGAAGCCCCAGGCCAGCGCGCCGAGCACGATGAGCGTGCCGACGACCAGGATCGCGACGTCGACGAGCTTGCCGTCTCGGTACCGACGGGTCGCGTTGAAGCCCATCGTCTGCTCCCCTCAGCTCAGGAACGGTGGCGGTGGCTGGTCGTCATCGTCGTGCGCGAGCTCCTCGATGTTCACGTCGCGGAACGTCAGCACCCGGACGGCTCGGACGAACCGCGCCGGACGGTACATGTCCCACACCCACGCGTCCGAGAGCCGCAGCTCGAACCAGGCGTCGTCGCCCTCGCTGCGCGGGGTGAGCTCGACCTCGTTGGCGAGGTAGAAGCGCCGCTCGGTCTCGACGACGTACCGGAACATGCGCACGACGTCGCGGTACTCGCGGTACAGGGCGAGCTCGAGGTCGTTCTCGAACGCGCCGATGTCCTCTTCGCTCATGTCTGTTCCATCGTACGGACCTCCATCGCCGCAGCGACCGGGGCGAAGCAGCGTCTGTGGATGTCGCACGGACCGAGCCGGTCGAGCCCCGACAGATGGTCCGGGGCGCGGTAGCCCTTGTTGCTCTCGAAGGCGTAGCCCGGGTAGCGCTCGGCGGCGCGGACCATGATCCGGTCCCGCGTGACCTTGGCGATGATCGACGCGGCGGCCACCGAGGTGCACACCATGTCGCCCTTGACGACGCGCAGGGACGGCATCTGCATACGCTTCATGCGGAAGCCGTCCACCAGGGCGTAGTCCGGCTGCGGCTCGATCTTGTTGAGCGCGTTGCGCAGCGCCTTGATGTTGGCCCGGTGCAAACCCATCCGGTCGACCCGCGTGTGACCGATCCGGTAGACGCCGACCGACAGGGCGTGGTCCATGATCTCGTCGTAGAGGCGGTCGCGCTCGGCCGGGGTGACCAGCTTGGAGTCGTTGAGGCCCGCGAGCTGCAGGTCCGGAGGGAGCACGACCGCGGCGGCGACCAGCGGTCCGGCCAGCGCCCCGCGGCCGGCCTCGTCCAGGCCGGCGACCCGGCGGAAACCCTGGGCGTGCAGCGCCGCTTCGAGCAGCCCGTCCGGTGCGCTGGTCACGACGCGGTGACGAGGTCGATATCCGAGGCGGTGGGGGTCGGGGCGGTCGTCGGGGCTGCCTCCTCCTCCACCGGCTCATCGGGGATCGGGCCGTACTCCGGTTGGTCGAGCAGCTCGAGTCGTTCCACCGGCCAGATGACCACGAAGGCACGCCCCACGACGTGGTCGCGTTCGACGAACCCAAGCCCCTCGGCGACGCGGGAGTCCGACGAGTTGGGGCGGTTGTCACCGAGGAAGAACAGCTGCCCCTCGGGGACCGTGATCGGCCCGAAGGGACGTCGGTCCTCGGACGCCACGTATGGCTCGTCCAGCGCCACGCCGTTCACGTGGACCGTGCCCTCGTCGTCGATCTCGACCTCGTCGCCCGGCAAGCCGATCACCCGCTTGACGAAGTCCCGGGCGTTGGCGGGAGCAAGACCCACCAGCTGTCCCAGCCCGCGGACGGCGCGTTCGATCGGACCGCGGTCGACATCGGGGACGCCCAGACGGTCACCCTCGAAGACGACGATCTCGCCCCGTCGCAGGTCACGGAACCGGTAGGTGACCTTGTCGACGAGGATGCGATCGTTGACCTCGAGCGTCGGGACCATCGAGCTGGAGGGGATGTAGAAGACCTGCAC
>CAZHZQ010000162.1:0-5526 GCA_964537235.1 uncultured Actinomycetota bacterium | reverse complement strand
GGCGCGCAGACGGTGTCCAGCGACGGGCTCGCCCAGGCCGCCGGCGTCAACAGCGCGCAGGTGCGCAAGGACCTGTCCTACCTCGGCTCCCACGGGATCCGCGGGGTCGGCTACGCGGTCGACGACCTGCTCGATCACATCTCCGCGGTGCTGGGGTTGAACCGCGACTGGCGCGTCCTGCTGGTCGGTGTCGGCAACCTCGGTCGTGCCCTCGCCAGTTACGGCGGGTTCGACGAGCGGGGCTTCGAGATCGCGGCGCTGGTGGACGCCGACCCCGACAAGGTCGGTCAGCAGGTCGGTGCGCACCGCATCGAACCGCTGGACGAGCTCGACGACCTGGTCGCGAGGGAGGACGTGTCGATCGCGGTCATCGCCGTTCCGGCCGAGGCCGCACAGACGGTGGCCGACCGGTTGGTGGCTGCCGGGATCACGGCGATCCTCAACTTCGCTCCCGCCCACCTCGAGGTGCCGGCGCACATCTCGGTGCGCAAGGTGGACCTGTCGACGGAGCTGCAGATCCTCGCCTACCACGAACGGCGTCGCCCCGATCCCTCGGCTGGTACCGACGGCTGAGGCGGCGGTCGCTGACGACGGCGGGCGCTAGACTGACCGGCCCGTCCGGCCTGCCACGACCCGCCCCTCGACACGGAGCACCGAGGTCCGATGCCCGTCCTCACCGTCGGTCTGAACCACCGCACCGCCGACTTCGCCCTGCTCGAACGCGTGGCCATCCCCGTCCAGGAGTACCCGAAGGCGCTGCGGTCGCTGCGGTCGCTGGACCACGTCCTCGAGGCCGCGGTCCTGTCGACCTGCAACCGCGTCGAGGTGTACGCCAACGTCAGCCGGTTCCACGACGGCCTGCACGAGCTCTCGACGTGGCTGTCCACCCGGGGCGACATCGATCCCCACCTGCTCGAGACGGTCGGCTACACGTTCCACGACGACCGGGCGGCGGCGCACCTGTTCGCGGTTGCCAGCGGCGTGGACTCGATGGTCGTCGGCGAGCAGCAGATCGCGCTCCAGGTCAAGGAGGCGACGGTGATCGCCCGTGACGAGGGCGCCAGTCGCCGGATGCTCCAGACGCTGTTCAACCGTGCGCTGCACACCTCCAAGCGCGTCCGCGCCGAGACCTCGATCTCGCAGGGTGCTTCCTCCATGGTCGAGGTCGGCCTCGACGCGGCAGCCCGCGGCTGGTCCGAGGGATTGGCCGGGCAGACCGTGCTGGTCGTCGGAGCCGGGGCGATGGGCAGCCTCGCCGCCGAGCGTCTGCGCGAGGCCGAGGTCGCGCGGGTCCTCGTCCGGAACCGGACGAACGACAAGGCCGAACGCCTGGCCGACAAGGTCGACGGCGAGATCGTCCCCGAGGGCGGCCTGCGGGACGCGGTGGCCGAGGCCGATCTCGTGGTCTGCTGCACGGGGGCGTCGATGCCGCTGATCGATGCCGAGCTCGTGGCCGATGCCCGCCGCCACCGACAGGACGACCGCGAGCTCGTCCTGCTCGACCTGGCGATGCCCCGCAACATCGACCACTCGTGCGACGACCTCGAGGGCGTGACGGTCATCGACCTCGACGCGATCCGCGCCGTCGCCGACTCGACCGTGACGGGCGAGGTCATCGAGGCGGCGACCGCGATCGTCGAGGAGGAGGCTGCCGCCTTCCACGCGTGGACCAAGGCCGTCGAGGTCGAGCCGACGATCCGCGCCCTGCGCGAGCACGGGCACCGAGTACGTCGCGACGAGCTGGAACGGCTCGGCTCCCGGCTGTCCGACCTCGACGAGCGGGAGCGCGAGGCGGTCGAGGCGCTGGCCACCGGCATCGTGAACACGCTCCTGCACGACCCGACCGTGCGGCTGAAGTCCCTCGCGGACGGCGGCGGAGCCGAACAGTACGCCCTGGCGCTGCGCGAGCTGTTCGACCTCGACGGCTAGGCCATGTCCTCACCGTGGCTGGTGGCGACCCGCCGCAGCCGACTCGCACGCACCCAGGCGCGCCACGTGGCCGACGCGCTGGCCGAGGCGACCGGGCGTCCCGCCGAGCTGGTGCCGCTGTCCACGACGGGCGACGAGCACCCGGATCGCGCGGTCGAGGCCTTCGATACCAAGGGGCTGTTCGTCGACGGGATCCGCCAGGCGGTCCTCGACGGCCGGGCGCACTGCGCGGTCCACTCCTTCAAGGACCTGCCCACCGAGCGGTTCGCCGGCCTGCTGGTCGGGGCCGTCCCCCGTCGGGAGGATCCCCGCGACCTGCTGGTGACGCGCGACGGGGCGCGGCTGTCGAGCCTGCCCCGCGGGGCCACCGTCGGGACGTCCAGCACCCGCCGCCGGGCGCAGCTGCAGCGGGTGCGCCGGGACCTGCTGGTGCAGCCGCTGCGCGGCAACCTGGACACCCGGCTGGGCCGGGTCGCCGACGGCGACCTGGACGCGGTGGTGATCGCGGTCGCCGGTGTGCGTCGCCTCGGCCCGGTGGACCTCGACGTCAAGGCCGTGGCTCTGGAGCACGGGGAGTGCCTGCACGCGCCGGCCCAGGGGGCCCTGGCGGTCGAGTGCCGTGACGACGACGGCGAGACCCTGGATGCGCTCGCGCGGATCGAGGACGACGAGTCCCGTGCGCTCGTCCGCGCGGAACGCGCCTTGCTGGCCCGGTTGCAGGGCGGCTGCACCACCCCGATCGGCGCCCACGCGAGCATGCTCGGTGACGGACGGATGGAACTCCTGGGGATGGTCTCGGATCCCGGTGGGACCCATCTGCATCGCGCCAGCCACCAAGCCGCGGCCGACCAGCCGGAGATGCTCGGTCGGACGCTCGCCGAGACGCTCCTCGACGCCGGCGGACGCGAGGTCCTCGAGCGGCTCCGTCGACGCGAGGACCCGACACCCCCAGTGGAGAGCCCGTGACGACCGGAGCTGCGCGGGCGACGGAGACGCGGCCGCTGGAGGGGGTGGCCGTGCTGGTACCTCGGACACCCGACCAGGCGGACGCCCTGTCGGGGCGGATCCGGGACCTGGGCGGCGAACCGGTCGAGGCGCCGACGATCGCGATCCTGCCCGGGGACGTCGACGGGCTGGTCGACGCGCTCCGTGAGGTCGCCAAGGGGACGTTCACCGCGGTCTGTCTGACCTCACCGAACGGGGTGGACGCGGTCGCGGATGCGCTGGACCGCGCCGGCCTCGATCCCGATGTGTTGACCCGAGCGCTGGTCGCCGTGGTGGGACCGGGCACGGGGCGCGCGCTGCGCCGGACGCTGGGTGTCGAGCCCGCGCTGATGCCCGATCGATCGACCACCGCGACGTTGGCCGCGGCGTTCCCCCCGGGCGAGGGCAGGGTGCTGCTGCCACGCGCCGACATCGCCTCGGAGACCCTGCCCGAGACCCTGCGGCAGCGCGGCTACGAGCCCGTCACCGTCGACGCGTACGTCACCGGGCTGCCCGACGACCTCCCCCCCGAGGCGGCCGCGCGGCTGGAGGCCGGTGAGGTCGACATCCTCGCGTTCACGTCGTCCTCCACGGTGCGCAACTTCGTCGAGCTGACCGCCGAGCTCGACTGGAGCGGGCGCGTGGTCTCGATCGGACCCGTCACCAGCCGAACGTGCCGCGAGCTCGGGCTGGAGGTCGCCGTCGAGGCCAGCCGGCACGACCTGGGCGGCCTCGTCGACGCAATCGTCGAGGCCGCGCAGGGCCGGTCGCCGGCCTGACCCTTCGTCGTCCGTACGACGGGGCGGCGTCGTAGCCTGTGGAGGCCATGGCGTTCAAGGACAAGCTGCGCGACAAGCCCGTCCTCGGGACCGCGATCGCGGTGCAGGAGCGCTACAACGACGACCTCGGCAACCAGCTGGCCGGGAGCATGGCGTTCTTCATGTTCCTGTCGATCTTCCCGATCCTGCTGGCCGCGCTCGCCGTCGCCGGGTTCTTCCTCCAGGGCAACGTCGACGCGCAGGGACAGCTCCAGGAGGCCGTCGCCCAGACGGTCCCGGGGTTGGGAGCGGCGATGGGTGACACGGTCGAGACGGTCGTGAACAACCGGGGGGTCCTCGGGATCGTCGGGTTCCTGGGGGTCCTGTTCGCGGGCCTGCGGGTCGTCGACTCCGCACAGGTCGCGACCTCGCGCATCTACCGCTACGAGGACGACAGCAACCTGGTGGTCAAGAAGCTGCGGGCCGTCGGGCACCTGGTGGTCCTCGGGCTGTTGGCCGTCGCCGCGGCGTTGGCGTCGGGACTGGGTGCGTTGCTCGGGGATGCCGCCCAGCGGGCCGGTGTCCCCGAGAGCGTGGCGGCGACCCTCGGGGTGGTGGGTCCGTTGGTCGCGTTCGCGCTCGATCTCGTGTTCTTCCTCGTCGCCTACCGGCTGCTGTCCGTGGGGGAGGGCCCCGAGTGGCGTGACCTGTGGCCCGGGGCGCTGCTCGCCGCGACCGGATGGACGCTGCTGAAGTTCTTCGGGGCCGCCTACGCCGGGAACCAGGCGGACAAGTGGAACGAGCTCCTGGGGACCCTGGGGTCGATCATCGCGGCGATGCTGCTGCTGTTCCTGGCGGGACGGATCTACGTCTACGGGGCTGAACTCAACGCGGTGCGCTGTGAGCGCGAGGGACGTTCGCTGGTCCGCCCGCCGGCCGGTTCCCGCGAGGAGGGGACCTCGACCGCGGCCTGACCCGTTCACGCCCTAGACTTGAGGGCCATGGCTACCTATCCCGAACGGCGTCTCCGGCGTCTGCGCCGGACCCCGGCGTTGCGCAGCGCGTTCACCGAGACCCGGCTGCATCCGGCCGATCTGGTCGCCCCGCTGTTCGTCAAGGAAGGGATCGACGAGCCCGCCCCGGTCGCCTCGATGCCCGGGGTCGTGCAGCACACACGCGTGTCCGTGCGCGAGGAGGCCAAGCGGTTGCACGCCCGGGGTGTCACGAGCCTGATCCTCTTCGGGATCCCGGACACCAAGGACGAGGAGGGCGCTCCGGGCTGGGACCCCGACGGGCCGGTGCCCGCGGCGCTGCGGGGGATCCGCGACGACCTCGGAGACGGGGTCGTCCTGTGGGCCGACACCTGCCTGTGCGAGTACACCACGCACGGGCACTGTGGCCCGCTGACCGACGACCGCTCCAGCGTCGACAACGACGCGGCGGTCGCCGGCTACGCCAGGCAGGCCGTCGTCCAGGCCGAGGCCGGCGCCGACCTGGTCGCCCCCTCCGGGATGATGGACGGGCAGGTCGCCGGCATCCGGTCCGCGCTGGACGACGCGGGCCTGGCACACGTCGGGATCGTGGCGTACGCGGCCAAGTTCGCGTCCGGCTTCTACGGCCCGTTCCGCGACGCCGCCGAGTCGGCACCGGAGTTCGGCGACCGGGCCAGCTACCAGGAGGACCCGCCCAACCGGCGCGAGGCCCGGCGCGAGGTCGCCCTCGATGTCGCCGAGGGCGCGGACGTGATCATGGTCAAGCCGGCGCTGCCCTACCTGGACGTGCTGGCCGACGTGCACGACACCTACGACCTGCCGACCGCCGCCTACCAGGTGTCCGGCGAGTACGCGATGATCCG
>CAZHZQ010000161.1:0-5535 GCA_964537235.1 uncultured Actinomycetota bacterium | reverse complement strand
GCCGAGTGCGCGGTCGTCGGCGTCGAGGACGAGGACGGCCTGACGAAGCCCGTCGCGTTCGTGGTGCCGATCGACGACGCTCCGGACGACCTCGCCGAGCAGCTCACCGCGCTGGCCCTCGAACGGCTCGAGCCCTACAAGCATCCCCGTCGGGTGGCGCTGCTCGACGAGTTCCCGCGGACGCACCTCGGCAAGGTGGACCGACGCGGGTTGAAGGAACTGGCGCGAGGCGACACGTAAACTCGCTGGCAGCCGTCCGAGATGTCGGTTCCGTGCGGCAACGCCGAGATCCCTCATGAGCGACCAGAACGCCGGTCCCTCCCCGACCGGCACAGACGATGGACCTCCGCCGCTTCCGGCAGAGGTACGTCGCTACGTCTGGGGTTGGATGCTCGCCGCCTGCGTCGTGGCGGCAACGGCGGGAGCGCTGCTGCCCTTGCCCACCGCGGCCGACCTGCGGAGCAACGCCTGGGTGGCGTTGCTCCTCGTCGTGCTCGCGGTCGCGGCGGACCAGCTGCAGCTGCGGATCCGGCACGGGCAGGTCGAGGAGACCTTCCAGCTGGACGAGGCGGTGGTCGCCGCCGCCTTCCTGCTCCTGCCGCCGCTGCTCGCCATCGTGGTCGTCGCCGTCGCGGTCGTGATCCACCAGCTGATCGACCAGCGCGGGCCGATCAAGATCGTCTACAACGTGGCGACGCTGACCACCGGAACGACGCTGGGCGTCGCCGGCGCCTTCCTGCTGGTGGGGGAGGTAGGCACCGACATCTCCCTGCCGGAGGTCGCGGCCGCGTTCGCCGCGGCTGGGATCTACATGGTCGTCAACAACACCGCCATCGCGGGACTGCTGGCACGGCTGGAGGAGCGTTCGGCCCGCCGCATCCTGCGCGAACGGCTCGGGCTGACGCTGTTCATCGCGGCGAGCGGCGCTTCCGTGGGGGTCCCGTTCGCGGTGCTCTGGCGCATCGACCCCGTCCTCTCCCCGCTGATGCTGTTGCCGGTCGTGATCGTGGCGCGCGCCTACCAGACGTCCGTCGAGCGTCGCTCGGACATGGCGGTCCTCGCCAGCGAGCGCGACCGGCTGGACCGCATGGTGGCCGGGGCGTCGGACGGCATCGCGCTGCTCGACGCCGATGGCCGGGTGGAGGTCTGGAACCAGGCCATGGAGCAGCTCACCGGGGTGCCCGAGGTGGACGCGTCGGGGCGTCGACTCGATGATCTGATCGTGGCCGCCACCCAAGGAGGCATCGAGGTCGATCCCACCGCCCCGATGTCGCGTGCGACCCCCGCCGATCCGCTCCACGAGCAGGAGCTGGCGATCGCGGGGCCGTCCGGTGCCGTGCGGGTCGTTCAGATCCGACACAGTGTCCTCTTCGACGGTCGTCGCCGTCTGGCCGGCAACGTGATGCTGGTGCACGACGTGACACCTGAACGCGAGATCGAGGCCATCAAGGAGGACCTCATCGCGCGCGTGTCTCACGAGCTGCGGACGCCGCTCACTCCGATCCTCGGGTTCGCGCAGGTCCTGCGCGAACGGGGCGAGGATCTCGATCCCGAGCAGCGCCGCACCTACGCGGAGACGATCGAGCGCCAGGCCGGTGAGCTCTGGAAGCTGATCGGTGGCCTGCTGGCGACCCACGAGCTCGAGACGGGGGCCGAGGGTGCCGGAGCGGAACGGGTCGCCGTCGCTCCGCTGCTGGAAGAGGTCGCCGAGCGGGCGGGCGAGCACGTCACCCCCGTCATCGAGGACGGGGACGCCCATGTGGAGATCGATCGCGAGCATCTCGAGCAGATCGTCGAGAGCCTGCTCGTGAACGCGATCCGCTACGGGCGTCCACCCGTCCTCCTCGAGCTCGATCGTGACGGGGACGACGTCCTGGTCCGCGTCCGGGACCACGGCGACGGTGTCCCGCCCGAGTTCGTGTCGAAGATGTTCGAACGCTTCACCCAGGCCTCGACCGGGACGACCCGGCGCGCGACCGGGCTCGGGCTGGGGCTGCACCTCGTCAAGGTCTACAGCGAGGCCAGCGGCGGCCGGGTGCGCTACGAGGACAACGAACCTTCGGGGGCCGTGTTCACGGTCACGCTCCCCGCCTCCGAGCCGGCTCAGCAGCGAACGCGGGTCTGACGACGAGCGCCTCACATGCGAGGCCGTGCGATCGCGGGATGTGCGACTGGGCGTAGCCTGGACTCGTGGACCTGTTGCGTCGCATGATCTACTTCCCAGGCCGACGCGTGCCGCCTGCGCATGCCGTCGCCGACGACCTCGAGGAGGTCGTCTTCCAGACCGATGACGGCCTGACGCTGGACGCCTGGTACCTGCCGGCCGGACGGAGGGACGTCGCTGCGCCGGCCGTCCTCATGCTGCACGGCAACGGCGGTACGCGCGCGGGACGGCTACCGCTGGCCGAGGCGCTGGCCGGGCTGGGCCTGTCGACCCTGCTCGTCGACTACCGGGGGTACGGCGGCAACCCGGGTACGCCCTCGGAGGACGGCCTGATGGCCGACGCCCGCGCCGCGCTCGACCACCTGCAGGCGCGGGCAGACGTGGCGGAGATCGTGTTCTTCGGTGAGTCGCTCGGCGCTGCGGTCGCGATCGGGTTGGCCATCGAGCGGTCGCCGGCTGCGCTGGTGCTGCGGTCGCCGTTCACCTCGTTGGCCGACATCGCCAGCGCCCACTACCCACTGCCACGGCCGATCATCGAGGCATCGCTGCCCGATCGCTACCCGTCCCACGAGCGGATCGCTGATGTCGCCCCGCCGGTCCTGGTGATCGCGGGGGAGGACGACACGATCGTGCCTCTCGAGCACAGCCGGCGGCTGTTCGAGGCGGCCTCCGCACCCAAGCGGTTCGTCGCCGTCGACGGCGCCGACCACAACGACACGGCGCTGTTCACCGGACGGCGCCTGCTCGGCGAGGTCGAACGGTTCCTCACCGAGCACGGCGTCATCCGTCGTGGACCCGGGCCCGCGTGAACGGTGACCCGGGTGCGGTGGATCCCTGACCGTGGGTCCCCACGGAACTCGGATCCCGGGAGCGCGGAGGTGCTACCTCACTCGCCCTCGTACTTGAAGGACACCTTCACCTTCGCGCGGTAGGCCGTCACCGACCCGTTCTCGAGCACGAGATCCTGTTGCACGATCTCGGCGACGCGCAGGTCACGCAGCGACTTCGACGCCCGGTCGACGGCAGCCTCCGCCGCCTTCTCGAACGACTCGCTGCTGGTGCCCACCAGTTCGACGATCTTGTACACGCTCTCGGCCATCAGGGTTCCTTCGGTCTCGTCGGTCTCGTCTACGTACGCCCCAACCTCGTGTGACAGCGCGTACGTGTCAAGCGCACACCACCCACGACCGTAGAGTGACTGGCCACCCGAAGGGGGTCGCCTTGCAGGCACGGATCCGACTCACACTGGCGGCGCTGATCCTGCTGGTGGCGGCTGCCGCGTCGTACGCCACGTCGTCTGGTGCGTCATCCGCCGCGTTCTCCACAACCTCGTCGGCGAGCGCCACCCGATCGGCCCCGTGCACCGAACGGCATCTCGACCGGATCTCCGGCGGCTCGCGGATCACCACCGCCATCGCCGTCTCGCAACGCGGCTGGTCGTCCGCGCCGACCGTCCTGGTCGCATCCGCCGGCGACTACCCCGACGCCCTGGCCGGCGCAGCCCTCGCGGCCGACCGGGACGCCCCGACCCTGCTGACGCATCGCGACAGCCTCCCGAACGAGGTCGGCGAGGAGTTGCAGCGGCTCGACCCGTCTGCCGTCCTGATCACCGGCGGCTCGGCCGCCGTGTCGGACGCGGTGGAGCGCCGGATCCGCGAGGCGGTTCCGGAGGCGGACGTGGGTCGGGTGGCGGGGGAGGACCGGTACGCGACCGCGGCCGCGGTGGCTCGGGCGGCCGGGCCGGCATCGGTCGCCGCTGTCGCCAGCGGGCAGCGCTTCGCCGACGCGGTGTCGGCCGGGGCGCTGGCCGCCACGCCCGATCAGGTTCCGGTCCTCCTGACGCCGAGCGACTACCTGCACGACGAGGTCGCCCCCGCACTG
This sequence comes from uncultured Actinomycetota bacterium, assembly GCA_964537235.1. Taxonomy (GTDB): domain Bacteria; phylum Actinomycetota; class Nitriliruptoria; order Nitriliruptorales; family JAHWKO01; genus CAZHZQ01. Next base: position 1,490 of record CAZHZQ010000161.1, on the reverse strand, counting down.
CGCGACCTCGGGGTCGACACGGTCCGGGTCGTCGGTGGGTCCGCCGCGGTCGACGAGGCGGTCGTCGAGGAGCTCCGGGAAGAGGGGTTCGCCGTCCAACGGCTCGCCGGAGCCAACCGGTACGAGACCTCCGCCGCGGTCGCCCGCGAAGCCGCCCAGCGCTTCGGTGAGGGCCTCCGGGGCGCGGTGCTCGCGACGGGGTCCGACTTCCCCGACGCGCTGACGGCCGCCTCGCTGGCCGCCCGTACGGCAGGTGTGCTCGCCATCGTCCCGACCGGGGGCCTCGCGCTGCCGGACGGCATCGCCGACCTCCTCGACACCGAACGTGACCGCCTGGACTGCAACGCGATCGTCGGAGGTTCCGCCGCGGTCGGCGTCCGTGTCGCAGAGATGGTCGCCTCGCACCTGGTGCTGGCGCCGCCGGACGGTCCGCCGGTGTTGATCGGCGCGGGAGACATCGCGGTGTGTGGGTTCGGCGGCGATGAGGCGACCGCCGACGTCGTCGAGACGCGCACGGGCACGGTCGCCACGTTCGGTGACAACGCCTACGACCGCGGGACCCACCGTGAGTTCTCGGACTGCTACACCCCGAGCTGGGGTCGGTTTCAGGACCGGACCCGGCCGTCACCGGGCAACCACGACTACGGGACGGAGGGGGCGGCCGGGTACTTCGACTACTTCGGGCCCGCGGCCGGCCAACCCGGAGAGGGGTGGTACAGCTACGACCTCGGCCCGTGGTGGCACGTGATCGCGTTGAACAGCAACTGCTGGGCCGTCGGCGGATGCGGGGCGGGCTCGCCCCAGGAGCGATGGCTGCGCGAGGACCTCACCGCCAACACCGACCGCCACGTGATCGCCTACTGGCATCACCCGCGCTGGTCGTCGGGTCAACACGGGAGCAGCACTGCGACCGCCGCGTTCTGGGATGCGTTGTACGAGTACGGCGCCGAGATCGTGTTGGCCGGTCACGACCACAACTACGAGCGCTTCTCCCCGATGGCGCCGGACGGCTCGACCGACGAGGCCCACGGCATCCGCTCGTTCGTGGTCGGTACGGGTGGCACCTACCTGCGTTCGTTCGGCGATTCGCATCCGCCTCTGCCCACCACCGAGGTCCGGGACGCCGAGTCGCGCGGCGTCCTGCAGTTGACGTTGCGTCAGGACGGCTTCGACTGGCGGCTCCTCCCGGCGGGTGGGGGATCGTTCACGGATCACGGGACGGGCGGGGTGCACGGGGCGCCTTGACGCGGATCACGCGATGGCGCGGTTGTGGACAAGCTGTGGACGCAGCTGTGGACAGCTCAGACTCGGTGTGGACAACTGCGGTCGAGTGTGCGCTCAGCGTGGCAGCCGTGTGCGTCGAGCGTTCATCGGGCCGCCATCTCCCGATCAACTCTTGACGCACCCCCGGCCCGGCCGTAACTTCTCTGCTGCGTCCCGGGAGGCCGACCACTCCGGTGGAAGGTCACCCGGGACGCACCACGTCTGGG
>CAZHZQ010000160.1:2856-5562 GCA_964537235.1 uncultured Actinomycetota bacterium | reverse complement strand
CCGGGCAGGACGGGTCCGTGCTGACCGTCGGATGGGTGGGGCTCGCGGTCACCGCGCTCGCGCTCGTGCTGGTGGTCGACCTGACCGCCTACCTGGTGGCCGCGGGTCGCGCCCAGGCCGCGGCGGACGCCGCCGCGCTGGCCGCCGCTGCGGCGGCCGACCGGCGGTCCGGGGTCACGGGCACCCATCCGGAGGCCGCGGCGACCCGCGTGGCGCGGGCCTCCGGTGCCCAGGTGCGACGGTGTGACTGTCGCCGCGAACGGCGCTCGGTGGAGGTCGTCGTGGGGGTACCCGTCCGCGCGATCGCCGTCACCCGTTTCGCCGGACGGACCGTCACCGCCCGCGCCCGGGCGCACCTGGTCCGCGACCGGGTCACCGGATCGGGCTGAGCTCCCGGTCCTGCTCCTCGTCGGACCCCTCCTGCTCGAGCAGGGTGGCGATCCGCTCGAGCGCCGCGTGCGCCCGTCCGGGGTCGGCGCCGTCGCCCGCGTAGCGCCGGGATTCCTCGTGGGCGAGCAGGGTCTCCAGGGCGTCGCCCGGCAGGTCCGGGCGGCGCAGGCGCACGCGCCGGACGTACTCGCGGGGGGTCTGCCACGGGTCGCGCACGACCCCACGTGCGGTCAGCAGGTGTTGGAGCCGCGCGAACGGGGCGGTCGGGGGTGGCGGCACGACCTCGCGGTCCCGCCAGCGACGCCCGGCCAGCACCGCCGCGGCCGCGAGGAGGAGACCGCCCACGACCGGCACCGGATGACGACGGATCCCGTCGGCGGCCCACGCGAAGGCCCGGTCCACGGGCTCGGGGATGCGCCCACGGATCCAACGAGCCAGATCGATCGCGGCGAAGCGCGGTGACTGGGCGCCGGGTTCGACCGCCTGCGGGACGGCGCCGGTCGGGTCGAACTGGACCCAGCCGTGGCCCGGGACCCACGCCTCGACCCACGCGTGGGCGTCGGCGACCCGGACCTCGTACCACCCGCTGAACGGGTTGCGCAGCCCCGGCTGGAAGCCGGTGACGAACCGGGCCGGCACACCGCCGGACCGCAGCATCATCACCATCGACGAGGCGATCGGCTCGCACCATCCGCGCTGGTGCTCGAAGAGGAACCAGTCGACCGCGTCGGCATCCGGCGGTTGCCCGGTCAGGTCCAGGCTGTACTCGACGTTGTCGCCCAGCCACGCCTCGACGGCCTCGGCCTTCTCGTACGGGGTGTCACCCTGGGCGGTCAGCTCACGCCCCAGGTCCCGCACGCGCTGCGGCAGGCCGTCGGGGATCTGCAGGTAGGTGTCGGCGACCTCCTCGGGGATGTCGCCGGTGGCGGCGCGCAGCTTCTCGCGGCTCGACCGGTCGACCAGCGAGACGACCGAGTAGACGATGCCCTCCTCCTGCTCCTGCGAGGTGGTGACCGTGCCGTCGTCCCACAGCGAGGCGGATCCGCCGGACAGGTAGACCTGGAACGGATCGGCTGCGGCGAACACGAGGTTGGGGGTCTGACGCACGAGCTCGTAGGTCTGGATCACCCGATCGAGCTCGACCCGCGGCTGGCGGGAGAAGGGCAACCGGACCGGGATGCCGTTGCGCGGTTCGGGTTCCTCGGCGGTCCGTGTCCAGTTGGAGTCCTCGTAGTGGTCGAAGACCATGCCGCGCCAGAACCGGGGACGGTCGGCACGCACGCGCAGGACGAGCTCCTCGGACAGCTCGCCGCGCGACCGCAGGTCCACGAACTCGGCGAAGCCGAAGTACGACCCGGGGTTGAACGGCGGGGGCTGGTCACTGTCGCCGTCCGAGGGCCGGGCGCCCCCGTAGGGCAGCCCGGGGTTGACGACCCGCCCCGAGTCGACCTCGCCGCCGCCGAACCCGTCGAACGGCAGCCCGCCCAGCCGGCTGACCTCGGCGCGCGGCAGCACCAGGAACACCAGCAGCCCGGCCAGCAGCGCCGGGAGCGCGGCTTTCAACATCCCGGTCGTGGAGGCCGCGATCGAGCGTCCGGTGAGCAGGTCGCGGGAGGCGACGCCGAGCCTGCCCGGGACCAGCCGGGGACGGTCCCCGTCCTCGGCGAGGTCGTCGGCCTCGTTGCGCGCGGCGGCGCGCTGGAGGGCGGCCGAGGCCAACGCCATCACGATCAGGTAGGCGAGGAGCAGCAGCCCGAACGCGGACCCACGGGCGCTCGAGGCGGCCAGCGCGACCAGGGTCAGGGACGACGCCAGCGTGAACCCCAGATCCCGCCGCTGGGGCAGGTCGAACCCGTGGAGGATCTGCACCGCCAGGAACAGGTTCGCCAACGGGATCCGGGTGTCCTCGATCGTCACCGCGGTGCGCAGCTGCCCGAAGAACCGGTACAGGGCGTAGGCCGCCCCGGCGGTGAGCAGGAGCTTGATGACGGTGTTGTCCTCGTCCCGCCGGCGGTGCGAGACGACCGCCCCGACCGGCAGCAGGATCAGCGCGACGACGACCTCGGTGGTGTCGGCGACGCCCTGGACCCACACCGCGACGATCGCGGTCATGACCGCGGCGAGGACGGTCACCCGCAGGGCGACCGAGTCCTCGGGGCGGCGGGTGCGGTTGACCCGTCGGAACGCCTCGTACAGCCGGTTGGCCACGTCAGAACAGGTGCTCGTCGAGCCACGCTGCGACGTCGGCGTCGGCGGGCAGCCGGCCGACCGACCGGGTCGTGCGGCCGTCGGCGATCTCGATGTCCACGTCGGGGC
>CAZHZQ010000160.1:0-2756 GCA_964537235.1 uncultured Actinomycetota bacterium | reverse complement strand
CTGGCGGGGGCGAGGCTGGCCGGGGCGAGGCGGACCACGACCTCGCCGCCCGGGTCGGCGGCGGTCAGGGGACGGGCCGGGGCGCCCGCGTGCGGCGGGACGGCGGCCAGGTGCCGACGCGCGACACGGCTCCACTCCAGGACCGTGCCGTCCACGGCCACCTCGACGGGCTGCCCGTCGGACCTGGCGGCGGCGGCGATGGCGCAGGCCGCTTCCGTCGCCGTGTCCAGCGCGGCCCTCTGCCAGGTCGTGGGAGCGAGCTCGACGCGGAGGCGGGGGCGCCCCGGCTCGGCGAACTCCCGGACCACCAGCTCGCCCCGCCGCGCCGTGGACCGCCAGTGGACGGCGCGCAGGGGATCGCCCCGGGTGTGCTCCCGCACACCGATGATCTCCGGCCCCGAACCCCGGCGGAGCACCCGGCCGTCCTCCTCGGTCGAGCCCGCGCCGGTCACCGCCCCCGAGCGGATCGTCGGCACGGGGGGCAGGACCTCCACGACCTCGCCGGCGCGCCGCCCCACCAACGGGACCTCGCCGGACGCCTCCGCGCGGAACAGGCCGAACAGGTCGGTGACCGTCACCACCACCTGGTCGGCGGTGAGCAGCCCGCGGGGCAGCACGGCCTCGCCGGTCACCGCCGCTCCCCTGCGTGGATCGCCGGTGGCTCCGACCGCCCCGGTGAGCTCGTCGCGCACAACCAGCGAGGATGCGGTCGGGGCGCTGACCTCCACCGTCACGGTCACCGGGGTGCCCGCCACGGCGCGCGCGGGCACGGTCCGGCGCACGTCGACCCGGCCGGCGGCCCGCCACGCCGTCGCCGCCGCCCACGGGACCACCCCGATGACGATCCCGGCCAGCGCGATGACCCACCCGGCGGCGACGTTGGCGCCGGCTCCGTACAGGAGGAGACCCAGCAGCAGCTGGATCCCGACCCGCTTCGTGGGACGGACCTTCCCGCGACGCAGGCGGGTGGGCTCGATGCCACGGTCGCCGTCCGCGGTCGGGGTGTCGCCGTTCAGGTCGGGGCGGGTGCGGGCGACGCTGCGGGTCACGTGCTCTCCTCGACCGGCACCGAGCGCAGCAGCCCGGAGACCAGCCCGGCGCGGTCGGTCAGCTCGCCGCGGGCTCCGACGCGCAGGACCAGACGGTGGCCGAGAACGGCGGGGGCCAGCTCCTTGACGTCGTCGGGCAGCACGTGACCGCGCCCCCGCAGAGCCGCGAGCGCCTGGGCGGCGTGCACGAGCTGGATCGACGCGCGGGGCGATGCGCCCAGCTCGACGTCCTCGTCCCGACGCGTGGCATCCACCAGCCGCACCGTGTAGGCGATCACCTCGTCGGCGACCCGCACGGTCCGGACGGCCTGTCGCACCGCGACGATCTGCTCGGTGGTGAGGACCGGCTCGAGGTCCTCGAGCGGGTGGCGCAGGACCTGCGCGCGGACCACGGAGGCCTCCTGATCCCGCGTCGGGTACCCGACGTCGGTCGAGATGGCGAAACGGTCCAGTTGGCTCTCGGGCAGCGGGAAGGTGCCGTGGTGCTCGACAGGGTTCTGGGTCGCGACGACGAAGTGCGGCCGGGGAAGGTCGTGGCTGACCCCGTCGACGGTGACCTGTCCCTCCTCCATGGCCTCCAGCAGCGCCGCCTGGGTGCGCGGGGTGGTCCGGTTGAGCTCGTCGAACAGCACGATGTTGGCGAAGAGCGGACCGGGCACGAACTCGAACTCGGCGTCGTGCTGGTGGAACACGGTGCTGCCGGTCACGTCACCGGGCAGCAGGTCCGGGGCGCCCTGCACGCGGGCGAACCGGCCGTCGATCGAGCGGGCGAGCGAGCGGGCCAGCACGGTCTTGCCCACGCCGGGGACGTCCTCGACGAGGAGGTGGCCGCCGGACGCCAGGGCCAGGACCGCCAGCTCCACGACCCGCCGTTTGCCGGTGACGACGCGCTCGATGTTCGCCACGAGCGCCCGCAGCGCGGCGGTGGCGGCCGGGTGGCCGTCGCCGCTGGGAACGGAGACCTCATCCAGCAGCTGCGTGTCGATCTGGGCCGCGTCACTCATCGGTGGAAGTCTCCCGTCTGGGACTACAACTCGTAGGCTGGCACGTGTGTTCCGGAAGGGCACATCGGCGGAACCCTCCACGGAACCCTTCTGGGGGGTCACTCGTTGGTACGACCGACGGACAGCGCGTGATCGCGCCCCGTGGGGCACCGTCGCGGGCGAGAAGATGCGCGTGTAGCCACGTGTATCGGCACGAACGGACCTGGACATGACCGACGATCGACGTGGATCCTCGGGCTTCAGCATGCCTGACCCCGACGACGAGCGTCGCACGAGCGCGTCGGGGTTCCTGCTCGACGCGGTCCGTCACCGGCGGGTGGGCCGGCGGATCCTGTCGGTCCTGATCACGCTGCTGTTCGTGGCGGGTGCCGGGATGTTCACCTACCCGTTCTTCACCGATCTGTACACGAACCAGGTCGTCCAGGAGCGGCTGTCCGATCAGTTCGTCGAGCAGTTCGAGAACGCCGAGCTCGAGACGTTCGACCAGTGGCAGGCATCGGTCGAGGAGGGCCGGGCGCTCACGAAGATCGCCCTGCCGACGATCGGCGTGGAGACCCTGGTGGTCGAGGGCACGTCTCCGCAGGCGCTGCGCGCCGGGGCGGGTCACTACCCGAACACGCCGCTGCCGGGGCAGGAGGGCAACGTCGCGATCGCCGGGCACCGCACCACCTACGGGCGCCCCTTCAACCAGATGGACCGCATC
>CAZHZQ010000159.1:0-5573 GCA_964537235.1 uncultured Actinomycetota bacterium | reverse complement strand
CGCGCTCGCTTGGCGGCGAGGTGCACGAGCGTGAACCGGCTGTCGACCCGCTGGTCGAGGTCATCGATGCGTGCGATGTCGCATCACTCCTTACGAGGACGTGGCTGGAGGACTGGAGACGCGCTCCAGGGTAGCGGTTGCGTCGGTCCGACGCCCGCTCACGTCCGGCCGGGGCCGGCCAGGATCGCCACGATCTCGCCCACGCAGTCCTCCAGGTCGTCGTTGACGATCCGGTGGTCGAACACCTCCGCGGCCTCGAGCTCGGCACGCGCGGTCGCCAGTCGCAGTCGGCGCTCGTCGGCGTCCTCGGTGCCGCGCCCGGCCAGGCGTCGTTCCAGCTCCTCCTCCGAGGGCGGTGCGAGGAACACCAGGACCGCGTCGGGGCGGCGATCGCGGACCTGCAACGCGCCCTCGACCTCGATCTCGAGCAGCACGTCGCGACCGGCCTGCAGGGCCTCGTCGACCGGCGCGCGGGGCGTGCCGTAGCGGTTGCCGGCGTACGGGGCCCACTCCAGCAGCGCCCCGTCCCGGATCAGCCGGTCGAACTCGTCGTCGGTGACGAACCGGTAGTCGACGCCGTCACGCTCGCCGTCGCGGGGGCGGCGGGTCGTCACCGACGTCGACACCTGCGCATCGGGCAGCTCGTCGAGCAGGCGCCCCACGACGGTGCCCTTGCCCACCCCGCTGGGCCCCGAGATGACGACCAGACGGCCGCGCTCAGTCACCGAACTCGTCGAGCAGCGCGGCCCGCTGCCGGTGGCCGAGGCCCTGGATCCGTCGGGAGCGTGCGATGTCGAGCTTCTCCATCAGCTTGCGGGCCTTGACCTTCCCGAAGTTCGGCATCGATTCGATCACGTGGTGCACCCGCATCCTGGCCAGGGCATCCGCGTCGTCGGCCTTCTCGAGCAGCTCGGGGAGGGTGACCTCGCCGGCCTTGAGCATCTGCTTGACCTCCGCCCGGATCCGTCTCACCTCGGCCGCCTTCGCCAACGCCGCCTGGCGCTGCTCGGGGTCGAGTTCGGGTGGGGTGGAACCCATCGGTGCTCCACGGATCGTCGTGCGGCGGGGCCGATCGACCGTAGCACGCAGCCCGGTGCCCCCGACCGTCCCGTCCACATCCACCGGCGCAGACATCACGAACCTGTCGCCGGCGACGGGTTCGTGCAACCAGGACGTCGCTCCTTCGGCGATCGGCGGCCCTTGCCCGCACGAACCTGTCGGATCCGACAGGTTCGTGCTCACGGCGGGGCGCGGACGCCGGGCCGGCACACGGCTGGGCGCGGACGGCGGGACAGGCACACACCGGGGCGCACGGACCGGGACACGGACCCGGGGCGCCCCGTCAGGCGTGGCGGGAACCGGGGCTGTCGAGCTCGACGCCGTCGGCGCACAGCGGGCAGTCGGACTCGTCCCAGGTCTGCGGCTCGACCCGGACCAGCGCCTGCGCCTCGAAGGGCAGCGGGTGGTCCGGGGTGCTGCGGTCGACGAGTGCGGCGTACCCGACGATCTCGCCGCCCCGGTCCTGGATCACGTCCGCGGCCTCACGGGCGGAGCCTCCGGTGGTCAGCACGTCCTCGACGATCAGCACGCGCTCCCCCGGGTCGACGTGCTGGCCCCGCCCCAGGGTCATCTCGCCGGACCGACGCTCCGTGAACACGAACCGCAGATCCAGCGCGGCCGCGACGACGAAGCCGGCGAGGATCCCGCCGATCGCCGGCGCCCCGACGACGTCGGCCTCCACGTCGGCGACCTCCGCGGCCAGGTCCTCGCCCAGCCGACGCGCGAACCTGGGGTCCTGGGTGGCCAGGGCACACTGCAGGTAGGTGTCGGAGTGGCGGCCGCTCGACAGCTTGAAGTGCCCCGTGCGGTACACGCCCCGCTCGCGGAAGGCCTCGAGGTGGTTCACGTGCCACTCCCCCGTCCCGTGGCTTCGGCGACGATGCTGCGCGCGGCGCTGACCGGATCGTCGGCCAAGATCACCGGCCGGCCGACGACGAGGTAGCTCGCACCGTCGGCCATCGCCCGGGCGGGCGTCGCCGGCCGCGCGTGGTCGTCGTCACGGTGACCCACCGGACGGATCCCCGGGGTCACGAGCACCACCTCGGTACCCACGGCGTCACGGATACGGGAGAGGTCGCGCGGGGCGCACACCAGGCCCCCGGCGCCCGCGTCGACGGCCAGGATCGCCAGGTCCACCACCTGCTCGGCGACCGGCGGCTGGTTCATGCCTTTCAGGTCACCGTCGTCGAGGCTGGTCAGGACGGTCACCGCCAAAACCAACGGCTCCGGCCCACCGCCGTCGACGGCACCCGCGGCCAGCCCGGCGACGCCGGCCCGGACCATGTCCGCCCCACCGCCGGCGTGGACCGTCAGCATCGACACACCCAGCCGCGCGAGGGTCCGGGCGGCGCGCTCGACGGTCGTGGGGATGTCGTGCAGCTTGAGGTCGAGGAACACCGGGGCGAACCGCGAGATCGACCGCACCGCCTCGGGACCGTGCGCCCCGAACAGCTCGAACCCGATCTTGAGCGCGGCGACCTCACCCTCCAGGCGGCGCGCCAGCTCCTCGGCCCGGTCGAGCTCGGGGAGGTCGAGCGCGACGATCAACGGCTTGTGCCCGGTCACGGCGTGCAACCCCCGGTGAGGTCGGCGACCCGGTCCACACCGTTGCGGGCGCACCAGACGGTCAGGTCGTCGATCAGGTCGTTGCTGGCGAACGGATCGACGAAGTTGGCGGTGCCCACGGCGACCGCGCTGGCGCCGGCCAGCATCAGCTCGACCGCGTCCTCGGCCGTCCTGGCCCCGCCCATGCCGATGATCGGGACGTCGGGCAGCGCCTGGTGGACCTGCCAGATGTTGCGCACGGCGACCGGTCGGATGGCTGGCCCGGACAGCCCGCCCACGACGTTGGACAGCTTCGGTCGGCGGGTGGTCGGGTCGATCGCCATGCCCAGCAGCGTGTTGATCAGCGACACCCCGGTGGCCCCCGCGTCGACCACCGACCGCGCGATCGTGGTGATGTCGGTGACGTCGGGGGTCAGCTTGGCGAACAGCGGCACGTCGAGCTCACGGTGCACCGCCTCGATCACGGCCGCCGACGGCTCGGGCCGGCAGGCGAAGACGATGTTGCGGTCCTCCACGTTCGGGCACGAGATGTTGACCTCGGCGGCGACGATGCCGGCCTTGCCGCGCAGCTTGCGAGCGACCTGGCGGTACTCGTCGACGGTCCGCCCGGCGATCGACACGATCGTGCGCACGCCGTGCTGCCGCAGCCAGGGCAGGTCCTTGGCGATCCACCGGTCGACCCCGGGGTTCTGCAGTCCGATCGCGTTGAGCATCCCCGACGGCGTCTCGGTCATCCGGGGGGTCGGCAGCCCCTCGCGGGGTTCGAGCGTGATCGACTTGACGATGACCGCCCCGAGCCGCGAGACGTCGTAGAACCGGTCGACCTCGGCCCCGGAGGCGAAGCACCCCGACGCGGTCAGCACCGGGTTGGGCAGCTCGATCCCGCCGAGGTCGACGCGCAGGTCGACGCCCGTGGCGTCGGGCCGGCCGGTGGGACCGCCCGATCCGTCGGTGAGGACGACGTCGCGGGTCATGCTCCGGCCTCCCGGAACGTCACGGGCGCACGCTCGTCGGTGGGCTCCTCGGGCGTCGCGGCGGGCTCCTCGGACACCGGCTGCGGCTGCCACCGGCTGGCCTCCCAGGCGATCCGCGCCCCGTTGAACACCGGCCCGTCGAGGCACGAGCGTTTCATCCGGACGCTGCCGTCCTTGGCGCGCGTGGGGATCACGCACGTCCAGCAGACGCCGATGCCACAGGCCATGTGCTCCTCGACGGCCAGCTGGCTGGGCAGGTCGTGCTCCTCGCACAGCTCGCTGACCGCGCGCAGCATCGGCATCGGGCCGCACGCGTACACCACGCCGGTGCCGCAGCGTTCGACGGTCTCGGAGAACACGTCGGTGACCTGACCCTGGACCCCTTGGCTGCCGTCGTCGGTGGTGAAGGTGACGCTGGCGCTGCGGCGCTTGGCCTCGATCGCGTTGAAGATCCGTTCGCCGGACCCGGCCCCGACGATCATGTCGACGCGGCTGCCCTCGCGACGCAGCAGCTCGGCGAGGAAGAACAGGGGCGCCGCCCCGTACCCCCCGCCGACCAGCAGGCACGGCACGCGCTGCTGTGGCAGCGGGAACGCCGTCCCCAGCGGTCCGACCACGTCCAGGACGTCGTGGGCCTCGCGCTCGGCCAACCACCGGGTACCCGGACCGTGGGCGTCGAACACGAACTCGACGGTCCCGGCCCACGGACCCTGGCGGGAGGTCTGGTAGATCGAGAACGGCCGACGCAGCAGCGTCTCCTGGGCCTGGACCCCGACGTTGACGAACTGTCCGGGCAGGGCACGCTTGGCGATGTCGGCGGCCGCGACGGTCAGCGACAGGTACGCCCCCTCGCGCTTGCGGGCCACGACCTCGCACACGGCACGGACGGGGCCGTCGCCGGGACGCCCCTGCACGTCGCCCACCACGCTCACGACGGCACCTCCGAGGTCTCCATCGCCAGGTGTAGCTCCTGCAGCGACGCGACCTCGAGGTCGCCCTCGCGCAGCGCCTCGATGCCCTGGATCGCGGCGAGGATCCCCGACAGCGTGGTGATGCACGGCACCCCGTGCGTGACCGCGGCGGTGCGGATGAGGTACCCGTCGCTGCGCGGACCGATCCCGAACGGGGTGTTCAGGACGAGGTCGACCGCCCCGTCGGCGATCAGGTCCACGACGTGCTGCGGCCCGTCGTCCCCACCCTCGGCGACCTCCGAGACCTTCGGCACGACCGCCGCGGACACCCCCGCCTTCTGCAGGACCTCGGCGGTGCCTTCGGTGGCGCACACCTCGAACCCCAGGTCGACCAGCCGCTTGACCGGGAACACGATCGCGCGCTTGTCGCGGTTGGCCACCGACACGAACACGGTCCCGTCGGTCGGCAGGATCATCGCGCCGGTGCCCGACTGGGACTTGGCGAACGCCGCCCCGAAGCTCGTGTCGACCCCCATGACCTCGCCGGTGGAGCGCATCTCCGGTCCGAGGAGCGAGTCGACGCCCGGGAAGCGGTCGAAGGGCAGGACCGCCTCCTTGACCGCGACGTGGTCGAACGTCAGTCCGGTCGTGACGTCCACCGCCGGCAGCAGCTCCTCCTCGCGCAGGTCCGCGATCCGGTCCCCCGCCATGATCCGGGCGGCGGCCTTGGCCAGCGGCACCCCGGTGGCCTTGGAGATGAACGGGACCGTCCGCGAGGCGCGCGGGTTCGCCTCGATCACGTAGATCACGTCGTCCTTGACCGCGAGCTGCACGTTCATCAGGCCCTGGACGTTCAGCGAGCCGGCGATCGCCTCGACGTACTCGCGGATCCGGGTGAGGTGGCCGCGCCCCAAGGTGTACGGCGGGATGACGCAGGCGGAGTCGCCGGAGTGCACCCCGGCCTCCTCGATGTGCTCGAGCACCCCGCCGACGAACAGCTCCTCGCCGTCGTACACGGCGTCGACGTCGACCTCGATCGCGTCCTCCAGGAACCGGTCGATCA
>CAZHZQ010000158.1:2178-5601 GCA_964537235.1 uncultured Actinomycetota bacterium | reverse complement strand
CGCTCGACGGCCGCGAGCCGCAGCATCTCGCTGCCTGGCGGGGCCATGTGGAAGACGAACTCCACCTCCACCGGCGGGTCCGCGTCGGTCGCGTCCATCCCCACCGACCGGATCAGGTCGTCGCCGTCCTCGGGACCGAGCAGGTAGACGGCCTGCCCCTCGACCTCGGCGAGGTCGATGAGGGCCTTGGCGTACCGGCGCTCCTCGACCGATCCAGGGCGCGACAGGTCGAGCCCCCGGAGGTCGAGATCGACCGGTTCCAGACGCACCAGGGGGATCTCGGCGAGCTCGAGGTACGGGGCGGACGGGTGCGACTCCGGATCGCGTACCCACACCAGGTCGGCCTGCCGCAGCGCCTCCCACGACTGGAACGGGAACAGGCCGGGCAGGTGCTCGGACGAGCCGACCAGGACGACGCGGGACATCAACCGGTCGGGCTCACCGCCGGGGAGGCCCCGGGCGCGGGCTGCTGCTCCTGCTGTTGGGCGGGAGGACGCACGGGCGGCAGGGAGCCGGACGGCTCGACCCGTCCGGTCTCGGGGTTCCACTCACCGAACCGGCTCGCGACCTCCACGTCGGCGTTGCGGAGCTGCTCCTGGAACCACTCGTCGAACGCCTCCTGACTGCGACGCCCCTGGAGCTCCTGGCGCAGCCGGTCGTCGACCTCGGAGAACGGGATCGTGCGGCGGTCACTCACGCGGATGATGTGGAAGCCGAAGCGCGTCTCGACCGGGCCCACGGTCTCGCCGGGTTCGGCCGACCACACGGCCTCGTCGAACGCCTCGACGAACGCGCCCCGCGGGTTCTCGCCCAGGTCCCCGCCGGCGGCGCCGCTGGCCTGGTCGATCGAGTGCTGCTCGGCCAGCTGCGCGAAGTCCGCTCCCTGTTCCAGCTGCGCGAGGAGGTCGCGGGCCTGGTCCTCGGAGTCGACCAGGATGTGGGCGGTCGCGGTGACGCGGTACTGGCTGTCCAGGCGCTGTTCGTAGGTCTGGCGCAGCTCGTCACGGCTGACGGCGGTCTCCTCCTGGAAGTGGGCCTGCAGCTCGTCCCGCCGGACGACCGAGGCCAGCTGCTCGCGCACGTCCTCCTCGGTGCGGCCACGGCGTTCGATCTCCTCGCGGAGTCCCTCGATGCCACCGAAACTCTGGGCGGTCTCCTCGAAGCGCTCGTCCACCTCCTCCGGGGTCACTTCGATGCCCAGATCGTCCGCGCCCTGGGCCACGATCTGGTCCTGGATCAGCTGCGAGAGCGTCTGGCGTTGCAGCTGATCGACCTGTCCGTACTGCTCGGGACCGACCCGGCCGGGGGCGAGCTGGCTCTGCGAGTCGGCCATCTGCGAGTTCACCAGCGTGGACAGCGCCGCGGTCGAGATCGTGCGGCCGTTGACGCTCGCGGCGATGTCGACGCCCCCGGCGGACACGGCACCGCCGCACGCGCTCAGGACGAGCGCGGAGACGAGCACGGGGAGCAGACGTCGCACGTTCGGGGCTCCGGTCGGAGGTCGGGATGCCGGTCGGGCAGCGGCCAGTCAGGCTACCGGGGCGTCGCACCCGGCCGCTGACACGGATCAGCCGTGAGACGCCGCCGCGAGGGTCCCACGGTGAGCCCGTCGCACGTCCCGGATCAGCAGCACCACGAAGAACTGCAGCACGGCCAACCCTGCCATGGTGGCGCTGCCGGCGGTACCGAGGTGGTAGCTCAGCTCCAGCCCCCCGACCACCGCGAGGGCACCGAACGCCATCGCCGTCATCATCATCGTCGGCACACGACGCACGACGAGCGCCGCCGTCGCCGGGGGCGCGACAATGAATGCGAACACCAGCAGCACCCCGACCGCACGGAACGACGTGATGATCGCGACCGCCAGCAGCGCGAGCATGGCCGCGTGCGCCAGGGCGGGTCGCAACCCGAGCGTGGCGGCCTTGCGCTCGTTGAACGCCAGGGTGATGAACGGCCGGTAGAAGGCCAGGGTCGCCAGCGTCACCACCACCGCGGCGATGCTCGCGAGGACGATGTCACCCGCGGTGACCCCGAGGATGTCGCCGAACAGGATCGCCGTCAGGTCGCCGGCGTAGGAGCGTGCGCGTGACGCGATCACGACCGCCAACGCCAACATCCCGACGAACAGCAGCCCGATCCCGACGTCCTCGGTCAACCGGGCACGACGGTGCACGACCTCGATACCGCCGATCATCACGAGCGCAGCGACCGCCGCCCCGATCGCCAGGTTGAACCCCAGGAGGGAGGCGAGGGTCAGGCCGGGCAGCACACCGTGCGCGAGCGCGTCACCCATGAAGGTCATGCCGCGCAGGACGACCCAGGTGCCGACGACCGAGGTCGCGACGACCACGATCAGACCCGCGACCAGCGCGCGTTGCATGAACCCCGCGGCGAAGGGCTCCAGCAGCAGGTCCATCGGACGCTCCTCGTTACCGTGTGAGTGCGTCGGCGATCCGCCGCGCGTCGGTCTCGATCAGGTCGATGTAGGTCTCGGCACCGGACCCCTCCGGCCCCAACGCCCCGGTGTACAGCTCGATCACCTCGATGTCACCACCCAGCTCCCGGCTGACGGCCTGCGCGAGTCGGTCCGGGGCGGTGGTCTCGACGAAGATGGCCGGCACGTCGGCCGTGCGCACCGCCTCGACCAGCTCGGCGATCTCGCGGCTGCTGGCCTCCCCCAGGGTCGTTCCGCCCGGGACGACCGTGCCGACCACCGCGAGGTCGTACCGGGCGGCGAGGTACCCGAGCGAGTCGTGGTTGGTGACGAGCTCACGGTCCTCGGGAGGGATCGGGGCGAGGATGCTGCCCACGCGGTCGTGGAGGTCGAGGACCTCCTGGCGGTAGTCCTCGGCGTTGCGGCGCACCAGCTCCGCGGAGGAGGGAGCGACCTCGGCGAGTCGCTCGGCGATCAGGGTGACCGCAGCGGCCATGCGCACCGGGTCGAACCACACGTGCGGATCGAGCGCCCCGTCACCGTTGCCGCCGTCCTCGTCACCGTGGTCACCGCCCTCGTCCTCCTCGTGACCGTGAGCCTCACCCGCGAACGCGATCGGGTCGAGCTCGTCGGCGACGCGCAGGATCGGCACCCCGTCGGCCTCGGCCGCCTGCAGGGCATCGAGCAGACCGACCTCGAGCTGCAACCCGTTGACCACCACCAGGTCCGCCTCGCGGAGCCTGGCAGCGTCGGCTGCGGAGGGCTCGAAGGAGTGCGGATCGATCCCCGCGGGCATCATCACCTGCAGGGTGCCGTGGTCGCCGAGCACGTTGCCCACGACGTCGCCGAGGATCGAGGTCGTGACCACGACGCCGAGTGTGTCGGGATCGTCCCCCGCCTCGATCCCGCAACCGGCGAGGGCCAGCGCGAACACCAGCACGGTCGCCGACCACCGGATGGACATGGACGGATCTCCTGGCATCGTGGCC
>CAZHZQ010000158.1:0-2078 GCA_964537235.1 uncultured Actinomycetota bacterium | reverse complement strand
GCACCGGCGATCGAGTTCGACGAGGTGGTGCTCGCGTACGGGGAGGACGTCGCCCTGCGCGCCGACCACGTCACCGTGCCGACCGGCGCCGTCGCCGCCGTCATCGGCCCCAACGGGTCCGGCAAGTCGACCTTCCTGGGCGGGGTCTCGGGTCTGATCGAACCGTCGGCCGGACGGGTGTCGGTCCTGGGCGGGCGCCCGGGCGAGGACCGCGCACGCGTCGCCCACGTCCTGCAGGAGACGCCGACGTCCGGGCAGGTCCCACTGACGGTGCTCGAGGTCGTCCGGATGGGGCGCTACGCGGTCCGGGGTCCGTTCGCGCGCTTCCGGGACGAGGACCACGACGCGGTCGACGCCGCGCTGCAGCGGATGGACCTGCAGGCGGTGATCGACCGACACCTGACCGAGCTGTCCGGCGGGCAGCGCCAACGGGTCTACGTCGCCCAGGGGCTCGCGCAGGGCGCCGACCTCCTGCTGTTGGACGAACCCGCGACCGGACTCGACCTGCCGTCGCAGGACCGCATCCGGGAGGTCGTCGACGAGCAGCGGGATCGGGGGAAGACGGTCGTGTACACGACCCACGACGTCACCGAGGCGGCGTTGGCGGACCTGGTCGTGCTGCTGGCCGGACGGGTGGTCGCGACCGGTGACCCCGACGACGTGCTGACCCCGGCGCTGCTCGGCGAGGCCTACGGAGGCCGGATCCACGTGACCGACGAGGGCACCCTCCTGCTCGACGACCCTCACCACGCCCACCGTCCCGAGGGTCACACCTACCTCGGCGAGGAGGACCGTGGGGCGACCCGTGAGTGAGCTGCACGAGACCGTCGCCCGACGTCTGCGCCGACGCGGCCAGCGGTACACGACGGGACGGCGCGACCTGGTGACGCTGCTGGCCGGGACCGAGCGCCCCTTGGCGATCCCCGACCTCCTCGACCGCGATCCCGAGCTGTCCCAGAGCTCGCTGTACCGCAACCTGCAGGTGCTCGAACACGCCGGTGTGGTCCGTCGGTTGGTCACGACCACCGACACAGGCGCCCGCTTCGAGCTGGCGGAGGACCTCACCTCCCACCATCACCACCTGGTGTGCCGCCAGTGCGGTCGGATCGAGGACTTCGAACCCTCTGTCACGCTGGAGGACGCGCTGGTCGAACTCACGGGCGACGAGGTCGCGGATGGATTCGGTGGCGGGTTCCGTGGCGGGTTCCGTGCGGACCACCACCGGCTCGACCTCGTAGGCGTCTGCGCGGACTGCGCCTGAGTCGCGACCCCGCCGGGCGTCAACCGCGCTTGGACGGAGCCAGCACGTCGCGGAGCGTGGCTGCCACCCACGCGACGACGTCCTCGACGCCCTCCCGCGGGTACGGGATCTCCAGGACCTCGGGGCCCGCCCGCCACCGGGCGTTCGGGTGCAACCGCTCCAGCCGGACCTGCTGCGCCTGGGAGAGGACGACCGGGCTGGCCCGCAGGGTCCGGTTCGGCAGCAGCACGACCTCGGTGACGCCCCAGCGGCGCAGCGCCGCCTTGAGCGCCGCGACGGAGAGCAGCCGCTGGGCGGGGGGCGGCAGCGGACCGAAGCGGTCGGCCAGCTCGGACCGGACGTCGTTGACACCGGTGGCGTCGCGCACCGCCGCGACCCGGGAGTACAGGTCCAGCCTGAGCTTCTCGTCGGACACGTAGTCGGACGGCAGGTGGGCGTCGACGGGGAGCTCGACCTTGATCTCGACGCCCTCCTCGACGTCACGACCCGTGAGGTCGGCGACCTCCTGCTTCAGCATCTGCGTGTAGGTCTCGAACCCGACCGCCGCGATGTGGCCGGACTGCTCCGCCCCGACGACGCTGCCGGCACCGCGGAGCTCGAGGTCGCGCAGCGCGATCGCCAGGCCCGCCCCCAGGCGGGTGTGCTCCCCGACGGTCTGCAGCCGCTCGTAGGCCCCCTCGGTCATCCGCGCGTTCTCGGGGAAGAACAGGTAGGCGTAGCCCCGTTCGGTGGACCGGCCGACACGCCCGCGCAGCTGGTGCAGCTGCGCGAGCCCCAGGAGGTCGGCGCGTTCGACGATCAGCGTGTTCGCGTTGGG
>CAZHZQ010000157.1:0-5626 GCA_964537235.1 uncultured Actinomycetota bacterium | reverse complement strand
GCCGACCGGCAACGCATCCGGCTGGGCTGGGTGGCCTGCGAGGTGGCGCTGCTGACCGGCGGTGTCCCCGCCGTGGCGCTCCCGCACGTCGACCGCGACGGCGAGGTGGCCACGCCGCCCGTGTACCGGGCCGGGTCGGACCATCACCTCGCCAAGGGGCTGCTGTTCGCGGGCGTGCTGTCGCGCGACCTGCGGGCGCTGGAGGTCGCCGCCGACCGGGCACCCCCGGGCCTGGCGTGGGCGGTGCACCTCGCGCGCGCCGACCTCGGAGCGGACGGGGCGCTCGCGGCCGCCCGGGAGGCGTGGGCAAAGGTGGTCGTCCCGCAGGAGCTGGCCGACGCGGTCACGCCTCCGCCCGGCTTGTGACCGGGGTACGCGGGCCGGCGGTGCGCCGACCTGCTCTGGGAGGACCGATCAGCGGCGGGTGGCGGTCCGGTACACGAGCCAGGCGGTGACGACGAGCAGCACGACGGCCAGGGCGATGACCGCCGCGGGGTTCCAGAGCCACGCGCGGCTCGAGGCGGGACCGAGCTGCAGGTCGGAACCGGCGCCGGCGACCTCCTCGACGATCGCCCGGTAGGGACCCGGCAGCACCGGGGCGCGGAGCGTCACGGTGCGTTGCCGCGGGACCGTGGGCAGCACCAGGGTCGACGGGATCGTGGTGTCGATCAGGGTCGTGCCGTACCACGACCGGACGCGCAGCGCCCCGGTCACGTCGACCGCGCCCCGAGCCCCCGCGTCGAACGTGGCCGTGGCGACCGCGCTGGTGCGGTCGATCCGGCGCAGCGACACGTCGACCGTCGGCTCGGGGGGCTGGTCGGTGCCGTCGCGGGGGACCTCGACGAGGACGAAGGCGGTGATCTCGAGGTCCTCCCCGCTGCTGTCGGAGCTGCGGAACCGCAGTGCGGTGAGGTACCCGCCGGGCGTGGTCCCGTCGGGGACGGTCACCGCGGGGCGGAAGGCCGCGGCCTCGGACGGCCCGAGGTGCACCTCGCGAGCCGGCAGCTCGACCCAGTCGGCAGCCGACGGGACGGGGTCCCCGTCCGGGGGCACGACCGGCGCCCCGCCGGGGCCGGCCCCGACCGGCTCCGCATCCACCTCCAACGACACGTCGTGGTCGGCGCCGTTGACGACCCGCAGCTCGGCGAGCTCCGCGGTCGCGGGCGCCAGCGTCAGACGCCGCTGGGCGGGCTCGACGACCACCTGCCCCGCGGGGGCGTCGTCCGCCTCGGAGACCTCGACGGGGCGCGGAGGCACGCGTCCGGCGGGGGCGATCCACGCGACCGACAGGACCGCGCAGGCCACCGTCAGCAGGGTCCGGACCGGAGCATGTCGCACGGCGGACGACTGTAGTGCGCCGGTGCTGCGCCGGTAGCCTCCTGCGGCGTGAGGACCCTCGCCGCCACCGTCTGTGTCGTCCTGCTCGCGGCGTGCGCGTCCACCGGCGACGATGCCGGTACCGACCGGGCTGCGGAGATCCGCGCGGCGCGCGCCGTGCTCGGCGGAGCGATCACCGATCTGGGCGGGGCCGTCGTCGCGGTGGACGAGGGGGTGACCGGCGTGCGCCTGGGCGAGCCGCCGACTCCGGACGAACGCCGCGAGGCGATCGCGGAGCTGCGGGACGAGACCCTGTCGGAGCTGCGGGCCGCGCTGGACGCGACGGCCGACGTGGCGGTCGACAGCGACGACCCAGCCGTGGCCACCGCATTCGAGTCGTGGCAGGCGGCCGGAGCAGCGGCCGAGGAGCTCGTGGACGCCGCGGCGGCCGATCTCGACCACACGGAGCTGCTGGTGGAGGTCGACGGCACGCTCGCGGAGATCGTGACCGGTTGGGCCGTTCCGGGGTCGTACAGCCAGCAGGTCGAGCGCTTCACCGACCTGGCCGACCGGGCGCGCGCACCGGTGACTGAGCTCCAGGGTGTCCGGGCCCGACCGTCCTGCAGCCAGAGCGCCCAGCGACGGCGGGATGCGGCCAGGTGGGCGGCCGACTCGACCGAGGAGCTACGAGACCTGATCGAGCGGCGCCGGGGTGAGGAGTTCGACGCCCGACGCCAGGAGCTGACCGCGTCCGTGTACGGGTTCGAGGAGGTCTCCGGGACCGCCGAGACGGTGCTGGCACGTCTGGATGCCGGTGAACGGGACTGCTGGCGCGGGCACGGGCAGACCCCGGCGGCCGTCGATCGCATCGACGAGGCCGTCGACGCGATCGAGGACGCCCTCAACCCGGACGTGTGACCGAGTCACGGCTCGAACCCCTCGGGGATCGGGTCCGCGGTGCGCAGACGCTCGGTCACGTCGGTCAGCTCGTACAGGCGGTGGTGGTTGTACATCACGTACGAGCGATCGGGCAGCGGGCCGTGGTCCGCGCCGAAGTAGGCGTCGAAGACGAGCCGGAAGGTGTTGACCGGGGTGATGTCGTCGGGCACCTCGGTATCCACGCCCGGGAGGTAGAAGGCGCTGAGGATGCGGAACTTCTGCAGGAGCTCCGCGTCCGTCGCCTCGGGCCACACGAAGGGCGGTTCGTCGCGCCGGTACCGCTCGGGGTGTAGGGCCTCGTCCGCCTGGATGATGATGATCGGATGCTCGTCCTCGGGTCCCGACAGCAGTTCGTCGATGACGCCCCGCAACCGGCGGTTGGTGTACTCGATGTGTCCGAGGAAGTTCTCCTCGTACGTGCGGTCGGCCTGCTGCTGTTCGCTGACCCACCCACCGTCCGCGTCGAACACGTACGGCTCGTGCGGCAGACCCAGGTGCGCGAAGACGAACAGGGGCCGGGCCGGTCGGCGAGCGGCCACCTCGTCGAGCTTGCGCAGCTGGAACAGCAGTCCCTCGCGATGGCGCCACCGATCTCCACGCTCCTCCGGCTCGCCTCGCACGAGCGACCGGACCGTGCGGATCACCGTTGTCCCCTCGAACACCCGACCGAACTCGGTGGCCTCGTCGTACCGGTAGGTCACGTCGGCCGTCGCCGCGGTGGCGGTCGGTTCCCACCACATCCCCAGCTGGATGTGGAGGTAGCCGTTGCCGGTCAGGAACCGCCCGACCTCGTGGTCGTGGAGCCGGTCGTACAGCGGGGTCCAGTCGCTCTGATCGGCGCCGGACGTGCGCATCTCCTCGGCCAGATCGTCGATGTAGTCGAGGTTCAGGGCTGCAGCGAGGGAGTGCGCCGTCTTGTTGTAGTTCGACAGGCTGTCGTCCGCCACCTGGAACCCCTGCTCCTCGAGGTAGGTGGTGAACGCCGAGTTGTCGTGGTCGAACAGCTCCCGGAGGTTGCGCTCGCTCGGGTACCGGTCGGGGACGATGTAGAAGATGTCCCTTCCACCCGGCGTCGTGCGGTGGGTCCCGTCATCGGCGGACGGCGAGGCCGGGACGCCCGGGGCGCCGGGTGACAGCAGCCGGGGCGCCAACGGCACCACCGCCGTGACGACCAGGACCGAGGCGACGAGGTTCAGCGCGCGCGTGATGTCGCCGCTGGCGGCCCGCACCCGGATCGCGGCCGCGATAACGAAGACACCGAGGAGGGCCCACGCGGTCAGCAGCACCTCGGGAGCCGCGACCGCCGGGGGCAGGACGGCACGGACGTGCCCGTAGGACAGCGCGAGGAACGCCAGCCCGGATGCGGCGACGGCTCCTCGGCGGTGATCCCGAAGGAGCAGCGACGCCACCGCGAAGCAGACGGACGTCGTCCCCAGGACGAGCAGGAGGGGGCCGATGACGTCACCGAAGCGCACCTCGGCGCGGTTCTGGGCCCAGAGGAACAGCACTGGGAAGGCGGCGATGAGGAGGGGATGGAAGGCGTAGCGCCGGATGGGGGTACCGACCGTGTCCGCGGCAAGACACAGCGTAGGCGATCCTCTGCTCTCCGCCGTTCGGACGGGTCGGTCGGCCGTCCGGCCCTAGGATGTGTTCGGTGCCGCGTTCGGTCCTGGAACGCTCGGGACACGCTCTGGACCATGGGGGACGGGGGCGATGACTGACCACAGGCAGGAACTGCTGGAGATCCTGGAGGAGACGAGCGGTCCGGTGCACCGGGCCGGTGACGAGCACTACTTCAGGACCAGTGAGGTCGCGACGATCCTGCGTGTGAGCGTGCGTGCGGTCCGCTCGTGGGCCGACGCCGGCAAGCTGCCGTGCAAGCGCACCGACGGTGGTCACCGGCTGTACCCCGCCACCGGGGTCAAGCGGGCGCTCGAGCGGATGGAGAGCGGGAACGCCGGTCAGGACCCGGATCCGTCGTGAGGCGGCCCGGTCCACCTCCGCGGGAGTCGGCACCTGCAGGGTTACCCTCCGGATGTCGTGTCCGACCCCGAGGCCAGCTCCGAGCAGCCCCGTGCGACGGGGCCGCCTCCGCCATCGTCACGGTCGTCACCGTCATCGGCGGAGGAGTTCCTCGACATCCTGCGGTCGCGACGATCGGTCCTGATCGGCGTCGCCGTGGCCGTCGCGGTCGTCGGGGCGGTCGTCTCGGCGGTCGTGCCGGACATGCTGCCCCCGCGTCCGCTGGCTGGGGCTGCCGTCGGGTTGGCGGCGTGCCTGCTCGCCGTGGCTGCGGCGGTGGCGATCGACGCCGCCGACCAGGTGGTCCGTGGGCCTCGACACGTCCGCGCGACGGGGGCCGTCCACGTCGCCACGGTCGGGCCCCGGGGACCGGGCGACCTGGTCGCCTGGACGGAGCACCGGCTGCGTACCGAGGGCTCGATCCGCATGGCGGTCGCCGGCGCCGGGATCGACCCGCTGCGCTCCGGGCTCCTGACCGCCGAAGTGGGCCGCGATCTGGCCCGTCGAGGCTGGCGCGTCCTGCTCGTGGATCTCCACGAGCAGGACGGCGCTGCGGGCCTCTCCGAGGTGATCCGCGGGTCTTTCCGCCTGTCCGAGGTCGTGGACTACCACCCGACCTTGGACCTGGCCGAGGTGGGGCCGGGGCGTGACCTGGCCGGGGCGCTGGAGGGCTTCCCGGCCCTGGCGTCCCGGTTGCCGCGCGACGTCGATGCGCTGCTGGTCGCGCTGCCGGGGGTCCGACACCCCGGTGTGCTGCCGGCCGTCGCGGCGATCGACGGCATCCTCCTGCTGGCCGAGACCGGGACCACGACCCGCGTCGAACTGATCGCCGCGCTGGACGCCCTGGACGAGGCACGGGTGCCGTCCGAGGTCGCGCTGCTGTCCGGGGCCGCGGTCGGCACCACGCTCCACGCCCCGACGCCGCCGCCAGCCCCGCCATCAGTCCCGGCCTCGGCCGAGGAGGCCACGCCGGAGCAACCACCCGTCTCCGCGGCGCCGGTCACGGAAGCCCCGGCCTCCGAACCATCGGCGCCCGAGCCACCCCCCGCCGAGCCGCAGAGCGAGGAGGCGCCGGATGCCGAGTCCGTGCTCGCGGACCTGCGGTCCCAGGACGACGACACCGCCGAGATCCGTCCGGTCGAGACCCGGGAGCCCGAGCCGGAACACGAGCCGGAACCGGACCCGCTGGACCGCACCCCGTTCGCCTCGGGCCGGTGGACCGACCGCGAGGCGGATGTCGCCCCGCCCCCCGCGGACCCCGACGACCGCGATGAGCGCGACCGCGAGGAGGCGCTGCGGCTCACGGCCACCCTCGAGACCCTCGCCGACGAGATCGGGGCCCGCGAGA
>CAZHZQ010000156.1:0-5631 GCA_964537235.1 uncultured Actinomycetota bacterium | reverse complement strand
GCGACCCGCTGGACGTCTCCGACGTCGTCGCGACGTTCGCCGGTCTGCGCCCGCTGCTGCGCGGGGCGGGCGGTGCCAGCGCCGACCTGTCGCGACGCCACCGCATCCACGTCGACGGCGACGGCGTGGTCCACGTGCTCGGCGGCAAGCTGACCACCTACCGCCGGATGGCCGAGGACGCCGTGGACCACATCGCCGCGCGACCGGGACTGCACCTGCAGCCCAGCCGCACGCACCGGCTGCCCCTGATCGGTGCGGCCGACCGTCCGGTGCTGCGCCAGCTCCAGGCCCCCGACCGGCTCGTCCGGCGCTACGGCACGGAAGCCGACCGCGTCGCCGCGCTGGCGGGCTCCGACCCCCGGCTGACGGACACGGTCGTCGACGGCCACCCGGCGCTCGGTGTGGAGCTCGCCTTCGGGGTCCACCACGAGGGCGCCATGACCGTGGCGGATCTGCTCGACCGGCGCACCCGGCTGGGTCTGGTCCCCGAACACCGCCGGGAGGCCGAGGCCCTCGCCGAGCACCTGCTGGCGACCCGCCCGACCGGATCGGCCGAACCGGCCGCCTGACGACCTCACGACCTCCGCGGGGCGCCGGTGCGGTCGGCCTCCCGTCGCTGCGGCAGCCGCACGACGGCCAGGGAGCCGCCCTCCTCCGCCGGGCGGAGGTCGACCTCCCCGCCCAGACGGCGCGCCAGGTGCCGGGCCGTGTACAGGCCCAGCCCCAGACCCCCGTGCTGCCGGACCGTCGAGCTGTCCGCCTGGGTGAACGGTTCGAACGCCCGCCCGACGAACCCCGGGTCGATGCCCACGCCCCAGTCGCGGATGGCGATCGTGGTCCGCTCGTCGCCGGTCTCCACGCGCACGTCGACCGGGTCGTCCGGACCGGAGAACCGGATCGCGTTGTCCACGAGGCACCGCAGCAGCAGCCGTGCGTGGGGCCGGCTCGTCACCGGACGGCCGGACCCGGGCGCGACGGCGACGCGCACACGCTCCGCGGCTCCGCTGCCCAGCTCCTCGGCGATCTCGCGCACGAGCGGTGCCACCTCGACGGCCTCCTGCTCCACGTCGTCGCCGAGCTCGTCGGCCGCCGCGAGCACCGCCTCGACCATGTTCGACAGGCGTCGCTCGGCCCGGTGCAGCGCCGGGGCCAGCGGACGCAGCGGTTCCGCGAGCAGCTCCTGGCGCTCCATCAGCGTCTCGGCGACAGCGTGGATGATCGTCAGCGGCGTGCGGAACTCATGCGAGATCGTCTGGACCAGGGCCGCCCGCTGGTCGTAGAGGCGCCGTTCCTCCCGTGTCACCTCGACCTCACGCGCCGCCGTGCGGTCCCCGACGACCGTGAGCGCGGCCACGACCGCCCCGACCCCGATGAGGAACACCAGGCGCGCAGTCCACGTGTCCGAGGGCGCCCAGTAGACGGCCAGGACGAGGACGAGGCCGAGGACGGACAGCGGCACGGATCCACGCCGGATCCACGCGACCAGGCGGTCGGCGGATGCCCCTTTGCGGCGTCCCCCGTCACCCCCATGACGGATCGGTGCTACTGCGTCCTCGGCCTCGCCGCCTCCCCCGTCTGCCGGTCCCGTCTCCGGCCGCGCGGACGGGGGTGGCCTCACGTCACTAGGAGGCGTTCGCGTACCCGGCGAAGGCCGGCAGGGCGTGAACGAGGAGGATGCTGGTCGTGACGAAGGCGGTGGTGATGATGCGACGCATGGTGCGTCCTTCCGGGGTAGGGGTGTGTCCTCATACGCCCGGAAGGGTGAGCCTCCCCTGTCTCAGGGATGTCTCACTCGGAGCGTCGTGACGGCGCACCTCCCGCTCACGCCCGGAACCCGGAACGCTGGGCCGGCACGACGGTCCGGCCCGGTCCGGTCGGTCAGCCGGCGCGGGTGCCGCGGGTGGCGGCGGCGTGTCCGCGCCCGCGCAGCTCGGCCAGGTCGCGCCGGATGGTGGCGCTGCTCACGTCCAGCAGGTCGGCCAGGTCAGCGACGGTCGGGTCGGCGCCCCGCTCGGCCGCCTGGCGGAGAAGCCGCAGCAGGCGATGGCGTCGGCGCTCGATCCGGTCGTCGATCGCGCTGTCCTCGGGCGCGTCCACGGTCAGCACGACCTCGATCAGCTCGTCCTCGCGCAGCGGTCGACCGGTGGGCGCCTCGACGGTGGCCAACCGTGTGGAGACCGTCACGGGTCGGGCCCGTTCCCACGCGGCGACGATCTCGACGTGCTCGGGCACGTCCCGCAGGGCGGTCGCACGGTCCGCGTCGGGGAGCCCCGCGAGGCTCGTGAGGAGCTGCTCGTGCGCACGTCGGACCGCCGTCCGTGCCGCAGCCTCGCGCCCCGCGTCACGCAGGATGCGGTGGTGCCAGAGGTAGACGAGGTGGGGACGGTCGACGGCCGGGCCGAGCCGGTCGACGGCCTCCTCGACCGCGGCCAGCGCAGCGTCGGTCCTCCCCAGGTCCACCATGGCCAGGGCGCGCAGGGCGCCGATGCCGACGGCCTGGTCGTCGCCGAGGTCGAACCGCTCGCACAGCGCCACCGCACGGTCGAGGACGGCCAGGGCCTCCTCCGGCGCCCCGGCGTCGAGCTCGATCTCGGCCCGGGTCCGGCTCAGCTGCACCTCGGTCCAGCCGTCGTCGTCGTCGATCACCTCGAGCCCCCGCTCGACCAGCGCCCGCCCCTCTTCCAGCCGCCCGCGACGGCGCGCGATGCCGGCGGGCGTGTCGAGGGCCAGCGCCAGCAACCGGGTCTCGTCCGTGCCCTCGAAGAACGCCGCGGCCCGCTCTGCCTCGACCCGCGCCCGGTCGTCGTCGCCGAGGACGGCGTGGCGCAGGGACGCGAGGTTGACGAGGGCCGTGGCCTCGAGCCGGTGGTTGCCGAGCTCGCGGAACGTCTCCACGGCGAGCTCGTAGTGGTCCAGCGCCCGGGCGGCACGCGATCCGACGCGCAGGAGGTTGGCGAGGTTGATGAGGCACACGCCCTCCACGTACCGGTGGCCGATCTCCCGGCTGCGCTCGATGGCACGGTCGTAGTGCCGCTCGGCGTCCGCGACCCGTCCGGTCTCCATGCACACGGCGCCGAGCACGCTGGCGACCTCGGCCTGACCGCGGACGTCGGCCTCGTCGCGGTACAGCTCCAGGGCGCGCTCGAGGTGGGCCGCCGCGTCCGCGTACCGCTGGACGTTGCGGAGCACGTCGCCCAGCGCGCGGCGGGCGTCGGCCTCCCGGCGGTCGCCGAGCCCGTCGCGCAGGGCAACCGCCTCCTCCAGCGCCGTCACGGCGTCGGGGACCCGCCCCGCCCACAGCTCGACCGTCCCGCGGACGGTCAGCGCGGCGGCGCGGGCGTCGTCGTCCGCGCGGTCCTCGGCGATCGCGAGGGCCCGGTCGAGGGCGTCGCGCGCCTCCGGGAACCGGTCGGTGTTCGCCGCGAGCCACGCCTGGCGCCGCAGGACCTCGGTCTCCCGCCCCGGGTCACCCGCCGCCAGCGGGACGAGCCGGTCCAGCGTGTCGGCCTGCTCGTCCCGGAGCGCCAGGACCGAGGCCACCTCCTCGTAGGTGAGCAGCAGGTCGTAGCGGTCCTCGACCGCGACCGGCGTGCGGTCCATGAGTTCGATCGCCCGCTCCAGGTGCTCGGCCGCCGTGGCGTAGGCGTGCAGCTCCAGCGCACGCTCGCCCGCGAGGCGGTGGTAGCGGACGGCCTCGGGGGCGGCCTCGGCCTCCTCGAAGTGGTGAGCCAGCGCCTCGAGCCGGTCGGGGTTGGTCTGCTCGAGCGCGCGTCCGACTCGCAGGTGCAGGTCGCGGTGCTCCTCCGGTGCCAGCGCGTCGGAGACCACCCGCCGCGTGAGGTCGTGCTGGAACGCGTAGCCGCCGTCGTCCGCCCGCAGGAGGCCGCGGGCGATGAGCACGTCCAACGCGTCGACGACCTCGGCCCGGGTGAACGCCGCGGCGGTCGCCAGCGTGTCCAGGTCGACCTCGGACCCGACCGCCGCGGCGGTCAGCAGCAGCTCGTGCCCGTCGGGCTCCAGCCGGTCCAGACGGGCGGCGATCACCTCGCGGACGCTGCGCGGCACCGGGGCGTGGCGATCGGGCCCCTCGGTGGGATCCCAACCGCGCTCGTGCAGCGACCGCAGCGTCTCCAGGACGAACAGCGGGTTGCCGCCCGTCTCGCGGTGCAGACGGTCCGCGACGTCCGGGGCGATCCCGACCGTGCGCAGCGACCCGCGGACGAGCTCGGCGGTCCCGAACGTCGACAGCGGCTCGAGCAGGACGCGCCCCGGTCGCGCTTCGCGGTCGACGGCCCGGATCGCGTCCCACGCCTGCGGGCGCGCGCGCACGTCCTGGTCGCGGTAGGTCACCACCACGAGCAGGCGGGTCGCCTCCAACCTCCCGGCGAGCGACCGGAGGACGTCCAGCGTCTCGCGGTCGGCCCAGTGCACGTCGTCGAGCACCAGCAGCGCGGGCGTGATGCGCCCCAGCTCGGTGAGCACGCGCACCAGCGACTCGCGGACCCGCCGCGAGGCCTCGGCCCCCGACAGACCGTCGTCGGCCGGCCGGTGCACCGCGCCCCGCAGGGCGGGCAGCACCCGGGCGGCCTCGCGCAGCCAGACCTCCTCGACCCGGTGGGCCAACTGCTCGACACGCAGCGTGTTCAGCTTGTCGGCCAGCGCTGCGACGACCGGGCCGTACGGCCGCGCGCCGGCCCCGTCCCGAGCCGTTCCCCACAGGACCGACAGCCCCCGCCAGCGGGCGTCGTCGGCCACCTCGAGCAACAGGCGGGTCTTGCCGACGCCGGGCTCGCCCTCCACGAGGACGGCCCCGCCCCGGCCGGCGAGCACCTCCTCCATCCGGTCGACCAGGACCCGCCGCTCGCGGTCGCGGCCGACGAGCGGGACGTCCGGATCGAGGCTCGCGACCGGGGCCGGGGTCCCGGGCGCCGACTCGGGACCGACCCGGCGCTGGTGGGTGATCCGCTCGTACAGCTCGAGGGTGGCGGCCGCCGGCTCGGTCCCCAGCTCCTCGAACAGGACCGAGCGGCAGCGTTCGAACTGGCGCAGCGCGTCGCTGGTCCGCCCCAGCAGGACGCTCAGCCGCATCACCTCGCGGTGGGCGTCCTCGCGGAGCTGGTCGTGGTTGGTGAGGCGCCGCGCGTAGACGAGGGCCTCCTCGTAGTCGCCCCGGCTCTTGGCGAGCTCGACGAGCTCGGCCAGCGCCTGCAGGTACAGCTGGCCGAGGCGCTCCTGCTCGATGAGGACCCACTCCTCGTAGAAGCCCGACAGGAAGTCGCCCCGGTACAGGTCGACGGCGTGGCGCAGCGACGCGGTCCGGGCCGCGCTCGACCGTTCCTTTTCGACGGCGCGGATGTGGCGCTCGAACTCCTCCA
Source organism: uncultured Actinomycetota bacterium (assembly GCA_964537235.1). GTDB lineage: Bacteria > Actinomycetota > Nitriliruptoria > Nitriliruptorales > JAHWKO01 > CAZHZQ01. Next base: position 256 of record CAZHZQ010000156.1, on the reverse strand, counting down.
CGTCCAGCCAGTAGGACGTCTCGGTGTTGAAGCGCAGCCGGTCGGTCGAGACCTCCAGGTGCGGCTCGCCGCCGGGCAGCTCGCCGAGCGCGTCCTGGATCTGCCAGAGCGTGTGGGACAGCCGCCGGCGGCCGCGGGACTCCGGCAGGTCCGGCCAGAAGACGCCCACTATCTGTTCTCGGGGGTGGGCGCGCGACCGGTTGACGGCGAGGTAGGCGAACAGCGAGCGGCCGACGCGCGACGGGATCGGCGGCAG
>CAZHZQ010000155.1:0-5742 GCA_964537235.1 uncultured Actinomycetota bacterium | reverse complement strand
TGAGCGTGCAAGCTCGGTCCGGATGACCTGGCGCAGGTCCTGCGCCGCCTCGACCTCCCGTCCGGCTCCGACCTCCTGGTCGGCGCCGGGACGCTGGACGACGCCGCCGTGTGGCGTCGTCCGGAGGGTCGTGCGCTGGTGGCGACGACGGACTTCTTCACCCCGATCGTCGACGACGCACGGACCTGGGGGGCGATCGCCGCCGCCAACGCGGCCAGCGACGTGTACGCGATGGGGGCGCGTCCGCTGTTCGCCCTGAACCTCGTCGGGTGGCCCCGCGACGAGCTGCCGTTGGACCTGCTGGCCGAGGTCCTGACCGGAGGTGCGGAGATCGCGTCCGAGGGCGGTTGGATGATCGCCGGTGGACACACGGTCGACACCCCCGAGCCGCTCTACGGCCAGGCCGTGATCGGCGAGGTCGACGCCGACGCGGTGCTGACCAACGCCGGTGGGAGGTCGGGACAGGCCCTGGTGCTGACCAAGGCGATCGGGACCGGGATCGTCTCGACCGCCGTCAAGCGGCTGGAGGCCGGGGCGGTCGAGGCCGGGGGGCCGCTGGCACGCGCGTACCCCGCGGCGGTCGCCTCGATGACCCGCCTGAACGCCGCAGCCGCCGAGATCGCGCTCGAGGTCGGGGCGACCGCGTGCACCGATGTGACCGGCTTCGGTCTGCTGGGTCACCTCCGCCGGCTGACCGTGGCCAGCGGGGTGGCGGCGGAGGTCGACGCCGCCGCGGTCCCGGTGCTCCCGGACGTGCGGACGTTGCTGGAGGACGGGTACGTGCCGGGGGGGACGGGGCGCAACGTCGAGCACGTCCGCCCGCACCTGCGGGGGGGCGAACCCGACGAGGGCACGCTGACGCTGCTCGCGGACGCCCAGACCTCCGGCGGGCTGCTGTTCTCGTGCGCCCCGGACGCGGCCGCCGAGGCGGTCGCGCGGCTGACCTCCACCGACCACGCTGCGGCGGTCGTCGGTTCGCTGATCGAGGGCGAACCGGGCACCCTGCGCATCGTCTGAAGACCCGCGATCGTGAACACCTGCGGCGAGATGTTGCCGGATCCCTTCACGATCCTGGACCTCGGGAGGCCGACGTGAGCGACGAGACCCCCGACGAGGCCTTCCGCCTCGACCGGGCGACCTTCGACGCCCTGGTCGAGCACGCGTGGTCGGACTTCCCCTACGAGGTCTGCGGCCTGCTCGGCGTCCGCCCCGACGGTGCGATCGAGCACTGGGAGATCGCCAACGACGAGCGCTCCATGACCTACTACCGCATGAACGGCAAGGAGCAGCTGCAGGCGATGCGCGAGATCGAGGACAACGGTTGGCGTCTGGCGATCTACCACTCCCACACCCACACCGAGGCCTACCCGTCACGGACCGACGTCGAGCTGGCCGTCTACGCCGAGGCGACCTACCTCATCGTCAGCCTGCAGGACCGCGACGACCCCGAGGTGCGCGGCTTCCGGATCCTCGACGGGGAGATCAGCGAGGTTCCCGTCCACGTCACCTGACCCCGCTCGACTGGGGACGCCGCGGTGGGTTCGCCCCGTTCGCGCACTCCGGGCGTGAGCCCGTCCGGGGCGCGGCGGTAGGCTCGACGGCCGCATCCCCTCGAGCTCCCGACCCCCTACGAGGACGTCCCATGCCGGTCGTGCGTATCCCCAGCGTGCTCCGCAAGCACACCGACGGTGAGCCGAAGATCGAGGCCGACGGCGAGACCGTCCGCGAGGTGGTCGACGCGCTGGTGAGCCGGTTCCCCGAGCTGCGGCAACGGCTCCTGGAGGACGGCGAGATCCGCGGCTTCGTGAACGTCTACGTCGACGACGAGGACATCCGCTACCTCGACGGGATGGACACCGAGGTCTCGGGCGACGACGAGGTCGCGATCATGCCGGCGGTAGCTGGCGGGACCCGCTAGTGCGCTTCGACGACATCGTCCAGGCCGTCGGCAACACGCCGCTGGTCGGTCTGCCGAACCTGTCGCCCGACGGCTACGAGGTGTTCCTCAAGCTCGAGGGTCACAACCCCACCGGCTCGGTCAAGGATCGGGTCGCCAAGTACCTGATCGAGCAGGCCGAGAAGAACGGTGAGGTGGCGCCGGGACAGCGCATCCTCGAGCCGACCTCCGGCAACACCGGGATCTCGCTGGCGGCGATCTGCGCCCCGCGCGGCTACCCGCTGACGTGCGTCATGCCCGAGAACACCTCCCAGGAACGCCGCGACCTGCTCGAGATGTACGGCGTCGACCTGGTGTTCTCACCGGCCGACCAGGGCTCGAACGGGGCGGTCCGCATGGCCCAGCAGATGGCCGAGGACGACCCCGACGTGTACATGCCGTTCCAGTACGGCAACCCGGCGAACCCGCAGTCGCACTACGAGACCACTGCCCCCGAGATCATGGCCGACCTGCCCGACGTGGGCGCCTTCGTCGCCGGGCTGGGCACCGGCGGCACCGTGACCGGTGTCGGTCGCCGTCTCAAGGAGTGGAACCCCGAGGTGAAGGTGTTCGCCGCGGAGCCGGAGTACGGCGACCTGGTCTACGGCCTGCGCAACCTCGAGGAGGGCTACGTCCCCGAGGTGCTCGACGAGTCCGTCCTCGACAGCCGCATCAAGGTCGACTCGAAGAAGGCGTTGATCGCCACCCGTGAACTCGTCGAGCAGGAGGGGATCTTCGCGGGCATCTCGACCGGTGCCGCCCTCGCCGTCGCCGATCGCGCCTGCCGCCGGTTGCCCGAAGGCTCGAAGGTCGTGGTGCTGTCGCCCGACGGAGGCTGGAAGTACCTGTCGACGGGCGCCTATGCTCCCGGCGACCTCGAGGCCATCGCCGAACGTCTGTCAACGACCCTCTGGGCCTAGCGAATCGACGGGAGTCGGAGTGTCACGCGCCAACATCCTCCGGACGGTGGGCCTCAGCCTGACGGTCGTCGTCCTCGTCGCCGGCGCGTTCCTGATCGGTCAGGAGGCCGCCGATCCCGTTGCGAACGCACAGGAGACGCTGCGCTCGTACTACGCGAACGCTGACTCGGCCGCGATGGCCGACCGCATCGTCCCCGGCAGCCTCGGTCAGCAGGTCGAGCGCGAACAGCTCGAGGCGGGCATCGGCCGCCTGCTGCAGGAGCCCTTCGAGGTGGAGGAGACCGACACGTACGAGGTGCGCGGCACCCGGCTCGTGAAGGTCGCGTTGACCCCTCCTCAGGGCGACCAGCCGTTGGAATGGTGCGTCCTGCCCGACGGGGGCCTGCTCCTCGGCTGCCGCGTGGCCAGCGCCCAGCTGACGGGTGAGTTCGAGGGCGACGCCCCGATCGCGGTGAGCTTCTCGGGCATGGACGTCCTGGCCGACAGCGTCCAGCTCGCGATCGTCCTGACCACCTCCGGCGAGGACGAGGTGCCGCTCGGCGGCGACGTCCGGCTGCAGGGCGACCGCTTCGAGCTCGCGAACACCGCCTACCTGCTCGGAGGACAGCAGGCCCCCGCCGACCCGGAGGATCTGCGCATCCGGCCCCAGGCCGGCCTGCTCCTGGTGTGGCGGGCCGGTGCGGTCGAGGATCCGGCCGGCTACACCCAGGGTCCGTTCAGGCTGACCTGGCGCGACGGTGCGGTGGCCCTGACCGTGGACGAGGTGACCTGGTTCGTCGGCGGCGACGGTGGGGCGTCGTCCCCCGCAGCCACGTCCTCGTGAGCTTCGAGCTGGTCGTGTGCGGGTCCGCCGGTACCCATCCCGGGCCGGGGCGGGCGTGCTCCGGGTACCTGCTGCGCACCGCCGGCACGCGGGTCATGCTGGACTGCGGGAACGGCTCGACGGCGCTGATGCAACAGGAGACCGCGATCGAGGACCTCGACGCGGTGGTCGTCAGCCACCGTCACCACGACCACTGGGCCGACCTGATCGGCGTCTACTACGCGCTGCGGTTCCACCCGGACGGCCAGCGCAGCATCGACGTGTACGCCCCGCCCGGCACCAGGGAGTTCGTCGCCCAGTTGCTGTCGGACGACGCGGCCGCCGTCTTCGACGAGGTGTGCATCTTCCACGACATCGCTGCGGGTGACGCCCTGACGATCGGCGATCTCGCGCTCAGCTTCACGCACAGCGAACACGTCGTCCCCACCGTGTCGGTCCGCGCGGAGCACGACGGCGAGGTACTGGCCTACTCCTCCGACTCGGCGGGCGGGCCCGAGTTGATCGAGACGGCGCGGGACGCGGACATCTTCCTGTGCGAAGCGAGCTGGGTCGGTGACCGCGAGGACTGGCCGGACGGCGTCCACCTGACCGCCGGGGGAGCGGGCGAGCACGCCAGGGCCGCCGGTGTCGGCCGCTTGCTGCTGACCCACCTGTGGCCCGGCAACGACCGTGAGGTGGCACGCTGGGAGGCCGCGGACGCTTTCGGGGACGGACCGCTCCACCTCGTCGACGACGGACAGATCTGGCAGGTCGGCGCCGCCGGGAGCGAACGATGACGCGCCCCGACGGCCGCGAGGACCACGAACTGCGCCCCGTCACCTTCAAGCTCGAGGTGCAGCGAGCACCCGCGGCGTCGTGCCTCGTGTCGTTCGGTGGCACGCGGGTGATCTGTGCCGTGTCGGAGGAGGAGCGCGCCCCGCGGTGGCGCAACCGCCTCGGCTGGGTCACCGGCGAGTACGCGATGCTGCCGGGGTCGACCTCGCCCCGGGCGCGACGCGAACGCACCCCCCGTGGACGCACCCAGGAGATCCAGCGGCTGATCGGACGGTCCCTGCGGGCGGTCGTCGACCTGGATGAGCTCCCGGACGTGACGGTCACGGTCGACTGCGACGTGCTCGAAGCCGACGGTGGCACCCGGACCGCGGCCGTCACCGGGGGTTGGGTGGCACTGGCCCGGGCCTTCGACGAGCTCGGCTACGCCGGCACGCTGACCGGGCAGGTCGCGGCGGTCTCGGTCGGCATCGTCGACGGTCGCCCCGTCCTCGACCTCCCGTACGAGGAGGACGTCGCCGCTGAGGTCGACATGAACGTCGTCGCCACGTCCGACGGACGGCTCGTGGAGGTGCAGGGCACCGCCGAAGGGGAGCCGTTCGGCCGTGACGATCTCGATGCCCTGGTGGACCTGGCGATCGACGGCTGCGAGCGGCTCTTCGAGTTGCAGCGTGAGGCCGTGGAAGCGGACCGGGGCGGAGCGTGACCCAGCGGATCGTGCTGGCGACCCGCAACCCGGGGAAGGTGGCCGAGCTGCGCCGCATCCTGGCCGATCTCGACGTCGCGCTGCTGCCCGCCGACGAGATGGGTCTGGAGGACGTCGAGGAGACCGGCGACACCTTCGAGGCCAACGCGCTGCTGAAGGCGCGCGCCGCGGTCGAGGAGACCGGGCTGCCCGCGATGGCCGACGACTCCGGCCTGGTGGTGGACGCGTTGGGCGGTGACCCCGGTGTGCGCTCGGCGCGGTACGCGGGCGAGCACGGTGACGACGAGGCGAACAACGACCGGCTCCTGCGTGAGCTCGCGGATGTCCCCGACGACGACCGCACGGCCCGCTTCGTCTGCGCGGCGGCCCTCGCGGCGCCGGACGGGCGCGAGTGGGTCCGCCACGGGGCGATGGAGGGGCGGATCATCCGCGAGCGGCGCGGCGACGCTGGCTTCGGCTACGACCCCCTGTTCGTCGGCGAGGGAGAGGTCGTCGGCGAGGGGGAGGCGCGCACGAACGCGGAACTGCCCCCCGAGGTCAAGGACGCACGCAGTCACCGGGGCGCGGCCTTCCGTGCGATGCGCGG
>CAZHZQ010000154.1:0-5758 GCA_964537235.1 uncultured Actinomycetota bacterium | reverse complement strand
CGATGATCGCGGCGCCCCGCTGCTGCACCGTCGGGATGAACCCGTCCTCGAACCAGGCGTCGTCGCCGATCACCTCGGTCGCCGGCTTGCCGCCGATCTGCGCGTGCTCGTAATCGGGGAACTGGGTCGCGCTGTGGTTGCCCCAGATCGCGACGTTGCTGATCTCGGTGACGGGCACGCCGGCCTTCTGTGCGAGCTGGGTCATGGCGCGGTTCTGGTCCAGGCGCGTCATCGCGGTGAACCGCTCGGCGGGGATGCCGTCGGCGTTGCCCTCGGCGATCAACGCGTTCGTGTTCGCGGGATTGCCGACGACGAGCACGCGAACGTCGTCGGCGGCCTCGTCGGCGATCGCCTCACCCTGACCGGTGAAGATCGGACCGTTGTCCTTGATCAGGTCGCCGCGCTCCTGGCCCTTCCCGCGGGGCTTGGCGCCCACGAGCAGGCAGACGTTGGCGCCCCGGAACCCCTCGGCCGGGTCAGCGGTCAGGACCATGTCGGTCAGCCGCGGGAACGCGCAGTCGTCCAGCTCCATCGCGACCCCCCGCAGGGCATCCATCGCCGGGGGGATCTCGATCAGCTGGAGGACGACCTCGGTGTCGGTCCCCAGCATCTCACCGGCGGCGATGCGTGGCAGCAGCGCGTAGCCGATCTGGCCGGCGGCGCCGGTGACGGCGACACGGACGGGGTTCGCCATGGTGCGCTCCTCGGGATCGCGTGCGTTCGGCCAGCCTAGTTGGTGGCCGTGGACGGCAGAACGACCGACGTGGTGGTCAGGCCTCGGGTGCCCGGTCGGGGCGTCGGGGCAGCCCGCGCCGCGCGCGTGCCGCCTCCAGGGTGTTCTGCAGGAGCATCGTCACGGTCATCGGCCCCACACCGCCGGGGACCGGCGTGATCGCACCGGCGACCTCCTTGACCTCGTCGAAGTCGACGTCACCGGTCAGCGTCCCGTCGTCGAGACGGTTGGTGCCGACGTCGATCACGGTCGCCCCGGGCTTGACCCACTCCGCCTTGACCAGCCGCGGGACGCCGACGGCGGCGACGATGACGTCCGCGCGGCGACACTCGCCCGCCAGATCCCGGGTCCGGGAGTGGCACTGGACGACCGTGGCGTCGATCCCCTTGAGGCTGAGCAGCACCGCGAGCGGCCGACCGACCAGCGACGAACGCCCCACGACCACGACCCGCGCCCCGGTCAGGTCCACGCCGGTGTCGCGGAGCATCTCGAGCACGCCGTACGGGGTGCACGGGATGAAGGTCGGGTCGCCGGCCACCAACCGTCCGGCGCTGATCGGGTGCAGGCCGTCGACGTCCTTGGCGGGATCGGTCGCCTCCTGGATGACGAGGGGCTCGACCGACAGGGGCAGCGGCAGCTGGACGAGGATGCCGTCGATCGCGTCGTCGTCGTTCAGCCCGTGGATCACCTCGAGCAGCTCCCCCTGGGTGGTCTCGCCGGGGAGCACCACCTGCCGCGAGTACATCCCGGCGGCCTCGCAGGCCTTGTGCTTCATGTTCACGTAGATCTTGGAGGCGGGATCGTCGCCGACCAGCACGGCGGCCAGCCCCGGGGTGATCCCGTGCTCGTCGCCGAGCGCGGCGACGTCCTGCTTGATACGGCCGCGCACCTTCTCGGCGAGCGCCCGGCCGTCGATGAGCTCCGCGGTCATGTGCTGCTCCTCCGTGCCCTGGGTTCCGTGACCTCAGTTCCGTGGCTCAGTGGCGGAAGTGGCGCCGCCCCGTCAGGACCATCGCGAGCCCGTGCTCGTCGGCCGCCTCGACGACCTCCTCGTCGCGGATCGATCCACCGGGCTGGACGATCGCCACCACGCCGGCCTCGGCCGCGGCGTCGGGCCCGTCCCGGAACGGGAAGAACGCGTCGCTGGCGAGCACCGACCCTCCCGCGCGGCCGTCGGACTTCTCGACAGCCAGCCGCACGGCGTCGACCCGGCTCATCTGCCCGGCGCCGATGCCGACGACCTGGCGATCCTCGACCAGGACGATCGCGTTGGACTTGACGTGCTTGCAGACCTGCCACGCGAAGCGCAGGTCGGCCATCGTCGCCTCGCCCGGCTGCTGCGCGGTGGCGACCTTCCACGAGTCGTGGTCCTCGGGCGCCACGTCAGCGTCCTGCACCAGCAGGCCACCCTGCACCGAGCGCGCGACCACGTACGGGGCGCCGTCGCGGTCGGGGTCGTCGCGGATCACAGCGCCATCTCCCCGGCCGTCCGCCCGATCTCCCCGGCCGTCCGCCCGCTCGGGGCGCGTCACCTCCAGGACCCGCAGGTTCTTCTTGCCGGCCAGCACCTCGAGAGCGTCGTCGTCGTACCCGGGGGCGACCACGACCTCGGTGAAGATGTCGACGATGCGTTCGGCGGTCGCCCGGTCGATCGGGCGGTTCGCCGCGACGATGCCGCCGAACGACGACACCGGGTCGCCCTCGAGCGCGCGGTCGTAAGCGGTGACGAGGTCGTCGGCGACCGCCAGCCCGGCGGGGTTCGTGTGCTTGATGATGGCCACGCAGGTCTCGTCGAAGTCGGTCGCCATGGCCCAGGCCGCGTCCGTGTCGAGCAGGTTGTTGTAGGACAGCTCCTTGCCGTGGTGCTGCACGGCGGAGACCAGGCCCCAGGCGGGACCGGAGGCATCGGCGTAGTACGCCGCCCGCTGGTGCGGGTTCTCGCCGTAGCGCAACGTCTGCAGCAGGCGGTAGACCGGGGTGTACTGCTCCGGGAAGGGCTCGTCACGCTGGAACCACGAGGCCACCGCCGCGTCGTAGGCGGCGGTGTGCATGAACGCCTTGCGGGCGAGGTCGTGACGCGTCGCAGCGGTCAGCCCGCCCGCGTCGTCCAGCTCGTCGACGACCCGCTGGTAGTCACCGGGGTCGACCACCACCCCGACGCCGTCGTGGTTCTTCGCCGCGGCCCGCACCATCGTGGGGCCGCCGATGTCGATCATCTCGACCACGTCGGCGTCACCGGCACCCGCCGCGACGGTCTCGCGGAACGGGTACAGGTTGCACACGACCAGGTCGACCGGCGCGACGTCGAGCCCGTCGAGCTGTTCGAGGTGCTCGTCCTTGGTGCGGTCGGCCAGGATCCCCGCGTGGATCGCCGGGTGCAGGGTCTTGACGCGCCCGTCGAGGCACTCGGGGAAGCCCGTGACGTCGGCCACCTCGACGACGGGGACGTCCGCGTCCGCGATCGTCCGTGCGGTCGATCCGGTGGAGACCAGCTCGACCCCGTGCTCGTGCAGGGCGCTGGCCAGCTCGACGATCCCGGTCTTGTCGTAGACGGACAGCAGCGCTCGTCGCAGCGGTCGCGTGTCACTCATGTGGGTGCTCCTCGTCCTCGACGTCGATCGCGGTCAGGGCTTCGGCCCGTGTGGCGGGGATCACGATCGCGTGCCGGCCGTCGATCCGGACCCGGTCATGGCACAGCAGCTTCACGCAGGCGGGCAGAAGCCGGTACTCGACCTGCTTGATCCGCTCGTGGAGGCGGTCCACGTCGTCCTGGGGCTCCACCGGAACGGCCTCCTGCGCGATGATCGGGCCGTGGTCGACCTCCTCGTCGACGATGTGGATCGTCGCCCCGGACACCTTCACCCCGTACTCGAGCGCGTCACGGACACCGTGCGCCCCGGCGAAGGCCGGCAGCAGCGACGGGTGAACGTTCACGACACATTGCGGCCAGCGGGACAGGAAGTCGGTGGAGACCAGCCGCATGAACCCGGCGAGGACGACGAGGTCCGGGGCGTGTGCCTCCAACTCCTCGATCAACCGGCGCTCCCAGGTGGGTCGGTCCCGGTGGTCGCTCAGGGCCACGCCGACGTCGGCGATCCCCACACGGCGGGCCCGCTCCAGGCCCAGACAGTCCGGCTGGTCGCTGCCGACCACGACGATCTCGCCACCGAAGTTGTCGTCCTCGCCGACCGTGTCCAGCAGGGCCTGCAGGTTCGTGCCCGATCCGGACACCAGGACGGCGATCCGCCTGGTGGGCGGCTCGTTCGCGGCGAGCTCCGACGGATCCGGCACGAGCAGGGAGCCTCTCTGATCGGGACGCGACGGAGACCGAGACTAACGCGACGGGGCGCGGGGCCGGCCGTACCCTCGCGGCCACCTTCGGGGAGATGCCGGGTGCACAGAACGTTCGTCCCGCTGGCCGTCGTCATCGGCCTGGCGTTGATCATGCCCGCGACGGTCACGACCGGCACGTCGACGGGCACGTCACGCCCCGGCCCCGACGCGATGGCGGCCGCGTCGTCCTCGACCGCCGACTGCCCGACGGACGCCAGCGACTCGCGTCCGATCGATCGCGTCGCCGGCGCCGACCGGTACGCGACCGCGGCCTGCGCCTCCCGCGCCGTCTACCCCGACACGACCGGCGGGACCGTGCTGCTCGCGCGGGGCGACGGATCCGGCGGGTGGCCCGACGCGCTCGCCGGCACCGTGCTGGCCGAGGCCGTCGACGGACCGGTCCTGCTGACCGCTCTGGACCAGCTGCCCGATGCCACGCGGTCGGAGCTGCGCCGGCTGGCTCCCTCCACCGTGCTCGTGCTCGGCGGGACCAAGGCCGTGAGCGCCCCGGTCGTACGGGAGATCCAGCGGGTCCTCCCCGACACCGCGATCGAACGGATCGCGGGGCCGGACCGCTACGCCACGGCGGCCGCCGTCTCGGTCCGAGCGGGCGCGACCGGCACAGCGTTCGTCGTGAACGGCTGGCGCCCCGCCGACGCGCTGGTTGCCGGCGCCCCGGCCGCGCGCTCCGGCGCGGCGCTGCTCCTGGTCACCGACAGCACCGTGCCCGAGGTCACGGCCGACGCGCTCGTGGATCTCGACGGCGTGGTCATCGTCGGCGGGTACGGCGTGGTGGACGAGGCGGCCGAGGACCGGCTCGCCGGCATCGTCGGGAAGGGCAACGTGCGCCGGGTGTCCGGGGCGAACCGAGCCGAGACCGCGGCGTCCCTGTCCCGGGCCTTCCCCGCCGACGGACAGATCCACCTCGTCAGCGGCAACGACCCGAACCTGGTGGACGCGATCGGCGCCGGATGGTCCGCCGCCCGTCCCGACGGCGGGGCGGTGCTCTACGGGCAGCGGGACGAGCTCGGCGGTCCGACCGACCGGTACCTGCAGCTCGGCGGGATGACCGCCGGGACGCCGACCCGTCTGGTCGGCGGGACCGCGGTCCTGTCCGACCACGTCGTGCAGGAGCTCGAAGCCGCGTACGCGCTGGCTGCCGCAGGCGGTCCCCGGCCGCAGCTGCGGGCCTTCTGGGTGCACCTGTTCGACGGGGCGCTGAAGTCGCGTCGCAGCATCGACCGGGTGCTCGACACGGCGGCGGCCGCGAACCTCAACACCGTCATCGTCGAGGTCGCCCGGCGTCAGGACGCCTACTACCGCTCGGACGTCCTGCCGCGGACCTCCGACCCGACCATGCCCGACGACCTCGACCTGCTCGCCCGGTTGATCCCGGCGGCCCACGACCGGGGGCTGGAGGTCCACGCCTGGACCCCGGCGATGCCCGCCTGGCACCCGATCTACGACACCGAGAACTACACCGAGCCGTCGCTGTGGGAGGAGCACAAGGACGGCGGCACGGGCGAGTCCTGGGTCTCGTACGACGTGAACGGCCGGGCGGGCCACTACTTCGACCCCGGCGTGCCGGCCGTACGCGACCACGTCGTGGCCACCTACCGCGAGATCGCCGAGCGCTACCCGGTCGACGCGGTCCACCTCGACTACCTGCGCTACTCGGAGGACCGCTGCGAC
>CAZHZQ010000153.1:0-5817 GCA_964537235.1 uncultured Actinomycetota bacterium | reverse complement strand
CTGTCGGTGCATCGTGATGGGTGTCGGTTCCCGTGGTGTCTGTGGAGCGTGGTGCATGCCCCGGACGGTTGAACCGGCGGTCGGCCGCCAGTACGAGAGCGCCGAGTCCGACCGGTACGAACACGGCGATCGTCAGCATGATCAGCATCGGCGCTCCGATCCTCTGTGGTCGGCGGTCAGCCGCCCGGGGTGGTAGGTGTCCCGCCGGTGGTGGCACCCCCGGTGGTGGTTCCGCCGGTCGTCACTCCGGTGTCTCCCGGGTCGATGGGTTCGTCGTTGCAGGCGACCCCGGCCAGTGCGAGGGCGGCCACGGCCACCGCGCCGACGATCCGCCTCCGGTTCTGTGGTGTGATCGATGTGCGCATCCAGTCCCCTCCCTGTCGATGTGCGCACAACGTTGGCTCGCCGTGGGTCCGACGGCAATGGCCGGTCGTCTGACGCGTCTTGAGACAGATCGGTTCGAAGGCGTCCCGTCGGGCGGCCGTAGGCGCAATTGCGCGGCCCTGCGAGGCGTTCTGCCGGTCGAGTCGGTCGACGATGACGGTCAGGTTGTACGGGTGACGCTAAGGCGATCCTCAGGGCCGGGTGTGTCAGGAGCGATCGGCAGTCGCAGGACGAACGCGCCGTCGCGGAACTCCAGCGTCCCTTCGTGGTTGTCGGCGATGGCTCTGGCGATCGGCAGACCGAGTCCTGACCCGTCGCCGTCGAGGGAGACGAACCGTTCGAAGATCCGCTCACGCAGGTGCGGTGGCACGCCGGGGCCGTCGTCGCGGACCGCCACGGCGATGTTGCTGTCCGCGACGGCTACGTCGACGTGCACCTCTCGTTCGGCGTGCCTGGCCGCGTTGTCGAGGAGGTTGCTGATCGCTTCCTCGAGTGCGTCGGGGTTGCCCAGGAGTTGCGCGCTGTCACCGTCGGGAGCGTTGAGGGTGTAGGTGACGCTGGTGGACAGTTGACGTCGCCGTTCGATCTCGGAACGGATGATGTCCAGGAGGTTGGTCGGTTGCAGGGCCGGTTTCTGATGCTGGTCGAGCCTCGCGACTCGCAGCAGTGAGCCCAGCAGGCGGGAGGTGCGCTGGGCCTCCACGGCGAGGTTGTCCAGCAGGCGTTCGCGGTCGCGTTCGTCGGTGGTGCGCATCAGCGCGGCGACCGAAGCGCGGATCCCGGCGATCGGCGTGCGGATCTGGTGTGCCGCGTCCGCCAGGAACCGGTGGCTGGCCTCGTCGGAAGCCCGTGCCTCACCGAGCGCTCCCTCCAGCGCGTCGACCATGTCGTTGAAGGCTCCGACCATGCGTTGCAGTTCCACGTCGCGTGGTCGGGTCTCGATGCGTTCACCGGTGCGTCCGTCGGCGATCCGTTCGGCCGTCTTGGAGACCTCGTTGACCGGACGCAGTACCAGCCGAGAGGACCGGGACAGGACGATGGCTGCGACGGCGATCGCGACCGCCGAGCCGATCACCTGCAGCTGCAGTATGCGCGACAGGGTGGCGTCGATCCCTCCGCGGGAGGCCAGCACGGTGACCTGTCCGCCGTCGTCGAGCTGCACGGTCCTGGCGGCCTGGACGTAGTCGTGCTCGTCTCCGGGCGGGAAGGTGTCGAAACGTTCGCCGCCCTGCATGGCGTCGAGCTCGACCGTGACCTCGTCCTCTCGGACGACCGTGCCGTCCGGTCGACGGACGATCGCCCGGACACCTGCGTCGCGCAGTCGCTCGTCCACCGCTTCCGGCGGGAACTCAGCGCCGAACGCCGCCGCGGCCTGCGCGCGGGCCTCCAGGACCTTGTCGAGGTTGGAGAGCAGACGGTCACGCATGCTCAGGTACAGGAACGTGTCCAGGGCCACGACCAGGACGGTGAAGATTGCCACACCGACCACGGTGTGCCGGGCACGCAGCGACGAGCGGATCAGGCTCACACGCGTAGCACGTAGCCGGCGCCCCGGACGGTGTGCACGATGCGTGGTCCGTGTTCCTCAAGCTTGTTGCGGACCGTGTGGACGTACACCTCCACGAGGTTCTCGTCGTACGCGGCGAAGTCCCACACCAGCGCCAGCAACCGTCGCTTGGACAGCACCCGTCCCGGTTCACGGGCCAGCGCGGCCAACAGGTCCAGCTCCCGCGGTGTCAGCTCGACGGGTTCGCCGCGGTAGCGCACCTCGCGGGCCTCACGATCGATCAGCAACTCACCGACCTGGATCGTGCGGGACATCTCCCGGCCCGTCCGCCGCAGCAGCGCGTGGATGCGAGCCAGCAGCTCGGGCATCGCGAACGGCTTGACGATGTAGTCGTCCCCACCGGCGTCGAACCCCTCCAGGCGATCCTCCAGGTCATCGGCCGCCGTCACGAACACCACCGGGACGTCCGACACGCGGCGGATCATGCGGGCGACCTCGAACCCGTCGGGCCCCTCGGGCAAGCGGACGTCCAGGATCGCCACGTCCGGTCGGAACCCCTCCAACACGTCCTCGACGTCGACCCCGACCTCGACGCTGTGCACGCTGTAGCCCTCCTCCCCCAGCGCCATGTCCATCGCCTCGCGCAGCGCACGATCGTCCTCCACGATCAGAACCCGCGGAGTCACCGTCCCCCCGTCGACCGTGGACACCCCACCGTCGACCGGTCGATCAGGTACGTCCATACCGCACATCCCTACTCGAACATCGTCGCCCAGCGCAGACACGCCTCACAGACGTGACACCACGCTGACTCCCGTGAACCGATCGACGCGTGCACCAGCTGCGGCGGCCTCATCCGTTGCTCCTCGCCACAGACATCGCACGGCCTGCCGACCGCAGCATGGCGCGGGCGGAGCTCGGATGCGACCCGTACCGGACGAGCCTTCCTGCCGCTCACCGTTCCACCTCGGGCACCGCCTCGGACGGCCGGAGACGGACGGCAGGTTCTACCGGCGTCGCGGTCTCCTCCTCCAGGAACCTGGCCAGTTTCAGTAGCACGAAGGCAGCCAGCACCCCGATCACCGCAATGGCAACCAACACGATCCCACCTCCAGGCCGTCCTGCGTGTACGCGTCCACGGTGCCCTCCACGACCCGCACGTCAACCCGCTCGCGGATCCCCGCGGTCTCGGAGGGCACGTACGGGCGATCTGCGGCAGGTTCGACACGCTCTCTCAGCCGACCCTCAGGTGACCCTCAGGCCGTTGCGCCCGACGTGCGGATACGGTCGGCCGGGACAGGCCCCGGATCCGTACCCGTCAGCTCGAGTCCGCAACGTCGGTCGGGGTTGCGTCGCGTCTCCCGTATGGAGAGTCGTTTCCGAGATGGAGAGACCCGGTGTCGTTCCACGTCCCCTCGCTGCCGTTGACCGAGGCCGGCTGGGTGTTCGCCCTGCTGTTCGCGCTGATCCTCGTGGTGCCGGTGTTGTCGCAGCGGGCCCGGATCCCGGTCGTGGTCGGGTTCGTCGCCGCCGGGACGCTCGTCGGCCCCGGGGTGAGCGGCCTCCTCCAGCGTGAGGGAGGCGTCGAGCTCCTCGGGTCGGCCGGGTTGCTGTACCTGATGTTCATCGCCGGTCTCGAGTTGGACCTGGACGAGTTCATCTCCCACCGCGCGGCGTCGTTCACGTTCGGGGCGAGTTCGTTCCTGCTGCCGATGGTCCTGGGCACTGTCGCGATGCTCGCGCTCGGCTTCGGGCCCCTCGCGGCGGTGCTGCTCGCATCCTGTTGGGCGTCACACACCTTGGTGGCCTACCCCGAGTTCCAGCGCTACGGCACGGCGCGCAACCGTGCGGTCTCCGTCACCGTCGGCGCGACGATCCTCACTGACACCGCAGCACTGATCGTGCTCGCCGTGGTCGCCGGCGTGCACCGCGGGCAGATCGGTCCCGCGTTCTGGCTGACGCTGATCCCCGCGATCATGGCGTTGATCGCCGGGGCGCTCTGGGTGCTGCCAGCGCTGACCAGACGCTTCTTCTCCGGCATCGGCCAGGACACGTCGGCGCGTTTCGTCTTCGTGCTCGCCGTCGTGTTCGCCTTCTCCGGGCTGGCCGAGTTGACCGGGGTCGAGGCGATCGTCGGGGCGTTCCTGGCAGGTCTGGCGATGAACCGACTCGTCCCGCATGCCAGCCCGTTGATGGAGCGTCTGGAGCTCTTCGGCAACCAGTTCATGATCCCGTTGTTCCTCGTCTCGGTCGGTCTGCTGATCGACCCCCGCGTGCTCCTCGACCGCGAGGCGCTGGTCATGGGCGCGGCGTTCACGCTGGTCGCGGTCGGGGCCAAGTTCGTGGCCGCGGAGGCCACCGGCCGGTGGTTCGGCTACGACCGTGCCGAGATCGGATCGATGTTCGCGCTGTCGTCGGCCCAGGCCGCCGCCACCCTCGCCGCGATCCTCGTCGGGGTACGGATCGGGCTGATCGACACGGCGACGCTGAACGCGGTGATCACCGTCATCGCCGTGACGTGTCTGCTCAGCTCCTGGCTCGCGGGCCGTCACGCACGTCAGCTGCCCCATCCACTGCCGCGGGCGGCCCTGGGCCAGACGGTGGTGGTCCCGGTCGTCCGTCCCGAGTCGTCCCGCCCACTGGTGTACCTCGCCTCCGCGATCGCCAGACCCGACTCGGGCTCGGTGGTCCTCGTCACGGTCGCCCCGCCCGCGGCGGACGCGGCCACGATCGAACGGATCGCGGCGATGAAGGACGAGGCGACGGCCATGGCCCGCTCCCACGGGGTGGAGGCCGACGGGATCGTTCGAATCGACTCATCCCCGGACGCCGGGATCCGCCACACGGTCGTGGAACGCGGGGCCTCACTGATGGTCGTCGGTTGGAAAGGGACGACCAACCGCAGGCAAGCGCTGTTCGGCGGTGTGCTCGACCAGATCGTCGCGCACGCGAACATCCCCACGATCATCGGACGCATCGAGGACAAACCCTTCGAGCGCATCGTCATCGCGGTGCCGGCATCCAGCGCGACGCCAGCGGGGCGCAGCAGCTACGTGACCGCGATCGAGACCGTCCGACGTCTGCGGGTCGAACGGCCCTGCGACGTTCTCGTCCTCGTCGAGCACGACGACGCGGACATCGCCGACATCGCCATTGGCGTATTCGGCGGGGAGTACCGCCACGACCACCGAGATGTGGTCACGGCCTTGCGCAGACACGCCCGTGCCACGGACCTGATCGTCTTGCCCGTCGAGCCCGGCCGTGAACGCATCCCTCGGCTCGGAGCGCAGGTCGCACGGGCGCTGCCCGACATCCCGCTGCTCATCGTCGTGGACGGAGGCTCACGCTCGATCGACGAGATCTCCGACGACCAGGTTGCCACCGAGCACCCGTTCGGCCCCCCACCGTGGGCCCGAACGACCTGACCACGACCGGGTGATCGAACCTACGAGGCCGAGCCCTGGTCCACCCCGCAGATCCACCGCAGGCGGGTGTTCTCTGCGGGCAGGATGTCGTGCTCGCCCGTGAGGGCTCCGCGCGTCGACCCGAACTGGTTGCGCAAGGCCGTTCGTCCCGGCACCACGTAGGAGACCCGTTGAGCCAGTTCACCCGAAGGTCGCCGAAGGCTGGTCTCCAGCTGTCTGCCCTGCTCATGGGACCGGTATTCGACGGTGAACACCATGTCTCTCACCTCGATCGTCTGCGGGTCCCCGTTGATCCTGACGGTCGCGCTGTCGATCACGCCGGCCGTGCCCAGCACGGAGCAAGTGATCGGTGGGAAGCTCTCCAGGATCGTGCGGGGTGACCTGCACGCGCTCGCGAGAACCAGAACCAGAAGGACCGCGATCACCACGCCCGCGCGTCGACGACGGGAACGGTCGGACGAGCTTCGGTCTCGCATCGGGACCCCCAACCCGGGCCTCCCA
>CAZHZQ010000152.1:0-5853 GCA_964537235.1 uncultured Actinomycetota bacterium | reverse complement strand
ATTGAGGCGGACGGCCGGTAGCTGTTCGTCGTCGTTTCCACCACGCTGTGTGACAATGTGGAGGTCCGGATCCACCAGACGACCGAGCGAGGAACGAGGGAAGGTGTCCGCGTGACGACGTACGCACAGGAGGTCGGGACGCGCTTGCGGCGCATCCGTATGCAGCAGGAGATGTCCCTGCAGGATGTGGAACGGCGTTCGGACGGCAAGTGGAAGGCGGCCGTCGTCGGCTCGTACGAGCGGGGCGATCGCAACATCAGCGCCGCCCGGTTGTGCCAGCTGGCGGAGTTCTACGGGGTCTCCCCCTCGGACGTCCTGCCTCGCGAGGACGCGCCCCAGCCGGTGGACCAGAGCGGAGGGGTCGTGATCGACCTGTCGAAGCTCGAGGACTCCGAACGCTGGTCGGGCGTCCGTCGCTACTGCGAATCGATCCAGGTCGAGCGGGGCGACTTCAACCGCCAGGTGCTCTCGGTGCGCGCGGACGACCTGCGCGCGCTCGCGGTGATCATGGGGACCCAGCCGGAAGCGCTGATCGACGGGCTCCGTGACGAGGGGATCCTGGTCGAGGAGACCGACTGACCGGCGTCAGCCCTCGGCGCCGAGCTCACGGTTCAGGGCGTCCAGGACGCTGCGGGCGATCGCGGCGGAGTCGTCGTCGGTGACCAAGGCCGTCCCCGAGAGGGTGCGTTGGCCGTCGCCGCCGTGGAGGTGCACGAGCGAGATCGCCATGCGTCGACCCATCACCTGTTCGACCGTCGCGCCCTCGAGCTCGACGATGCCACCGCCCGGCAGTGCGGGACGCAGGGCCTCCAGGGTCGCACGGGCGGCGGCGCGGTGGCGACCCGCCGCGGAGGACGGACCGGTGGCGGTGCCCTCGTGGTCGATGTCCCCGTCGGTGACGTCGACGACGACCTGAACCTCCAGCCCCTGCTGGGTGGCCTGGACCTGGGCGATCCGGAGGCGATCCGGGGCGCCGAAGCCGTCGCCGTTCTCGGCGACCTGGACCACGCTGACCACGCGGTGGTCGATGGAGATCCCGTACACGGCGTACAGCAGGGACTGCACGTCGCGGACGGTCTGCTTGGCCGAACGCTGGGGCGTCGTCACGACGTGGAGCTCGTCCACGGGGCGTTCCATGCCCGGCACGATCCGGACCGCGACGACGTCCGCCAGCGAGTGCAGCGACGCTTCGACCTGGAGCCGGTGTTCCTCGAGATGCAGGTCGGGAGCGGCCACCTCGGAGGCGTCACCGTCGAGGGTCAGTTCGAACGTGTCGTCCTGCTCCACACCGGCCCATCAGGAGGTGGCGTACATCGGCTGGAGGCTACCGCTGAGGCCCCCGGAGGCCGCGGAACCGGCGACGGGAACCACGGGGGTCCGCCTGAGGAGCCGCGTGCTCGGGGCGACGGAAAGGGGCCGTTTTGGGTGTTTGAGTGACGAAAAGTAGTGCAATAACTACAGAACGAAGTAATGCGGGACGTGAGGGAACTTCTACTAAGGGTCGCGGTGCCCGTTGCCGACTACACGTGGTGCGAGTGTTCACGTTGGGGGACCGTGAGACTCGTGGGCAACAAGTGAACAAGAGCTGAACTGCAATGAGTGCTGAACACGGTGCTTTGACAACTCCATAGCGAGCGGTGCGCAGAGACGGCTGAACGGATCTCTCGCACGACACACGACGCACGACGGCGGTCCTCGACCGCCACCCCCCGGACCTCGTCCGGACCATCGAGCGGAGCGGATCGACTCGACGCCTGATAGCGAGGGTGGTTGAGACGGAACCCACTCGATGGAGGTGCATTATGAAGAAGATCTTCGCCGCATTCGCCAGCTTGGCAGCCCTCGTGCTGTCCGCCGGCGCCGGCTACCACTGGGGCTGAGCCCCTCTGATGAACGCCTGGCCGTCTCTGCCCACCGCTCGCTCGGAGTCGAAGTACCCGGGAAGCGCACGGAAGGACGCGGCAGCCGTGAGCATCGATCACGCTACCCCCAGTGCGTCCACCAGCAGGTCCGGTGGGCGCCTCGCGGCGTACCTGTTCGCCGTCTTCACGGTCGGGGCGTTCGTCTGGGTCTGGGCGGTGCCGCGGGTCGATCCGTTGTCCGGAACCGCGTTCGTCGTCGGACTGGCACTGGCGGAGCTGCTGCCGGCGAGGATGCGTGACGACGTGTTCGTCAGCCTCGGCAACGTGATCATCCTCATGGCGGTGCTCGTGGGTGGACCGGCGCTGGCGGTGACGAGCACGTTCGGTGTGCTCGTCGTCGGCCGGTGGCTGTACCAGGACCGTGTCCTGCAGCGCACGCTGTTCAACGCGGGTCAGATGGCCCTGTCGGCAGCCGCCGCCGGGGCGGTGTTCGTGGCGGTGGGAGGCGGCGTCGGCGCCCCGCAGCAGCTGCGCTCGTGGGTGGGGCTCCTGGTCGGGGCGGTGGCGTTCACTCTCGTGAACTCGACCCTGGTGGCGATGGCGGTCCGCCTGTCGGCCGGCGACCGGATGCGCTCGACCGTCGCCGACCTCGTGCGCTCGTCGTTCGTCCTCCAACTGCTGTACGCGGGGTTGTCGATCCTCGCGGCTGCCCTGCTCGTCGGGGTCGGGCCGGAGGCGCTGGTCCTGCTGCTGGTCCCGGCCCTGGTTGCCCGCCACGCGCTGCGTGGGTTCCAGCTCGAGGCCGAGTCCTACGACCGTCTGGTGTCGGCGCTGCTGAAGGCCGTCGAGGTCAAGGACGGCTACACCCGCGGGCACACCGAGCGGGTGTCCGAGCTGTGCGTCGCGGTCGCGCGTGAGCTCGGCTTCGGCTACGAGGAGCTGCGCGCCGTGCGCTACGCCGCGAAGCTCCACGATGTGGGCAAGATCGGCGTCCCGATCTCGATCATCAACAAGCCGGGGCCGCTCGACGACGACGAGTTCGCCCTGATCAAGACGCACCCGACCGTCGGGGCGGAGATCCTCGCCGACGTCGAGTTCCTGCGTCCGGCGCTGGACGGGGTGCGCTACCACCACGAACGTGTCGACGGTTGCGGCTACCCGTTCGGGGTCCAGGGCGACGAGCTGCCGATGGTGGCCCGGATCATCACGGTGTGCGATGCGTTCGACGCCATGACCTCGACCCGGTCCTACCGACCCGCGATGACGGTCGAGGAGGCCTTCGCCGAGCTCCACCGCTGCGCCGGGGCACAGTTCGACCCGCAGGTCGTCGAGCTGCTCGAGACCGTCACCGAGCGCCTCGGGTGGCAGCCCACCTACGAGTTCGCTCCGCACGAGGATCGCGAGGCCATCCGGGTGCCGCGAGCGGCGACGGCATGAGCGTGATCGCGGCGGTCTCCAGAGCGCGGGGGCATCCGGCCCTGATGCTGACGGCGGTCGCGCTGGGTGGCATGGCCACCGCGGTCGCAGGCGGCCAGGGCCGGGGCTGGCTGTGGGCGTTCCTCCTGGCGGCCGTGGTCGGCGAGCTCATCGTCATCCACGACGTGCGGGGTGTCTCCGCATCCACCTCCGTCGCGGTGCTCGCCGCCTTCGCGCTGTTGGGGCACGGTCCGGTCGAGGTGACCCTCGTCGCCGTCGGGAGCTGGGTCGTGGCGGCCGGAGTCCGGGCGTGGCGCCGGGAGACGCCGGCGATCATCGAGCTCGGGGAACGGGCGTTGGCGGCGTGGACGCTGGGTGGCCTGGCGTCGCTCGGCGCGTCGGTGCTGCCGCGGCTCACGATCGGGACGGCCGACGCCGGCGTGACGGTCGGGGCCATCGTCGCCGTCCTCGCGGGGCTGCTCGCCGGACCGGCCGTCTGGGAGCTGACGGCCGACGGGTCGGTAACGGCCCGTTCGCGGTTGACCCGCGTCATCCGGGGGAGCGGCGTCACCGTCGCCCTGGGGGCCTCAGCCGTGCTGGTCGCGGTCGCGCACGGGTTGCTCGGGGCTGGGGCGCTGTTGCTCCTGCTCCCACCCGTCCTGGCCGTGAGGGCCGGACTCGCCCGGTACGTCGACATCCGGCGCACCTACGACCAGACGGTCGTGGCGATGAGCCGCATGACCGAACTGACCGCGCACGCCGAGCCCGGTCACGGGGTGCGGGTCGCCGGGTTGGCGGTCGACATCGGGCGGCACCTCGGGCTGGGTGACCGGGATCTCGAGGTGCTCGAGCGGGCCGGTCACCTCCACGAGCTCGGGCGCATCGTCACCGACGATCCGGAACGGGCTGCGCGGGATCGCGAGGTCGCACTCGCGGGCGCGGCGATCGTCCGTGAGGCCGGCGGGATGGACGGTGTCGCCGACATCATCGAGCGGCACCGCGACTCGTACCGGGGCGCGGGGCGGGCTCCCGACCGGTCGCTGCCCCTCGCCAGTCGGATCGTGCACACGGCCTGCGAGTTCGACCGTCTCGCGCACCGTGGGTCGGGGGACCGCTGGGGTGCGCTCGATGCCGTACAGCACGGCATCGCCCACGATCCCGAGGTCGTCAGCGCGCTCGTCCGCGCTGTCGAGGGGTGAGGGCGCCACCGCCTGAGCGCCTCCGCGCGATCCTCGGGCCCGCTCGACGCACGAACCCGTCGTGGGCGACGGGTTCGTGCAGGGGAACCGAGCATCGAAGCGTCGTCGCCGGTCAAGCCGTGCGCGAACCTGTCGGATCCGGCGGGTTCGTGGGTGTGAGGGCGCCAGGGTGCCCGCCCCGGCGTACGTGGGGCGGGCGGTAGGTCATGAGGTCGTGCACGAGCGGGATGAGCCCTGCGGCCAGCACGATGTCGCCGGCGGACACGACGGTGCGCAGGAGCGCGATCCCGAAGATGTCGGCCAGGAACGGCAGCCGGGTGGCATCGGTCAGCAGCTCGTGCTTGCCGAGCGGGGCGATGAGGTCGGGTCCGCCGGAGGCCGCGATCGCGTTGGGATCCACCGGCATCGCCCCGTTCGCGGCGATCACGGCCAGGTTCATCAGCAGACCCAGGAGGATCAGCGGCATCCCGGGGCGGTAGCGGTTGGCGGCCACCCATCCGACGACCAGCAGCTGGCTGGCGACCAGCACCGACGTGCTCAGGATCCCCGGCCCCAGGCCGCGCGCCGCGCTCAGGTCCACCCCGACCTGCATGGCGATACCGACGGCCAGCAGCCACGAGTGGCGGATCGGGGCGTCGGCCAACCGGCGGAAGCGACCGCCCCGCAGCACGCTGACGAGCAGCGCGCCGATGATGACGACCAGGGTGAGGGGCACCAGAGACTCCGGGACTCCGGGGGGAGGTCCGTGCGCGCCCCACGCTACAGTCAGCCACGTCACGGGGACCGCAGCCCCCGGCAGGCGCCGGAGCGGGAGGACGTCATGACCGAGGTCGGACGCGAACTGGATCGACGTGAGCGTCGGCGCATCGCACCGGCCTCCCAGCCCCGGGGCGAACAGCTGGTGGAACGACGGCTCGACGACCGCGTGAGCCACGGATGGTCGTTCGCGACCGCCGCCGCCTGGATGGCCGGTATCGGGCTGATCCTGCTGCTGGAGCCGGCGCCAGCCGACCCGGAGGCGGTCTCGCTCGTCAGCGAGATCATCGGCACGGCCATGGCCCTCGGGCTGTCCGTGACGATGCTCGGCCTCGTGGGGCGCTACCGCTTCGGGCTGGCCGCGGCGGCCGCGACCGGCGGGATGATGATGGCGGTCTCGGTCGCCTGCCCTCTCAGCGGGCACCACACCTTCGGTGCCTGGTGGATCGGTGAGCTCGCGATCGTCGCGGGCCTGACGAGCCTGGGCGTGATCGGCTACCGGCGGGCGAACGGCACCGGCGAGTGACGGTCCGCACGGAGACCGACGGGGCCGTCCGCACCCTCACCATCGACCGCGCCGAGCAGCGCAACACGCTCGACGGTGCGACCCTCGACGGGCT
>CAZHZQ010000151.1:2656-5898 GCA_964537235.1 uncultured Actinomycetota bacterium | reverse complement strand
TGAGGGTGCGCAGGAACGCGATCAGGTCGCTGATCTCCTGCTCGTTCAAGCCCAGGTCGGGCATCCCGGCGATCGAACCGGGGGCCATGGGCTTCATCGCCGGCGGGTCCTGCAGCCAGTCGTGCAGGTTCTCGTCCGTGTTCTCGAAGATCGCCCCCGCGAACCATCCGCGGTCGTCGAAGTAGGTCAGGTCGGGCCCGACCGTCGCGGTCGCCTGCAGCTCCTCGCTGTCGCCGAACAGGTCGGCGATCTGGTCCTCATCGAACCCGCCGGCCTCGGCGTCGTCCTTGGTCAGGGCGTACCCGCGGATCGCGTGACAGGCAACGCACCCCTTGGCGGCGAACTTCGCCTTGCCGGCCGCGACGGCGTCGCTGACCTGCGGGTTTTCGTACGGCTGGGCGTGAGCCCGTGCCCACTGCTCGAACTCGGCCGGCTCGTGGGCGATCACCCGCAGCCGCATGTTCGCGTGGGACAGACCGCAGTACTCGGCGCACTGGCCGAGGTACTCACCCGGCTCGTCGGTGTGCAGCTTGACCAGGGTCGTGCGGCTGGGCACGGCGTCCTGCTTGCCGGCGATCTTGGGCACCCAGAAGGAGTGGATCACGTCGTCGGAGGTGAGCTTGAGCACGACCGTCTCGCCGGTCGGGATGTGCAGCTCGTTGGCGGTGACCAGGCCCTCGTACTCGCCGGCGTACTCGTACTCCCACCACCACTGGTGTCCCGTGACGTCGATCGAGAGGGCCTCGGCGGGTTCCTCGGCCAGGTCGAAGATCGTCCGCACGGTGGGCACGGCCACCACGGCCAGGATCACCGCGGGGATCACGGTCCACAGGGCCTCGAGGCGTGGATTGCCGTGCACCTGCTTGGGCATCTCGCCGGTGTCGTCGGGCTTCTCGCGGAAGCGCAGGATCGCGACGATGATCAGCCCCTGGACGAGCACGAACACGATCGCGGAGACGACCAGCACGATGTCCCACAGCTGATCGGTCTCGACGGCGAACCGTCCGATCGGCGCGAGGAAGTCCTGTGGGAGGGACCCCTCGTCGACGGTCGACTGCTCAGCGTTCTGTACGCATCCGCTGACGAGCACGACGGAAGCCAACGTGAGGAGCGCGGTCAGCACGCGCCGCGGACGCCGCGACGTTCGCGAGTGGGCGGCCGGAGACGTACGCCGCCTGGAAGGGGTTCGCACCGTGTCGTCCTCCTGTCGGCACCCGCGGTTGCAGGGCCGGCCGGTAGGTCCAGAGGGTCGGGGCGCGGAGCCTACCAACCTCGTCTGGATGTCGAGACACACCGGACGGCCACCAGGTCACCGCAGGTCACGGCAGGTCACGGTTCGAACCGGAAGGTCCTGACCGCGAGGATCCCGGCGGCGGCGCCCCACCCGGCCACGGTGGCGAGCGCCCCGACCGCGACCCGCGCCGGCGAGTCCAGCGCGGCACGGAGCGCCTCGCCCAGCGCCCCGGACGGCAGCAGCAGCCCCGCCCGCGCCAGCGGGCCCGGGAGCTCGGAGGCGTCGAACATCAGGCCGCTGATGAGCAGGAGCACGAGGTACAGCCCGTTCGCGAGCGCCAGGGTGGCTTCGGCACGCAGGGTGCCGGCGAGCATCAGGCCGATCGCGGAGAACGCCACCGCACCCAGCGCGAGCGCCAGCACGACCGCGGCCGCTCCGCCCCGCGGGTCCCACCCGAGCCCGGCCGTGGCGATCCCGATGATCACCACCGTCTGCACGACGATGACGGCGACGACCGCGAGCGCCTTGCCGGCCAGCACCCCCCACCGTGGCAGCGGGGAGACGCCGAGGAGCTTCAGCACCCCGTACTTGCGCTCGAACGCGGTGGCGATCGCGAGGCTGACCAGCCCGGTGGACATCACCGAGATGGCCAGCACGCCCGGGACCAGGAAGTCCACCGCCTCCCGCCCTCCGGTGGGCAGGACGTCGTCGACCAGCGAGAAGAAGACGAGGATCCCCAGGGGGATGCCCAGCGTCGCCAACAGGCTCTCGCCGGACCGCAGCAGCAGGGTCAGCTCCATGCGGGTCTGCGCGAGGACCGCACGGACCAGCGGCGTGCGGCGTTCCTCGGCCGACGGCGGACGCAGCAGCTCGGGGTTCACGGCGCCACCGTCACGATCGGATCCCCGTGGTGTCGCGCTCGACCCCCCTGGCGGCGGTCTCGGCCGTCAGACGCAGGAACACGTCCTCAAGGCTGCGACGGCCCGCCTGGAGGTCGCCCAGCCGGATGTCGTGGGCGTGGAGCCACGCGGTGAGGCGGGCGATCAGCTCGGGGGTGCCGGCGGCGTGGACGATGTAGCGCCCCGGGCGGGTCTCCTCGACCTGCGCGTCGAGCGCGGCGGTCAAGGCCGCCGTCTGCAGCCCCGGTTCGGCGGTGAACCGGACCTCGGGCAGACCGGCCTCGCGGGTCAGCTCGTCCGGGGTCCCCAGCGCGACCAGCCGTCCGCGGTCGATGATCGCGACCCGGTCGGCCAGCTCCTCGGCCTCGTCCAGCAGGTGGGTGGTCAACAGGACCGTCACCCCGGCCGCCCGCAGGCCGCGGATGATCTCCCACGCGCCGCGTCGCGCCGCGGGGTCCAGCCCGGCGGTGGGCTCGTCGAGGAAGACCAGTTCGGGGCGCCCGACCAGCGCGACCGCGAGGGCGAGGCGCTGCTTCTGTCCACCGGACAGGTCCCGGTAGCGCGTGCGCCGACCGTCGGCGAGCCCGACCTGGTCGAGCAGCAGGTCCGGCGACAGCGGGTCGCGGTGGAAGGCGGCGAACAGCCGCAGCACCTCGTCCGGGTACGCCGTCGGGTAGACGCCTCCCTCCTGCAGCATCAGGCCGATCCGCGGGCGCAGGTGGCGCGGCTGGCCGACGGGGTCCAGACCCAGCACGCGGACGGTGCCGGCGTCGGGTCGGCGGTACCCCTCGCAGCACTCCACGGTGGTGGTCTTGCCGGCCCCGTTCGGGCCGAGCAGCGCGAAGGTCTCCCCGCGTTCGACGGTCAGATCGAGGCCGTCGACCGCCACGGTCTCGCCGTAGCGCTTGACCAGGCCGCGGACGTCGATCGCCGGCACGCGAGGGCTTCCGGTGGGGAGAGGAGGGTGCGGGGCGAGCGTACCCGGGGAGCGCCGGAGGTCTTCGCGGGCGCCGCCCCGGCCGCGCCACACGAACCCGCCCCGGCCGCGCCACACGAACCCGCCCCGGCCGCGCCACACGAACCCGTCGGATGCGACAGGTTCGTGCCGC
>CAZHZQ010000151.1:0-2556 GCA_964537235.1 uncultured Actinomycetota bacterium | reverse complement strand
GGCGGGTGCGGTGGGGGCGGCGACGCAGCGACCACGCGCCCCGGCTCGACCTCGGACGCGCGTTGACGATCGCCCTCGGGGTGGGCGGCGGCATCCTGCTGCTGGAGGTCACCCAGGGCATCGTCGCGCGCCTGCAGGGGCTGCTCGTCGCGCTGCTGGTGAGCCTGTTCCTGAGCTTCGCGATGGAACCGGGCGTCCAGTGGCTCGCGCGCCGCGGGATGCGGCGCGGCTTCGCCACCGCGCTGGTGTTCCTCGGGAGCATCATGCTGTTCGCCGGGTTCTTCGCGGCGATGTCCCAGGTCGTCATCACCCAGGTCGAGAACCTGATCAGCTCCGGGCCGCAGCTCCTGAACGACCTGGCCGACCAGGCCGACCGGCTCCCCGGTGGACTGGGCGAACAACTCTCGGAGTACCTGCAGGGCGCCGCGACCGAGGGCGGCGGTCGGTCGACCAGCCCCGTCATGGAGCGGCTGTCGGGCGGGATCCTGGCGTTCAGCCAGGGGCTGCTCGGCGCGATCGTGCAGCTGCTGACGATCCTGCTGGTCACCTTCTACCTCGTGGCCGACGGTCCTCGCCTGCGTCGCACGATCGTCAGCCGCGTCCGCCCCGACCGGCAGTCCGACGTGATGGCCATCTGGGAGCTCGCGATCGACAAGACCGGTGGGTACGTCTACGGCCGGCTGTTGATGGCGGTCACCTCGGCGGTCTTCCACGCGATCGCGTTCCAGGCCATCGGGTTGTCCTACGGGATCGCGCTGGGGATCTGGGTCGGAGTGGTCAGCAGCCTGATCCCCGTCGTGGGGACCTACATCGCCGGGGCGCTGCCGATCGCCGTGGCCCTGGCGTCCGACCCGATCGACGCGCTGTGGGTGCTGGCGGCCGTGATCGTCTACCAGCAGATCGAGAACTACCTGCTGATGCCCCGCATCACCGCGCACACCATGGCGCTGCACCCGGCGGTCGCGTTCATGGCGGTGCTCGCCGGGGCGGCGCTCCTCGGAGCGGTCGGGGCGCTGCTGGCGCTGCCCGCCGCCGCGATCATCAGCGCCCTGGCCGCGGCCTCCGGGGAACAACACGAGATCGTCGCTCGCCACGATCTGCTGGACGAGGAGCGTCGGATGACGCGGAGCGCAAGGTCACGGTGAACGTCGAGCCCTGACCGGGCTCCGACTCGAGGGTCACCTCGCCATCCATGAGGCGGACCAGGTCGCGGGCGATCGACAGGCCCAACCCCAGGCCGCGTCGCCCCGTCACCCCGTGCTGACCGATCTGGTGGAAGCGGTCGAACACGTGCGCCTGCTCCTGCTCCGGGATGCCGGCGCCGCGGTCCCGGACGTGGATGCGCACCTTGCCCTCCTCGTCCCGTTCCGCATCGATGTGGACCGGGGCGTCCCCGCCATAGGCCATGGCGTTGTCCACGAGGCTGCGCAGGGCACGCGTCAGGCGGTCGGGGTCGGCCAGGACGACGGCATCGTCGACGCCGGGGCCGACCTCGGCCCGCCCGTCGACGCGGGCCAGCACCCGCGAGACGACCTCCCACACTGCCACCGGTTCGAGCTCCACCGACAGCTGGCGACGCTCGATCCGGGTGGCGACGAGCACGTCCTCGACCAGCCCCGCCAACAGGCGTGCCTGCTGGACCAGGGTGTCCAACGCGTACCGGCGCTGCTCATCGGTCAGGCGGTCGTAGAAGCCGTTCAGCATCTCGGCGAACCCGAGCACCGCCGTGAGCGGGGTGCGCAGCTCGTGGCCGGTGACCGCGATGAAGTCGGCCTTCAGCTGGTCGAGCTCCTCGAGCCGCGCGACGGTCTCGCGTTCCGCCTCCAGCAACTCCACGTTGTGCAGGACCAACCCGACCTGATCGCACAGGCGCACGAGCGCGTCGAGGTCGCGGGGCGTGAACCGCCGCGGGGTCGGCGATTCGGCGTTGACGACCCCGCGCACCGCCCTGCCGATGCGCAGCGGGGCGCACATCTCGCTGCGGGTGCCGGGGACGACCGGGTCGTAATAGGGATCGACATCGGTGTCCGGTGCGAGGTAGGGCAGACCGGTGCGCACGACCAGCCCGACGATCCCCCGGCCGGGATCGAACCGCCGCTCCTCGACCTCCTCCCCGAAGCCGTACTGGGCGGCGACCTTCAACGAGCCGTCATCCTGGCGCAACGCGAC
Source organism: uncultured Actinomycetota bacterium (assembly GCA_964537235.1). Taxonomy (GTDB): domain Bacteria; phylum Actinomycetota; class Nitriliruptoria; order Nitriliruptorales; family JAHWKO01; genus CAZHZQ01. The sequence goes on along the minus strand of CAZHZQ010000151.1, from coordinate 387 downwards.
CCCGAGCGACCCCCACCCGAGCCGTTCGCGTGCCTCCCGGACGACCCGCTGGAGCACCCGGTCGAAGCGCTGGTCCTGCAGACCGGCCGTGATCACGGCGTAGATCGCCTCGAGCTGACGGCGCAGCTCCTCCTCACGTCCCACCGGAGGAGCGAGCTCGTCGATGACGTCGATGGAGGCGTTGGAGGCGTTGTCTCGAGGATCGTCGATCATCGGGCTCCCGCCCGTGCGCCGGTTCCGTCGAGCGACCGAGGGGCCCATCGTCCTTGCCGGGCCCGAGAGGCTCAACCTAACTACGTAGAGTAAACCTGTAGCCACTCTGTGCTGTCAAGGACGTCCGGCCGGTGGCCGTCCTCCGAGTCACGTTCCTGGGTCCGTTCCTGGGTC
>CAZHZQ010000150.1:0-5901 GCA_964537235.1 uncultured Actinomycetota bacterium | reverse complement strand
CCGCCGGCCTCGGCTGCGGGTTCGGCCGGGTCGGTCACGCGTTCGGCGTGGAGGACCAGGTTGCGGCCGCCGGACTTCGCCGCGTACAACGCCTCGTCGGACTCCCTGATCAGCTCACTGCGGTTCGGGATGCCCTGGGCGAAGGTGGCGACCCCGAACGAGGACGTGACCTGTCCGAGGTAGCGGCCGTCCGACGCCGTGAAGCTCGACAGCTCGATCGCCTCCCGCATGCGCTCCCCCACCCGGATCGCCTCCTCCACGCCGGTCTCGGGCAGGATGACCGCGAACTCCTCGCCCCCGTACCGGCACACCACGTCCGAGGACCGCAGGACGCGCTCGACGAGTTCGGCGAGCGCGCGCAGCAGGTCGTCGCCGGCAGGGTGACCGAACCGGTCGTTGATCTTCTTGAAGTGGTCCACGTCCATCAGCACGAGGCTGAGGGGACGCGGCATGCGCAGCGTGGACAGGCGCGCGCTGCGGTCGAGCTCCTCCTGGAGGCGCTGCTGGAAGTGCCGGTGGTTGTAGACACCGGTGAGCGCGTCGGTGATCGACAGGTCGCGCAACTCGGCGTGCAGCCGGGCGTTGTCGAGCGCCAGGGAGGACTCGGTCGCCAGGGTCGACAGGATGCGCAGGTCGCGCCCCTTGACCTTCGGGGCGCGACCGAGCGGGGCGCGGACCTCGACGGTCAGCATCCCGAGGATCCGCCCCTCGGTCTGCAGCGGCACGACGATCAGCGGGCTGTCGATGCCGAACGTGTCCGCCAGGACCGTGGGGCGCGCGTGCTCGCGGGCGATCAGCACGGGCCTGCGGGTCTCGACGGCCCGCCCCACCGGCCCCGGCCCGGCGACCAGACGCAGCCCGGCCAACAGGTCGAGGTCGTCGTCCTCGAAGCCGGCCGCCCCCGCCGGGACCAGCTCGGTGCCCCCCTGCGCCATCCACACGACCGCGCGGTCGTGGTGCAGTTCGTCGACGACCCCCTGCGCGATCGCCTCGCAGATCTCGCCGAGCTCGAGGGTCGACTCCAGCTGGACGGACAGCTCGCGCAGCAGCGCGAGCTCCTGGTTCGAGCGTCGCAACGCGCGCTCGTTGACGTTCGAGAAGAACGCGGTCGCCCCGGTGATGATCCAGATCGTGACGACCGAGAGGACCGCCTGCACCCGGACCACCTGCGAGGCGATCTGTCCGGACTCACCGAGCGTCGGGTCGAGGCGGATGTTGAAGAACCCGAACGTGACCTGGGAGCTGGTGGCCTCCGCCGCGAACCCGATCGCCTGGCCGTAGAAGACGGCGAGCACCGCGATCGTGTGCAGGATCGCCAGCTTGACCCCGGACCGCCACGAGAACAGCACCGTCGCGGCGACGAGCTGGAGGTACATGAGGAAGATGAAACCGCTCGTGGTCCCACCGGTGACGTAGATCACCGCCCCGGCCCAGGCCGCGTCCACGACCAGGGACAGGTCCAGCAACCACCGGGCGGGGGCCGAGGTCCGGCGCAGCACGAGCAGCACGACCCCGTTGAGCGCCAGGTAGGCCAGCGAGGCGAGGACCAGCAGGGACGTCCCCTGGAGCGCGTACCGGTAGACCGGCGCCAGCGCGAGCAGCAACGCGGCGACGAGGACGATCCGGGCGATCGTCATCACCCGCAGCCGTCCCCCGAGGAGGCTGACGTCAGAGGAGGTACTCGACATCGTCGTCGTCACCTCCCGTCGTGACGATCTCGCCGTCGACCGGCAGCGTCTCGCGCTCCAACCGCCCTTGCGCGACCAGGTAGAGGAGCAAGAGTACGAGCAGCACCAGCGGGATGCGGAACACCCGCGCGACCTGACCGACGTTCTGGGCGACCTCCTCGGCGGACCGCGCGATCGTCCCGCCGATGTCCCCCTGTGCCAGCGCCTGGTCCGCGTCGCTGCCCGGCGGGAGGCCGGGTTGGTCGCGCGCGACCGCCTGCGGGGGGATCTCGCCGATCGCCAACGGTGACGCCCCGTCGTCGGGGGCGCCGCCGGGGTCGCCGTCGGGCGCCCCGCTCACGTCGGCGCCGTCCAGACCGCCGCCGAACCCGGGGATACCGCCGGTGCCGGGTCCCGCGGTCGGTCCGCCCGCGACCGGCCCGGAGGGGAACCCGGGGATCGTCCCGCCCCCGGATGACGGATCCCCACCGGCACCCGGATCACCGCCGGTCCCGCCGATCACGCCGGTGGTGCCGAGGAAGGTCGCTGCCGCGGCCTGGGACGGTCCGGAGTCGTTGCCGGCGGCGTCGAACGCGTGGACGACGTAGTGGTAGGTGACGCCCCGGTCGACGTCGGTGTCCCGGAACGTGCGGTTCGTCAGTCGGCCGGACACCGGCTCGTAGGGGCCGGCCGGCGAGGTGGACCGGTAGACGCGGTAGCCGGTGGCCCCGAGCGACTGACTCCACACGACGTCGAGGTACGTGGGCCAGGAACGCACGAGCACCCCGGACGGGGGCGGCGGCGGGGTCTGGTCGCTGGGCACACCGGACGCCTCGGTCGAGGGGGGCGAGACGTTGCCGACCCGGTCGATCGCGGACACCCGGTAGCGGTACGTGGTGCCGTCGGTCAGCCCCCCGTCCAGGTAGGTCGTCGTGCCGAGGGTCGCGATCGTGGTCCACCCCGTGGTGCCCGAGGCCCGCTCGACCCGGTAGATCACCACGTCGGGCTCGGGGTTGGCAGCCCACAGGACGCGCAACTGACCGCCGGCACCCGTGTCGGCGACCTGCAGACCGGTCGGGGCGGTCGGGGGTCCGTCGCGGGGCACCACGACGAGCTCGGCAGAGGCAGCCGAGAGCGTCCCGTCGGCCGCCTCGGCCTGGACGATGTAGGTGTAGGTGTGCCCGAGCTCCAGACCACCGTCACGGAACGACGGCGTCGCCGTCCGCCCCACCACCGCGTAGCTGCCGGAGCCCAGGCGTCGGGACACCACCCAACCCACGACCGGCTGGTTCGTGTCGTCCCACCGCAGCGTGGCGCTGCTCTCGGTCACCTGGTCGGCGCGCAGCCCGGTCGGGGCGCTGGGAGGGACCGTGTAACGCTCCTCGGTCGACGGGATCGACCGGACCCCCGAGGCATCCTCGGCGACGACCACGTAGTAGTGCGGCACCGCCGCGGGCAGCGGACCGTCGGTGAAGCTGGTGGCACCGATCAGGCCCGAGATGTCGCCGTAGGGACCGCCGGCGGTGCGCGACCGCAGCACCCGGTACCCCACGACGTTGGACGACGGGCTGCGTCCCCACGAGAACCGGACGCGGTCGCCCAGCGGTTCCTTGACGAGGAAGGTCGGCGGCGCGGGCTTGCCGGTGTCGACGGGCACCGCGTCGACCGTCGCGCTGGGCGACGACCGCGCCCCGGCGGCGTCGACGGCGCGGATCCGGTACCAGTACCGCACGCCGTTGGTCAGCCCCGCGTCGGTGTAGGAGGTCCCGCCGATCGGACCGGCCACCTGCGCGAAGGGTCCTCCCGAGCGGCGCGATCGCTCGATCACGTACCCGGTGACGGGCTCGTCGGTGCCGTTCCAGGCCAACGCCACCGCCCCGGAGGCGACGCCGACGACGCGCAGCCCGGTCGGTGCAGACGGCGCCACCGTGCCCGCCGCCGATCCCGACGGTGCCGATCGCAGACCGTCGTCGTCGATCACCACGACCCGGTAGTGCCAGGTCGACGCCGCGGCGAGGCCGGTGTCCGAGTACGACGTGGTGGCGACCTGCGCAACCGCGGCGAACGGTCCCGTGGACGTGCCCGCTCGTTGCACCTCGTAGGACGCCACGTCCGGAGAGGGCGAGGCAGGCCAGGTCACGTCCAGCCGTCCGGAGCCGTTGGGGACGACCGTCGGGTCGCCGCCGGGGCTCGGGGCGGTCGCGTCGGCCGGGACGGCGCTGGTCGCGTTCGACGGGCTCGAGCGGGTCCCGCCCGCGTCACGGGCCACCACCGTGTGGTAGTACCGGGTCCCGTTGCTCAGCCCGCCGTCGGTGTACGAGGTCCCCTCGACGGTCGCGACCTCCACCCAGGGCCCGGACGACGAGGTCGCCCGCCGGACGATGTAGCCGGTGACGCGGCTGTCGGCCGATGCGGTCCAGGCCAGGGAGATCCGGTTGTCGCCGGTGCCCGTGACGTACAGCTCCGTCGGCGCGGCGAGCGCCGGCGGCGTCAGGCCGTTCGGGGCGACGACGTCGTCACCGGACCCGCCCTGACGCAACGTCGTGCGCGCCGCGGACGACGCGTCGTTCTCGCCGATCACGAGGTACCACTCGGTCACCAGGTGCTGTCCGGAGAACGTCAGCGTGGGCAGGTCGGCGCTGAGCTCGACCGTCCGGGTACCGGTCGTGGCCAGCACGTTGCGGCTGTCCTGGACCACGGCGAGCAGTTGGGAGCCCGCCCCACCCACCGCGTACACCGCGACCATCAGCCGACCGTCGGCCGTGGCGTCGGCCACGGTGGTGTCGACGGTCGCCCCGAAGGTCCAGGTCCCACCCGCGATCGACCCGTCGAGCGTGCCGGGGGTGGCCCATCCCTGTCCGCTGGGCGACTGTCCCGGTCCGGAGGTCGTCGTGCTCGTGGTCCTTCCGGGGGAGAACCGGAACGTCCCGGTACGGCTGCCGTGGTCGACCGTCGTCGACCACGAGACCGTCCCCGCGGACGATGCCAGCGCTCGGTACTCCGAAACGCCGGCGCTCGACGCCACGCGGTACCAGGTGAGACCCGCGGCACGAGCCGGTTGCGCGAGGACGGGCAGGCACAGCACCAGCGCGACCGCCAGTGCCCACACCCTCCGACCTCGCCTCGCGACCCTCAACACGTCCCCACCCATCGTGAACCGGTGGCCGCAGCCGTACGGGCGCATCCGTCAGCGACGGAACGGCCGAGGCCCACCCCCAGACGGTAGGACGTCCGCGCCCCGACGTCCCTCGCCCCGACGGGTCATCTCCGTCTGGCTCATCCTGACCACTCCCCTGGGATCCCCGGCCGTGCGTCAGCGGTCGGACCGACCGCCCCGGTCATCCGGTCGGTCCTCATCGGGGTCCGCCCCGGCCGGATCGTCCCGTTCCACCGAGACGACCTCCACGTCGATCGTCCGTCCGTCGCGATCGTCGCGGCGCAGGTCGCGGAACGGCTCCGGCGTGAGCCGCCGGCGGATCAGGCGGGACGCCAGCGATCGGGAGGGCGGCAGGACCGCCAACAGCCCCACGACATCGGTCAGGAACCCGGGCGTCAGCAGGAGCGCCCCACCGATGAGGATCAGCGCGCCCTGCGTGACCTCGTCCCCGGGCCAGCGGGCCTCCGACAGGGCGTTCCGGAACGCCTCCCACGCGCGGCGGCCCTCACGCTTGACGAGGATCGCGCCGGCGAGGCTGTCGACGACGAGGATGACGATCGTCGGCCAGACGCCCAGGAACGAGCCCACCTCGATGATGACCGCCAGCTCGGCGATCGGGACGAGGACGAAGGCGAGCAACAGGAGCGGGAACACCCCCCGAGTCTACGCTCGCTGACGGATCCGGACCCGGACGACCGGAGGACCCATCGCCAGCCCGGAACACGAGTTGGCGCAGCGCTTCGTCGCTGCGCACCGTGCCGACGCGGGCACGGTCGTCCTCGAGGGCTACCACGCGATCAAGCACGCCGTCCGGTTCGGGGCCACCCTCCGGGAGGTGGTCGTCCTCGACGGCACCGTTCCCGAGCAGCTGCCCCCCGAGCTCGACGGCGTGGGCACCACGGTCGCCGACGCCGAGCTGTTCGCACGGCTGGTCACGTCGGAGCCCCCGGTCCCCGTGGTGGGGATCGCGGAGCGCCCCGACATCGATCTCGAGGCCGTGCTCGGCGGTCCGGGCGACCTCGTGCTCCTGGAGCGCCCCACGCACCCGGGCAACGCCGGGGCGGTGGTGCGGGTGGC
>CAZHZQ010000149.1:0-5922 GCA_964537235.1 uncultured Actinomycetota bacterium | reverse complement strand
CTGGACCTGTTCCGACCGAGCGTCGGGGCGCTGGCGGTCGGGATGGCCTGGGCGGCGCTGGATGCGGCGGTGGCCTACGCGAAGGAACGTCGGGCCTTCGGCAAGCCGATCGCCGAGTTCCAGGCGGTGTCGCACAAGCTCGCCGACATGGCGGTGGAGGTCGAGACCAGCCGACTGCTCGTGTACGAGGCGGCGCTCGCCTACGACGAGGGGCGCGAGGACGAGATCACCCAGCGGGCGGCGATGGCCAAGCTCCACGCGACCGAGGCCGCACAACGCGTCGTGGACGCCGCCGTGCAGATCCACGGGGCCCGCGCGCTGGAGCGTGGCCACCTCCTGGAGCACCTCTACCGCGACGTGCGCGCCCCGCGGATCTACGAGGGCACCTCCGAGATCCAACGCACGATCATCGCGCGGAAGCTGCTCGAGGACCCCGAGGGCTGACGCCCCCACCGCGGATCCCCGGTCGTCTGCCGGGGTCGCGCGCTTGCCACCAGACGGTCTGCGGCCTTGTCTGTGGGGGACGCGGCAGAGGAGCCAGACGAATGGCCGACCCCGAGACCCCCGAACAGCAGCCGACCCCGGAACAGACGCCGGAGCAGACGCCCGGTGGCGAGGAACAGCCACAGCAGCGCTTCCTCGACGAGGACGGAGACGGCCCCGCAGAGGAGGTCGAGCACCCCACGAAGCTGCTGCGCATCGCGCACTCGACCCGGTCGATGCTGGACGAGGTGAAGACCACGGAGCTGGACGAGGCGGGCCGCAAGCGCCTCGCCGACATCCACAACCGGACGATCGAATCTCTCAAGGAGATCCTGTCCGAGGACCTGTCCGAGGAGCTGACCGAGGACGTCCAGGGACTGCACGAGGGCGACACTCCGACGGGCGCGGAGCTGCGCGTGGCGCAGGCGCAGCTCGCCGGCTGGCTCGAGGGGCTGTTCCGCGGGATCCAGGCGTCGATGGCGACCCAGCAGATGGCCGCCCAGAAGCAGTTGCAGCAGATGAAGCAGCAGAAGGCGATCGAGGGCGGTCAGGGACAGGGCACCGGCCAGTACCTCTGACCAGTACCTCTGACCGTCGGGGTTACGCGGCGGCGATCGCCTCGAGCAGCACGTCCAGGTCGTCGGTGGAGGACGGGTGGCGCAGTTTGGCCAGCGCCTGCTTCTCGACCTGACGCACGCGCTCGCGTGAGAGGTCGAAGCGTTCGGCGATGTCGGCCAGCGTGTGGCGCTCGCCGTCCACGAACCCGAAGCGCAGCTTCAGGATCTCGCGCTCGCGCTCGTCGAGATCGCCGAGGACCGCCTCGATGCGCTTCTGCGCGTCGGAGACGGACGCCTCGGACTGCGGGTCGGTGGCCTCGACGTCGGCGATCAGGTCACCGAGCGTCGCGTCACCGTCCTCGCCCACCGGCTTGTCCAGCGAGCTTGACCGCTGCAGGGCCTCGCGGACCTCGCGCAACCGCTCGACGGTGATGTCGACGGCGTCGGCGAGCTCCTTCTCCTTGGGGTCGCGCCCGAACTGCTGGCGGAGGTCGATCTCCGCACGGCGCAGCTTGGCGGACAGCTCCCACACGTGGGCGGGGACCCGGATGGTGCGGGCACGCTTGGCGACGCCCCGCTGCAGCGACTGGCGGATCCACCAGACCGCGTAGGTCGAGAACTTGTAGCCCTTCTTGTGGTCGAACTTCTCGACCGCACGGATCAGACCGAGGTTGCCTTCCTGGATCAGCTCGATCATGTCGACGCCCCGGCCCAGCCACCGCTTCGCACGCGAGACGACCAGACGCAGGTTCGAACGGACCATCTTCTCCTTGGCCCGGCCGCCGTCACGCTTGATCCGACGCAGCTTGGCCGTCTGTGTAGGCGACAGCGAGTCGGCCTCCTCGTCGAGGAGGCGCCGCGCCACCATGCCGGCGTCGTACCGCTTGGACAGGTCCGCCTCCTGCTCCTTGTCGAGCAGGTCGTGCCGGCCGGCCGCGTCGAGGTACTGACGGACCGCGTCGCGGGACGAGGTCATCGCGATCTCGCCCTCGGGCTCCTCGTCGCCGGCGAGATCATCGATCACGTCGATCCCACGGTCGCGGGCGACCGTTATGGCCGACTCGAGGAACTCCTCGCGGTTCGTCGTCGGGTCACGCAGCGGCTCGAGCTCCGATACCAGCAGGTAGCCGCGCTCGGCGGCCTTCTCGAGCACATCGGAGATGGCTCCCTTGTCCGGGGCCAGTGCAGCGTCAGGCACAGGAAATCTCCTCACGTCGTCCATGATCCCTGTGGCGCATGGAAGCGCTCACAAGTGGCCGCGATCGGGCCCATCCGTACCTCACCACCATAAGGGAGTCGGGCCGTCGAGGAAAACGACGTCCGTACCTTCGCGTCCGGATCGAACCGGGAGATGAACCCGCAGATGGCCGCCAGCACGCTCCACGGCCGCCCTCAGGGCCTCGCAGCGACGCCGGGATCGATCTCCGGGCCGTCGCGGTTCAGTCCGCCGGGACCGCGATGTCCGTGACGGTCGGCTGCACGACCCGGACGTAGTCGTCCGTCGCCATGCTCATCGTCGTGTCGTGGGTCCCGCCCCGGAAGACCAGGCGCTCCTCGCCGGTCAGCATCTCGTCGAGGAGGACCGGCATGTCGTACACGTTGCCGAAGGGTGGCTCGGCGCCGCCCTCACAGTCGGGGAAGGCCTCCTGGAAGTCATCCTCGTCCGCCAGTGCGACATCGGCGGCCCCCAGGGCGGCGGTCGCCTTCGACAGGTCGACCTCGCAGGCGGCGGCCACGACCGCCATCACCAGATCGCCGTCCGCCGCGAGGATCACCGGCTTGGCGACCTGCCAGCCGGACACGTGCTCGGCTGCCGCGACCTCCTGGGCGGTCACCGCCCGCTCGTGGGTCTGCATGTCGTAGTCGACGCCCTGCTCGTCCAGGAACTCACGTACTCGCTCCGCGCTCACAGGCTCCCCTTCGTCGCCGTCTGCCGTCCGACGATAACCCCTCGCCGGAAGCGTCGTCGGACGCCAGTAGGGTTCGACACGATGAACCTGCTCGATCTCTTCCTGGTGTTCGCGCTCGTCTCGGCGATGGCCGTCGGCTACCGCCTGGGCTTCGTCACCCGGATCGCCTCGTGGATCGGCGTCGTCGTCGGCATCGCCGCCGCGTCCCTGGTCCTTCCGACGGTCCTCGGAACGTTCGCGAACGGGGATGCGTTCTCCCGGCTGCTGATCACCCTGGTCACGTACGTGCTGGTCGCCGCCATCGGCGGTTCGATCGGCGAGGGCGTCGGCTACGCCGTCCGCCGGCGCATGCCAGCCGGGACGATCCAAGGTCTCGACCGGGCCGGCGGGGCGCTGGTCGGCTTCGTCGGGCTGCTCGCGCTCGTGTGGCTCCTGGCCCCGATCGCCGGGGAGGTGCCCGGCCCCGTCGCCCGTTACGTACGCAGCTCGGCGGTCGTGCAGTGGGTCGACGACGTCGCCCCGCAGCCTCCCGGACCGATCATGGCGTTGCGCAACAAGGTGGCCCAGACCCGGTTCCCCGAGGTCTTCGCCGGACTGCAGCCCGCGCCCGAGGTGGGCGTCCCGCCGTCCCAGCTGCCGCTGTCCCAACAGACCCTGGACCAGGTCACCGCGGCGACGGTCGCGGTCGAGTCGGTCGGATGCGGCGCGGTACACGAGGGCTCCGGGTTCCTCGTCGCGCCCCGCACCGTCGTGACCAACGCCCACGTCGTGGCGGGCGCCGAGGACATCACCCTCAAGCGTCCCGACGGCAGTGCGGCCTCGGGTCAGGTCGTGGTCTTCGACGACGACCGGGACCTGGCGATCCTCGACGCGCCGAGCCTCGCAGGCCCGACCCTGCCGCTGGGCGACGCCCCAGCCGGAACCGAGGGCGCCGTCATCGGCTACCCCGGCGGTCAGGACCAGCCTCGTGCGGTACCCGCGGGGATCGAGACGGAACGCACGGCCGTCGGCCGGGACATCTACGGCCGGGATCAGGTCGAACGCCAGGTGTTGTTCCTCGCCGCCAACCTCGCACAGGGGGACTCGGGATCACCGGTCGTGATCGCCGACGGCTCGGTGGTGGGCGTCAGCTTCGCGATCGCGCCGGACCGTCCCGACCTCGCGTACGCGCTGGACGACAGCGAGCTGCGTACGGCGCTCGACGCGCCGCGCGACGACGCCCCCGGCCCCTGCCTCTGACCCCCCGGTTGTTGCGAATCGGGGCCGAGTCAGGTGTCGGGGTCGAGGTCGAGGTCGGGGTCGGTGTCCAGGTCGAGGACGGCGACGCCGGCGAAGCGATCGTGCGCGAGGTCCGACAGCGCCCGGTCCGCCTCGGCGAACGGGTAGACGTTCACCGTCATCTCGACGCCGATGCGGTCGGCCAGCCGGAGGAACTCCTCGCCGTCGGCGCGGGTGTTGGCGGTGACGCTGCGCACCTGCCGCTCCTGGAACAGGTGCGCGTCGTACCGCAGCGGCGGGATGTCGGACAGGTGGATCCCGGCGAGGGACAGCGTGCCGCCCCGGTCCAGCGCCTCCAACGCCGGGGGGACGACCTCCCCGGCCGGGGCGAACACGATCGCGCTGTCCAGCGGCACCGGCGGCGACTCGCCGGACCCCCCTGCCCAGGCGGCACCCAGATCCAGCGCCAACCGTCGGCCCTGCTCGGACCGTGTCACGACGTGCAGCTCGGCGCCCCGTGCCAGCGCGATCTGGGCGACCACGTGCGCCGACGCCCCGAACCCGTAGATGCCGAGCCGACCGCCGGGCGGGACCAGCGCCCGCTTCAGCGCTCGGTACCCCACGATGCCCGCGCACAGCAGCGGGGCGGCGTCGTGGTCGTCGTAGCGGTCGGGGATCTCGTAGGCGAACGCCTCGGGGACCGTCGCGTACTCCGCGTAGCCACCGTCGTCGGTCCAGCCGGTGAACCGCGGGCGCAGGCACAGGTTCTCGTCGCCCCGCCGGCAGAACCGGCAGGTCCCGTCCGTGCGCCGCAGCCACGCGATCCCGATGCGCTGACCCTCCTCGAACCGACCGGCATCGCTGCCTCGCGAGTCGACGGTCCCGATCACCTCGTGCCCCGGGGTCACGGGCTGCTCGCGCAGCGCGAGGTCGCCCACGGCGACGTGCAGGTCGGTACGGCAGACCCCGCAGGCCGTGACGCGCACGCGGACCTCGTCCGGACCGGGTTCGGGGACGGGGACCTCGGACCGTTCCAGCGGGCCCTCGTCGATCGGGGCCGGCTGCACGACGCGCCACGCACGCATGGTCTCCGGCACGATGGTCTCCCGATGCGAGTGGACCCGAGACTACGAGGCTGACGTGAGACAGCGGATGATCGATCTGGTGGCGGCGATCGCCGAGGACGACCTGCTGGGAGACGAGCTCGCGCTGCGGGGCGGCGCGGCGCTGCACCTGCTGCACCTCGGCGGCTTCCGGCGGCCGGTCGACCGGTTGGCCTACGCCCGCACCAGCCTCACCGCGATCGGCCCGGTCGTCGACGCCCTGCGCACCGTCGCGGCCGAGGTCGGTCTGGAGGAGGGACGACACGAGGTCACCCACGACCTGACGCACGTCCGCCTCGACGCCCCGGTCGGGGCGCTGCGCATGACGATCAACACCCGCGAGACCGAGGCCTGCCAGACGCGCATCCGCGTCCCCCTGGGCGACGTGCCGGTCCTGACGTTCACGGTGTCGGAGCTGGCGGCGACCAAGCTGCGGGCGCTGCTCGAGCGCCGCGAGCCGCGCGATCTGTACGACCTGTGGCTGATGCTCGAACGCGGCGGGATGCACCCCCGGATGGCCGTGCGCTGCATGCACCACTACCTGGACGAGCCCCCGGATGCCGGGACGCTGGCCGCCGACCTCGAGGGCAAGCTCGCGGACGACGACTGGGGGCGCGGCTTCGTGGACCTCGCGGGCGACGAGGTGACCCC
>CAZHZQ010000148.1:1757-5949 GCA_964537235.1 uncultured Actinomycetota bacterium | reverse complement strand
GTGGGCGACCCGGACAGCAGGTCGAGGATCACGTCCCGGAGCTCGTCGGCGTCGAACGGCTTGACGAGGTAGTAGTCGGCGCCGGACTGCCAGCCCGTCCAGAGGTCCTCGTCGGCACCGGCGGCGCTGACGACCACGACGGGAACGTCCTTCCAGCCCTTCAGCCCCCGGATCGCCTTCAGGACGGTGAACCCGTCGGTGCCGGGCATCATCACATCGAGCAGCACCAGGTCGGGCGGTGGCCCGTCCAGGCGCGCCATGGCCTCGACGCCGTCCGTGACCGTCTCGGTCTCGAGGCCCTCGGTGGCCAGCATCAGTTCGAGCATGCCCCGCACGCCCGGATCGTCCTCGACGACCAGTACCTTGGTCACAGCGTCCCCCACGTCGTTGCCTCACCCCCATCCAACCTCATCTAGTGGCCCACGAACAGGTAGGAGCGGAAGCTCTGGGCAGCGTCCAGGGCGATGGTGCCCTTCGTGAGAACACCAGCACGAGCAGGGCGCGGACGGACCGCATGCACGACCCTCCGAGATCAGGACACCGCACAGGACGACTCGACTACGTTCTTCGGCCGTCTCCATGATCCTCTGTAGCGTCCGAACGGAGCAGCCCCGCCACCTGTTCGATGTCCGCACGCATCGCGCTGACGAGCTCGTCGACGGAGTCGAACCGCTCCTCGTCCCGGAGCCGGTGGGTGAAGGAGACCGAGACGTGCAGCCCGTACAGGTCGCCCTCGAAATCGAGCAGGTGCGCCTCGACGGTCACGGTCTCGCCACCGAAGGTCGGGCGGGTCCCCACGTTGGTCGCGGCGGGCAACGGGTCCCCACGGCCCTCGTCGAGACGGACGTACCCGGCGTAGATGCCGTGGGCCGGGAAGCACATCCGGTCGGGAACCTCGACGTTGGCGGTGGGGACACCGATCTCGCGCCCCCTGCCCTCTCCCCGGACGACGGTGCCGTCCAGCGCGTACGGCCGACCCAACGCCCGCCGCGCCCACTCGACGTCCCCAACCCCGATCCGGTCACGGATCTCGGTCGACGAGATCGCGACCCCGTCCATCTCGAGGAGGTCGACCGGTACGCCGTCGAAACCCCACCGCTCGCCGAGCGCTCGCAGCGTCTCGGTGCCGCCGGCGGCCTTGTGCCCGAACCGGAAGTTGCCGCCGACGACGACCTCCTCGGCCTCCAGCGCCTCGACGAGGACGCGTTGCGCGAAGTCCTCGGGCGACAACCGACTGAGCTCCTCGGTGAACGGCAGGACCAGCACATGGTCGACGCCGGTCCCGGCCAGGGTGCGGACGCGGCGTTCCAGCGTCATGAGCAGGGACGGCTGCGAGCCGGGCCGGACGACCTCCATCGGGTGACGGTCGAACGTGACGGCCACCGACCGGACGCCCCGACCCGCAGCACCGTCGATCGCCCGGTCGATGATCCGCCGGTGCCCACGGTGGACCCCGTCGAAGAAACCGATCGTGGCGACGGACGGCCCGGCCGGGACCTCGTCCAACGAACGCGACACCTCCGTCATGCGCCGGCCGCCGACCCGCCGTCCAGCGGGAGGTCCTCGGGTTGGACGAACACGGCCTCGGGGCGGGCCCGGCCGTCCGCGTCGGCGTAGACCGCCAGCAGTCGGTCGGCCCGGACCACGGCGAAGGGGCCGTCGGTGTCCCGCGCCGGCAGGGAGCGCCCCGTGGCCACGTCCGCGGCCTGGTCCGCGTCGACCTCGACGGTGGGCATGCCACGCAGCGCCTCGCGCTTCGACAGCAGCACCTCGTCGAGCGTCCCGTCCGTCCCACGCCGCTCGACCTCGTCCAGGCTGACCGCGTCCTCGACGGTGAACGCCCCGTTGGCCAGGCGTCGCAGGCCCGTCAGGCTGCCCCCACAGCCCAGCTCGGCCCCGATGTCGTGCGCCAGCGTGCGCACGTACGTGCCCGACGAGCAGCTCACGAGGAAGCTGGCGTGCGCACGCTCGCTGTCCTCGGTCGCCGCCGCGAACGACTCGAGCACGATCTCGTGGATCTGGACCGTCCGAGGATCGCGCTCGACCTCCTCGCCGCGGCGGGCCTTGTCGTACAGCCGCTCGCCGTCGACCTTCACCGCCGACACCATCGGCGGGACCTGCTCGATCGTCCCGGCGTAGGACGTCAGCACCTCGCAGAAGCGCTCCTCGGTGACGTCCGCGGCGGATCGCTCGGCGACGACCTCGCCGTCGGCGTCCTGGGTGCTGGTCTCGACCCCGAGCACCATGTCCGCGAGGTAGGTCTTGCGACCGGCCTGCAGGAACCGCACCAGGCGGGTCGCCCGTCCGAGGCACACCACGAGCACACCGGTGGCAGCGGGATCCAACGTGCCCGTGTGCCCCACCCGCCGCTGTCCCGCAGCGCGCCGCACGACGCGGACGACATCGGTGGAGCCGATCCCGGGGGGCTTGTCCACGACGAGGACGCCGTCCATCAGCGGCCGCCTCCGGTGCCCGTGTCGACGACCTCGGCGGCATCGTCCGCATCTCCCGCCAGGTGCTCGACCACGGCGCGCACGATCTCGTCGCGGTGGGGCCCCCCGGTGAACCCCGCGGAGTAGGTGTGTCCGCCGCCACCGAGCTCGGACGCCAGCGCCGCCACGTCCGTACGGCCCTTGGAGCGCATGCTCACCCGCCAGCGGCCGTCCGGGTTCTCCTTGCAGATCATCGTCAGCTCGGCCGCGTCCGCGGTCCGCAGCACGTCGATCAGACCCTCCGTCTCGGCGAACGAGACGCCGAAGCGCTCGAGGTCCGACTGCGCCACCCAGCTGTGGACCAGGCTCGCCTCGGGGACGAACTCGGCGCGGTCGAGCACCCGCGCCAGCACCTTGAGGTACCCGAACGAGTGCGTCTCGAACATCTGCCGGCTCATCTCGGCGTGCTCGATGCCCTCGCCGATCAGCCGGCTGCCGAGCTCCATCGCCGACCGGTCGGTGTTCCGGTACTGGAAGCGGCCGGTATCGGTGACCAGCCCCGTGTACAGGCACGTCGCGATCTCGCGGTCGGGCATGCCGCCGAGCCTCCGCAGCAGCTCGTCGACGAGGACCACGGTCGCGGCCGCCCGTGGGGCGACCAGGTTGATGTCGCCGAAACCCTCGTTGCTCTCGTGGTGGTCGACGACGATCAGGGTCCCGGCAGCGTCCGCGGCCGACGCGAGCGTCCCGAGGCGCTCACGGCTGCCGGCGTCGAAGCTGATCAGCAGCTCCGGGGCCTCGGGGAAGCGGTGGGGCGGCACGAGGGTCTGCAGGCCGGGGAGGAACGTGTACTGCGGCGGGACCGTGAACGGTTCGGTCCCCCACGACGCGGACGTGTCGACGTCCATCCTCCGGAGGAAGATCTGCACGGCCAGCAGCGACCCCAGCGCATCCCCGTCGGGGTCCTCGTGACAGGCCAGAGCGATCGCGCCACCGTCCTGCGCGACTCGTTGGATCGCCTCGGTCGCCGCCTGCCACTGGTCCTCGGCGATCTCCTCGGTCCAGGCGGGGGGGTCGAAGGCGCTCACGAGTCCGTCCCGTCTCCACCGTCGGAGCGGTACACGTCGGGGTCCGTGTCGACGCCCTCGCCGGTCAGGTCGTCGCGGACCTCGTTCAGCAGCTCGTCGACCCGGCGCGCCTCCAGGGCGACCTCGTCGTACTCGAAGTCCAGCTGCGGCGTGTTGCGCAGACGGGTCCGGCGGCCGAGCAGCCCCTGGATCCGCGGAGCCGCGCTGCGCAGCGCCTCGGCGACGTCGTGGGCCTCCGCCACGCGGTCGCCGCCGGTGCGGGAGGGGTCGCGGGCCAGCACGGCCGGATCGAGGGAGGTGTAGTAGATCGTGGCGTGCCGGTGGTCCGGGGTGACCTCCGCACCGGTCACCGTCACGTGCTGCAGGCGTGGATCGGCGATCTCCTCGTCCAGCAGCTCGGCGACGACCTGCTGCACGAGCGTGTCCACGCGACGGTTGCGTCGGGCCACGTCAGTCCACCTCCCACACGTCGGGTTCGATCCGGGTGACGATCACCCGGTGGTCTCGTTCGATGATGGCAGTCACGCGGTCGACCACGCGCTGCGCGCCCGTGGCCGAAGAGGCAACGGCGGCGATGCCGACGGCGGCCCGCTGCCACAGCTCCTGGTAACCGATCTCGGCGACCGAGGCCCCCAGCTCGTTCTGGACGGTGGCCTTCAGTCGGTTCATCAC
>CAZHZQ010000148.1:0-1657 GCA_964537235.1 uncultured Actinomycetota bacterium | reverse complement strand
ACCTTGACGTCCTGGAACTTCTTGAGCCCGATACCGCACTCGTACCCGGCGGAGACCTCGCGGACGTCGTCCTGGAAACGTCGCAGGGAGTCGACCTCGTCCTCGGCGACGACCACGCCTTCGCGGACCACACGGACCTCGGCGTCGCGGACCACGTCGCCCTCGGTGACGTAGCAGCCGAACACGAAGCCGGCGCGCGGGACCTTGAAGATCTCGCGGACCTCGGCCTGGCCGAGCTCGATCTCGTGGATCTCCGGTCCGAGCAGGCCCTTCAGGCGGCTCTCGATGTCCTCGATCGCCTCGTAGATGATCCGGTAGGTGCGCAGGTCGACGCCGGACTCCTCGATCGCCTGGCGCGCGTTGGCGTCCGGGCGGACGTTGAACGCGACGATCGTGGCGTCCGAGGTCTCGGCGAGCCGGACGTCGGACTGGTTGATCGCCCCGACGCCCTTGTGGACCACACGGACCTCGACCGAGCCGTCGACCTCGTCGATCTCGAGCTTGGTGAGGGCATCCTCGAGTGCCTCGACCGAACCGGAGACGTCGCCCTTGACGATGACGTTGAGGGTGACGATCTCGCCGCGTTCGACCTCGGCGGCCAGATCCTCGAGCGTCTGCGGCCGCTGCTGCTCGGCGAGCTCCTTGCGGCGCGCACGGGCGTGCCGGCGCTCGGCGATGTCGCGCGCGGCCCGTTCCTCGTCGGTGACGCGGAACTCGTCGCCGGCCTCGGGCACGTCGTTCCAGCCGAGCACCACGACGGGCTGCGAGGGGACGGCGTCGTCCACCTCGTCACCGTGCTCGTCGAACATCGCCCGGACCTTGCCGTCGGCCACACCGGCGACGACGACGTCGCCGACGTGCAGCGTCCCGGCCTGGACCAGGAGGGTCGCGACCGCACCGCGGCCCTTGTCGAGGTGGGCTTCGATGACGCGGCCACGCGCGTCCTTGTCGGCGTTGGCCTGCAGCTCCATGATGTCGGCCTGCAGCGCCAGGATCTCGAGCAGGTCGCCGATCCCCTCGCGGGTGAGCGCGGACAGGGGAACGATCGGGGTCTCACCGCCGTAGTCCTCGGCGACGAGCTCGTACTCGGTGAGCTGGCCCTTGACCTTCTCGGGGTCGGCCTCGGGCAGGTCCATCTTGTTGACCGCGACGACCATCGGCACCTCGGCGGCCTTGGCGTGGTTGATCGCCTCGACCGTCTGTGGCATGACCCCGTCGTCGGCGGCGACGACCAGGACGGCGATGTCGGTCACCTGCGCCCCACGGGCACGCATGGCGGTGAACGCCTCGTGACCCGGGGTGTCGATGAACGTGATCGGCCGGCCGTCGTGGGTGACCTGGTAGGCCCCGATGTGCTGGGTGATCCCACCGGCCTCGCCGGACATGACGTCGGTCTCGCGGATCGCGTCCAGCAGGGCGGTCTTGCCGTGGTCGACGTGACCCAGGACGGTCACGACCGGCGGGCGCGGCTGAAGGTCCTCGGGGCTGTCGGGCTCCTCGATCCCGAACTCGACCTCCTCCTCGGACATGAAGTACACGTCCACGCCGAGCTCCGCGCAGAGGATCTCGACGGTGTCGTCCGGGAGGGACTGCTGGACGGTCGCCATCTCCCCCATCTCGAACAGCTTCTTGACCAGCGCGTTCGAGGGCACGTCGA
>CAZHZQ010000147.1:0-6145 GCA_964537235.1 uncultured Actinomycetota bacterium | reverse complement strand
GTGGGAGTCCTCGCGGCCGCTGCCCGACCGGCGGAGGCGCGTGTGGAAGCGCTGAGGCGATGACCGGCCCGCGCATCGATTGCCGGGAGAGTCCAGCATGCTGGACTCTCCCGGCACTCGACGGGTCAACCGGATCAGTCGGGTCAGTCGGCGGCCAGCGGGAGGGAACCGGGTCCTCGGGGCGAGACGCTGCCGCGCCGGTAGCCGGCCAGGTCCAGGGCGACGTGGTCGAACCCGGCCGCCGACACCTCGGCGACGATCCGGTCGGCGAGGTCCACGGCGGTGGGCAGGTCGTCGGGGTCCAGCTCGATGCGGGCGACGTCGCCGTGGTGGCGGACCCGGAACTGGCGGAAGCCCATCCGCCACAGGGCGTCCTCGGCCCGCTCGACCTGGGCGAGCTTGTCCGGCGTGATCGTCTCGCCGTGGGGGAAGCGCGACGCCAGGCACGCGAACGCCGGCTTGTCCCAGACGGGCAGCTCCAGGGCGCGCGCCAGCGCCCGGACCTCGGCCTTCGTGAGGCCTGCCTCGTGCAACGGGGCGTGCACCCCGTGGCGTTCGGCGGCGGCGCGGCCGGGGCGGTGGTCGCCGTCGTCGTCGAGGTTCTCGCCGTGGACGACGTTGGCCAGCCCCTCGGCGTCGGCGACCCCGGTGAGGTGGCCGAAGAGCTCGTCCTTGCACACGAAGCAGCGGTCGGGCCGGTTCGCGGCGTATCGGGGGTCGTCGACCTCGGCGGTGTCGACGATCCGCCAGGCGATGCCGATGTGGTCGGCGACGTCGGTGGCGATGTCCAGCTCGCGGGCCGGCAGCGACGGTGTGCGGGCGATGACGGCCAGGGCGCGGTCGCCGAGCTCGTCGTGACAGACCCGGGCGACCAGGCTGGAGTCCACCCCGCCCGACAGCGCCACGGCCGCGCTGCCCAGCTCACGGACGATCGCGCGCAGCCTGGCGTCCTTGGCCGCGAGTTCGGCCGTGAGCTCCGGTCCGATGTCCAGCACCTCGGGCACGTTCGTCCTCGTCGCCGCTCCCCCCGAGCTTGCCATCCGATCGCCGCGCGTGGGAGGGCCGTCCGGTGAGCGAGCGAGACGGAGCGGGGCGTCTGGCGGAGCTGCTGGACGCCGTCGCCGACGGGCGGGTGGCGGTGGACGACGCGATCGGCGAGCTGGTGGACCTGCCGTTCGCCGACCTGGGCGACCTGCGGATCGACCACCACCGGGAGCTGCGCACGGGCCTGCCCGAGGTGGTCCTGGCCAGCGGCAAGGAACCCGCGCAGTGTGCGCGCGCGACGGTCGAGCTCCTGCGCCACGGCGAGGGGCCGGTCCTGGTGACCCGGGTCGACGAGCCGGAGGCCCGGGCGGTGCTCGAGGCGGTTCCGGAGGCGGCCTACCGGCGCGACGCGCGGATCGTGGTGGCCCGCGAGGCGGCCGGGGCGGCGGCTGTGGAGGGGACGATCACCGTGGTCAGTGCCGGCACCTCCGACCTGCCGGTCGCCCGCGAGTGCGTGGTCACCGCCGAAGCGTTCGGCCCGGAGGTGTCCCTGCTGTCCGACGTCGGGGTCGCTGGCGTCCACCGGCTGCTGGCCTCCCGGGAGGAGTTGGACCGCGCCGACGTGGTGGTTGTGGTGGCCGGCATGGAGGGGGCGCTGCCGACGGTGGTCGCCGGACTGGTGACGGGGCCGGTGATCGCGGTGCCGACCAGCGTCGGCTACGGGGCGTCGTTCCAGGGGCTGGCGGCCCTGCTGGGGATGCTGAGCTCCTGCAGCCCGGGCATCACGGTGGTCAACATCGACAACGGGTTCGGGGCGGCGGCCGCCGCGGTCCGGATTCTGCGCGGGGCGCGGTCGTGACGGTTCCCTCGTGAGCGTCGGCCACCTGCTGCCCACGGACGGGGTCACCGGCGGCCTGTGGCTCGGGGCGCTGGTCGACGCAGGCGCGGACGTCGACCGGATGCAGGCGGCGGTCGCCGGGCTGGGTATCGGGCAGGTCGAGCTGTCCGCGGAACCGGTGGCGGTCGACGAGATCGCCGCCACGCGGGTCGCCGTCCGGATCGCCGACGGCGCACCGCGGCTGCCCGGCTGGGAGGACCTCCGAGATGTGCTGGAGGCGGCCGACCTCGACCAGGAGGTGCGTGAACGTGCGCTGGGCGTCGCCCGTCGGCTGATCGAGGCCGAGGCCGCCGTCCACCGCACCGCCCCGGACCAGGTGCGTCTCCACGAGCTGGGCGATCCCGACACGGTCGTCGAGATCGTCGCGACCATCGCCGGCCTGCGGGCGCTGGGGGTGCAGCGGCTGACCTGCGGTCCGGTGGCCCTCGGTTCCGGGACGGTGAACACCGCCCACGGGACCCTGTCGGTCCCTCCGCCCGCGGTCGTCGAGCTGCTGCACGGCGTCGTGGTCCACGCCGGGCACCGCGACGGGGAGCTGACGACCCCGACCGGGGCGGCGCTGGTCGCCGAGCTGGCCACCCCCGTCGACGGGACGCCACCGCTGCGGCTGACCGGTCGGGGGCGGGGCGCGGTGGGCGACCCCGGCGCCCGGGACGCGCGTGTCCTCACCCTCCTCCTCGGCGACGACGCCTGGAGCCGCGTCCCAGAGGCCCGGTGAGGCCCGGTGAGGTCTGGTGAGGCCCGGTGAGGTCTGGTGAGGCCCGGTGCAACGCAGCGCATTCATACAAACACGTTGCGTAACCATCGGTCCGATCGCTCGTTGTCACATGTGCGCAACGGAGGGAGAGACGACTTGCAGGACCTGGCCGGACGAACACGTCGTCTCGTGATGGGGGCAGCGGCGATCGGGACGATCGCCGTGACGGTCCGGGCGATCGCGTCGCACGCCCTGGTCTCGTCCCTGCTCGTCGGAGGCGCCGCGGTGATCGCGGTGCTGGTGGGTCTCGCCCTGTACGGGCGTCACCACGAGGTTCGTTGGCGCCTCGCCTGGACGGCGCTCGCCCTCGGGCTCACGGCCCAGGTCGTCGGCACCGTCCTCCAGGCGCTCGACGAGACGGGGTCGGCGGCGTCCGTGGCCGGCCTGTCGGGCGGCGTGCTCGTCGCCACGGGGCTCGTGCTGCTGATCCACCACCGTGGGTCCGGCCGCGCGGCCGAGTTCCTGTTCGAGGCGGTGATCGGCGCGGTCGGCAGCGGGTACGTGCTCTGGGTGCTCGCGCCCGGGACCGCGGCGGGCACCGGCACGCTCCTGGGAGCGCTGGGGCTGCTGGCCGTCGACGTGGCGGTGCTGTGGCTGGCGGCGCGCCTGGCCTCCATGACGGCCGAGACCCCAGCCGTCTACCGCTACCTCCTGATCGGCCTCGTCGTCCGTCTGACGGCGGACGCCATCGCCCTGGGCGGCCTCCTCGGGCCGCTGTCGCAGACGCTGCACGGCTCCGCGCAGTGGCGGGCGCTGGTGCTGTGGGGCTACTGCCTGTGGGCTGCAGGGACCCTGCACCCGTCGATGCGGAGGTCCTTCGAACCGGTCTCGTCACCGTCCAGACGGCTCGGGGCCGGCCGGATCGCGTTCGTGACCCTGGCGGTGCTGGTCCCCGCGGCCGCGCTGGCGCTGCAAGGGGTCGGAGCGGGCGGCATCGCCCCGACCACGGTGGCCGGATCGATGATCCCCCCGCTGGTCGTGGCCGCCTACCTCATCCACCAGGTCCAAGAGCGTGCCAGCCGTGAGTACCGTGCCCAGCACGACGCGCTGACAGGTCTGCCGAACCGGGTGCTGTTCCACGATCGGGTGGAGGTGGCGCTCACCCAGGCCCGCCGGCGCGATCACCGGGTCGGACTGATGTTCCTCGACCTCGACCGCTTCAAGAACATCAACGACAGCCTCGGGCACGACGTCGGCAACGAACTGCTGCAGGCGGTCGCCAAGCGGCTGCGTGCGACCCTCCGGGAGGAGGACACCGTCGCGCGGCTGGGCGGCGACGAGTTCACGATCCTGCTGAGCGCGATCGACGACGCGGACGAGTGCACGCTGGTCGCCCGCAAGGTCGCCAGCGCCTTCGGCGACCCGTTCTTCACGGCCGGGAGGGAGCTGTTCGTCTCCGCCTCGGTGGGG
Source organism: uncultured Actinomycetota bacterium (assembly GCA_964537235.1). Lineage (GTDB taxonomy): Bacteria > Actinomycetota > Nitriliruptoria > Nitriliruptorales > JAHWKO01 > CAZHZQ01. Next base: position 2,096 of record CAZHZQ010000147.1, on the reverse strand, counting down.
GTCGCGGTGTTCCCCGACAGCGCCGAAGACGCGGAGACCCTGCTCAAGAACGCCGACACGGCGATGTACAGCGCGAAGGCCCACGGACGCAACGGCGTCCAGCGCTACTCGCAGGACATGAGCGCCCGGGCGTCGGTGAAGCTCGCCCTCGAGAGCAGCCTCCACGGCGCCGTGGAGCGTGGCCGTCTGACGGTCCACTACCAGCCGCAGGTCGATCTGCGCGACGGCCGGATCGTCGGGCTGGAGGCGCTGGCACGCTGGTACCACCCGGAGCTCGGGTTCGTGTCCCCCGCGGCGTTCATCCCGCTCGCGGAGGAGTCCGGCCTGATCCTGGAGCTGGGCGAACGCGTGCTGAACCAGGCGTGCCGCCAGAACCAGCGCTGGCACGAGGCCGGCCTGCTGTCCGTCCCGGTCGCGGTCAACATCTCCCCCCGACAGTTCACGAACGGCAGGGTGCTGAGCACCGTGGCCGAGGCCCTGGACCGCTCGGGCCTGCCCCCGGAGCTGCTCGAGCTCGAGCTCACCGAGGGCGTGTTCATGCGCGACATGGCGACCGCGACCGAGATCCTGGAGGAGCTGCGGGCCATGGGCATCCGCTGCTCGATCGACGACTTCGGGACCGGCTTCAGCGCGCTGAACTACCTCGCGGCGCTCCCGATCGACGCGTTGAAGATCGACCGCTCGTTCGTGCAGGCCATCGCCGACGAGCACGACGAGGCGCCGATCGTCGGTGCGGTGATCGCGCTGGCCCACCAACTGGGGATGCGCGTCGTCGCCGAGGGCGTCGAGACGACCGCCCAGTCCCGCCACCTGCGGCGCGCCGGCTGCCAGGTGATGCAGGGCTACCGCTTCGGACGTCCGGTACCTGCGGAAGAGCTGGAACAGCGGCTGTTCGACGAGCGGTTGGTGACCGGGATCCCCGAGGACGAGCTCGGACCGATCCTGTCAGGCACGTCCGCCTCCGCCGTCGTGGACGCCTCCGCCGTCGTCGACATCGACGACACCCCGGACCCCGCGGCGGTCACGGCGCTGCTGGTCTCGGCCGTCAGCGAGGGCGACGGCGCCGAGCTGGACCCCGAGGTCCTCGACACGGTGCTGCAGGCGCTGCGCCCCGACCGTCGCTCCACGGACCAGGTCTGGTGGCGCCGCGGCGCCTCGCTGCGCCTCGCGGCAGGGAGCCTGGCGGGGCTGCTGCCGATCTCGGGTGGGCTCGCCGCGGCCGGGGCGCTGCCCCCATCGGCCCAGTCCGTCGCACACGAGATGTTGGGACACGTGGGGGTCCACGTACCGGTCGGACCCGGGACAGCGGGCAGGACTCCGATCGACGGGCAGATCCTGCTGGCCGCGCAGCGGTACGCCGACGTGCCTGCCGGGTCGGTCAGGGCGGCGGGCGCAGGGACGAGCGCCGCCGAGCCCAAGCCGGACGATCCTCCGGCCGAAGCTCTGGCAGACGCCCGTCCGGCCGAGACCCCGACGACCGCGACCGTCGCGGCCGGTCGGCGCACCGCCGAGCCGGTGCCGGCGCCCGAGCACGACGAGGGTCGGGGCGCCCCGGGAACACGCCCCGCTGGCGCCGCCGACGACGCGCGGCCCGAGACCCCAGCAGGCCGGGGCCACACCGACGAGACACGTCCCGGGGCGAGCGGGAGCACGCCGGCCGAGCAGCGCCGCGCACCTGGCGCCGGCGTGGGGAACGGGGACGGCCCCACCGGCTCGCAGGCCGACGTCGCGAACGACGAGACACCGGCGACGCAGAACCCCGTGGCCGAGGGTCCGACCCCCGAGCCTCAGAAGACCGGCGATGGACAGGCCCAGGATCAGCCGGCCGAGGAGCCGTCCGACACGACCGACGACACGACCGACGACACGGCGACCGGGGGCGCCGGCGAGGGGACCGCGCCGGGCAACGGCAACGACGCACCCGGCCAGGAAGGCGACACCCCCGGCCAGAGCGGCGACACCCCCGGCCAGAGCGGCGACACCCCCGGCCAGGACGGCGACACCCCCGGCCAGGACGGCGACACCCCCGGCCAGGACGGCGACACCCCCGGCCAGGACGACAACACCCCCGGCCAGGACGACAACACCCCCGGCCA
>CAZHZQ010000146.1:0-6149 GCA_964537235.1 uncultured Actinomycetota bacterium | reverse complement strand
GCGTTCCTGTACGACGCGTACCGGATCGACCGCGCCCCGGACCACAAGGGCGACATGCAGGAGCGGGTCGTGCTGCAGCTCGACAAGCGTCTGGCGCCGATCAAGGTCGGTGTGCTGCCGCTGAGCAAGAAGGACGACCTCAAGGCGGTCACCCAGCGGGTCTTCGACCTGGTCAAGCAGAACTGGATGGCCGAGTACGACGAGACCCAGTCGATCGGGCGTCGCTACCGCCGCCAGGACGAGATCGGGACCCCGTACTGCGTGACCGTCGACTTCGACACCCTCGACGACGATCAGGTCACCGTCCGGGACCGCGACTCGATGGAGCAGGACCGGATCCCGATCGAGCGGCTGATCGACTACCTCGACGAGCGCCTCCCCCGCTGTTGAGCCCCCATCAGACCCGTCGAGTGGCAGCTGGGTCGCAGATCCGCAACTGAGCTGCCACTCGACGGGTCTTGCTGGCCGGTCAGTAGGGGGGCGTGTGCCCGCCGCCCCACGGGTCGCGCCCCGTGTCCTGCCGGTCCTCGGGGCGGTCGCGGGCCACGAGCGTTGCGATGTCCTGCTCGATGCGCGCGATCCGCGCGAGCAGCGCCGCCATCCCGCGGGCGAGGAACGACGCGATCATCAGGATCGCCCCCGCCGCGAACGTCAGCACCCACGCGACGACGGCGAAGCCGGTGTCCCCGTTGGCGTACAGGATCGCTCCGGCGACCACGCCCGCGAGGCCGCTGACGTAGGTCAGCGTCTGCGCCGCGGTGGCGGCCGTGCGCAGGTCCTTGGGGGAGGGGACGCGGTCCATCACCCCGCATCCTGGCACAAAAACCTGCATCTGGCACAAAAACCTGCATCTGGCACAAGAGCCGGGTCCGTCGCCGGGACCGGCGTCCGCCTCCGGGACCGGCGTCCCGGTGGACGACCGCCCCGGGTCCGTTACCTGACCGGGTTTTCACGGTTACCATGGGTGACCACCCCTCCGCCGGGAGGTGCCGATGCCTGGAGGGCAGCTGTCCTGGGACGAGGCGCTCGAGCGCCTCGAGACGTTCGTCGAGCGCTACCCGCGCTCGCGTGCGATGCCGGGTCTCGAGGGGATCGCCCGACGCGCCGACGTCCCGGTCGACTTCCTCCGTGAGGACGAACGCGCCCACAAGGTGCTGTTCGGAGCCCTCGCCGGCCGTCCGCTGTCGACGGTCGAGTCCCTCCGGCAGGCGCACACAGAGGTGGAGCTGCTGCTGCTCGAGGTCCGCGTCCTCACCGAGCGGCTCGAGTCGACCTCCGACAGCGCCCGGATCCGCCGGACGTCCGAGCGGCTCGCCTACATCCGTCGCCGGCTGAACGAGATCCGCTCGAAGCTGTAGCGGTCACCCGCCGCCTCCGCCGTCGTCGGCGTCCTCCGTGAGGTCGTGGCCCGTCCAGCGGCGGAACATCGCCCGCTGCTCGTCGGTGGGATCCTCCACCCGTCGCAGCTTGCGGTCGGGGCGGGGTCCGGCGAGCGTCACCGGCACGGTGACCAGCCGGGGCCCGCGGAACACCGCCACGTCGACCGTGTCACCGGCCTCGTAGCCTCGCAGCACCTTCGTGAGGTCGCCGCGCTCGACGCGCAGCCCGTCGATCGCCAGCAGCCGGTCGCCCCCGGTCAGACCGCCCCGCCAGGCGGGCCGGCCCCGGAGCACGGACGAGAACACCACCCCCTGATCGTCCTCGGAGGTCTGCACGCCCAGGTCCGGGGGCAGCGGATCGTCGGGGTCCTCGTCCGTGAATCGCAGCCCCACCGTGTCGACCAGCTCCTCGATCGGCGGGGCCGCGGTGCCCGACACGTGGTCCACGAAGAAGTCCGACAGGTCCGTGCCGGCCACCTCGGCCGCCAGCGCCTCGACGTCGGACTCCTCGTAGCCGCTGGATCCGCCTGATGTCCCCGGCCGTCCGCCCCGGCCGAACCGCTCCCAGAGCAGCCGCACGACGTCGTCCAACCCGTCGGAGTCCGGTGCCGCGCGCCGGATCAGCAGGTCGAGGCACCACGCGAGCACCGCCCCGTGCCCGTAGTAGCTCACACCGGCGTTCACGCTGTTCTCGTCGTGCACGTACAGCTTGGTCCAGGCGTCGTGGCTGGAGCGGCGCACCGACTGCAGTTGGCGCCCCGGCCGTTCCATGACCCGCTGGACGTTGTCGCCCACGGCCTTCAGGAACCGATCGACGTCCCACAGCCCGGCTCGCAGCGGCAGGAGGTCGTCGTAGAAGTCGGTCCAGCCCTCAGCCACCCACAGGGACTCGGTGTGGGTGGGGTGCTCGTAGTCGAGGTCGGTGAGGGCCGCGGGGACCAGGCGCTTGACGTTCCACAGGTGCAGGTACTCGTGGGCTATCAGGGCCTGGAGGCGCTGGTAGCCGTCCGGGTCGGTGACCGTCGCCGGGGTCACCATCAGCACCGCGCCGTCCCGGTGCTCGAGGCCACCGCGTCCAGCGTTCCAGGTGGCGCACAGGAACGTGTACCGCTCGACGGGCAGCTCACCGAACAGCTCGACGGCGGCCTCGCCGATCGCGGCCGCGTCCTCGGCGATCCGCGACAGGTCGGGGCGCCCCGCGTGCCCGGCCCACACGAAGCGGTGGGGGACGCCGGCGACCTCGAACGCGACCTCCTCGTGATCGCCCGCCTCGAAGGCGGAGTCGACGAGGTGGTGGTAGTCGCCGGCAACTCCCGCCCCGGCCTCCTCCGGGAGGAGCGACCAGACCCGCCAGCCGTCGGGGGCATGGATCGTCACACGGTGGGGCCGGTCGGTGGCGCCCTCCACGTACGGGAAGGTCGCCGGGGGGATCAGCAGGGCGTGGTGGTCGTCCACGTGGCTCGTGCGGACCGTGAGCTCGTTGGCGTAGATCTCGAGCTCGACCTCGACCGGCCCCTCCTCGTTTTCGGGGAGGCGCCACGCCGTGCGACCGTCGGGGGTGAGCGTGACCTGCTCGCCGTCCCGCGAGGCGTCGATCCGCTGGACGTGGTGCACGTAGTCGCGCACCACGTAGCTGCCGGGGGTCCACGTGGGGAGCACCAGCCGAGCGCCGGGAGCCACGTCGCGGGGGACGGTCATCCGCACGGTGACGAGGTGGTGCGCGTGATCGGAGAGGTCGACCTCGTACAAGACCGGCTGCACGACCGGTTGCGCGTCGTCCGGCTGCGCGTCGTTCGGTGTGTCCCCGACCATCCTCGTGCCCCTGCCGCCTGGCGGCGTCAACCTATCCGTCACACCCCGCAGGTACCGTCCGTCCCATGGAGCACACGAGCACCGACCCCAACGCCGAGCCCCACACCGACCCCGACGGCGACCACCACGACGTGATCGCGAGGGGTCGCCCCGAGCGTCACGCCGGCCGCGAGATCGTCACCGCCCACCTGGCCGCGCCGGTCGGGCCTCCCGGGCTCGGCGTGCGCGAGCGCGGCGCACGGGAGGAGGCCGAGGAGACCGTCCTGGCGCCGGGCGCCACGCGGGCGCGGGGCGCGGGCAACCGGGCCCGCCCCGAGGACCCCGATCCCGTGCGGACCTGCTTCGAACGGGACCTGGACCGCATCCAGCACTCGCGTCCGTTCCGTCGGCTGGCCGGGAAGTGCCAGGTGTTCATCGCCCCCGAGGACGATCACCTGCGCACCCGCCTGACCCACGCGATCGAGGTCGCACAGGTGGCGGTCGGCATCGCCCGGGCGACCGGCCTGAACGTCGCGCTCACCGCCGCCGCCGCCATGGGACACGACTGCGGGCACGGTCCCGCCGGACACGCCTCCGAGGAAGCGCTGTCGCCCTACCTCCCGCAGGGGTACCACCACGCCGTCTACGGGGCCGACGTGATCCTGGCGCCGCTGAACCTCTGCGACGAGACCCTGGACGCGATCCGCAACCACTCCTGGAACCGCCCCGCGCCGTCCACGCCCGAGGGTGAGGTCGTGGCGTGGGCCGATCGCATCGCGTACGTCTGCCACGACTTCGAGGACGCGGTCCGCGCCGGGATCGTGCGGGACGACGAGCTGCCCGCCGAGGTGCGCGAGGTCGTCGGCTCGCGGCGCTCCCGGCAGCTGCACCACTTCATCACCGCGATGGTCGAGACGATCGGCGACACGGGACGGGTGGCGATGCGTCGTCCCGAGGCCGACGCGCTGGCGGCGTTCCGGGCGTTCAACTTCCAGCGGATCTACCTGCGCCCCGAATCCGTGGTCCAGGCGCAGAGGGTCAACCGGATGCTGCGGGCACTCGTCGAGCACTTCGCGGCCACCCCGGGGCCGGACCGGGGCGACCTGGTGCCGGGTTCCCCCGAGGCCGTCTCCGAGGCGGTCCGCTACGTCTCGGGGATGACCGACCGGTTCGCGCTCACGATGGCGGTCGAGCGGTTGGGGTGGGACCCGGCGGAGCTGCCCAAGGGCGTCTGAGCCGGGGCGCCGCCTCCGGACGCTGGCGCGTGTCGCGCCCCCACCGGGTGCCGCCGTCGTTCGGCGACTACCGTGCGTCGCGATGCGGAACCGGTACGGGGCGCCGACGGCGCGCGAGCGAGCGCTCGCGTACCTGTCCGCGTTCCTCGACGGTGACGAGCTCGAGCGGGCCGTCGCCGAGACGCGGCGCCGATGCCGGATCCTGCGGACGACGTCGCGGACGTTGCGGACCGCCCACACCGTGCTGCGCGAGCACGTCCGGGTGGCACCGGAGGCGGCCGCCTACACGCTGGTGACGGCCGCAGGACTCACGACGGACGACGCCGCCGGGATCGTGGGGATCGACCCCGCCCGGCTCCGTCTGCTCCTGTCGGCTGAAGGCGTCGCCGTCGAGGGCCGTCGGACGAGCTGGGTCGGGGCGCGTTCCGCCCGTCGGGACCTGCTGTGGCCGGGTGTGGCGACGGTGTGGCTCGTGGTGCTGGCCCTGGCGATCCTGCCGGCGGACGGTGTCGCTCGCGGTCCGGCCCTCCTGCTGGCCCAACCACGGTCCCAGCTTGCGCTGTCGGCGGTGTCCGCCGTTCGCCCATCGGTCGTGCAACCGGGCGGGCGGCTGCACGTGACCGTCGCGGTCATGAACGGCGGACCGGACACCGCCGAGGACGTCACCGTCAGGCTGCTGGCTCCCGGTGCCGTCTCCCCCGTCGCGGACAGCGGAACGGTGACCCTCTCGGGTGCCGGCGATCAGGACCCGCAACCCCTCGACGTCGCGGCTCTCCTGTCGGGATCGGGGGTGCCGATCGGCACGGTCCCGGCCGCGGCGACCGCGCAGTTGGACGTCCAGCTGCAGGTCACCGAGGACGTCGAGGACGGGACCGAGATCGGCGTCACCGCCCAGGTCAGCGTCCCGTCGTTCGGTGAGCTGGAATCTTCTCAGGCACGGTCGACGGTGCAGCGGCGCCCCGAGCTGGCCGTCGACCTGTCGGTGTCGCCGTCGGGGACCGTCGCCCCGGGGGAGCAGCTGACCTGGAGCGTCCAGATCCGCAACGTCGGCACGGGCGAGGCCGACGCGGTCAGCGTCCACGGTGAGCTGCCGGACGGCCTGCGTCACGTGGAGGGGTCCGCGCTGGTCGACGGCCGCACGCCGACCGCGCCCACCGACGGCGCCGGGACGGGTGTGGAGGTCGGACCGGTCGCGCCCGGCGGGACCCGCACCGCCTCGTTCGACACGGTGGTCGGCCCGACCACCGCCGGCGACGTGATCACGCACCAGGTCCGGGTGGTCTACGCCGGGGCGGACGAACCCGCAAGCAGCGGCACCGTGCACGTCGAGGTCGGCACGGGCGGTGAGCTCGCCGACACCGGACTGCGGACGATCCCGCCGGCGGTGCTGGCCGCGGTGCTCCTGGTCGTCGGCGCCGCCCTGCTGCGCCGGACGCGGGAGGAGGTCGCGTGACCGACCACCTGCCCCCGGAGCTGCGCGATCGCGTCCGGGCCTACGTCGAGGACGTGGCACCGGCCGGCGAGGTCGCCGAGCTCGAGTCGCGGATCCTCGAGACGCTGGAGGGTCGCCGGACCCAGCAGCCCGCGCAGGTCATGGCGATCACCCACGAGATGGTCTCGGAGCGGATCCGCATCACCCCGGAGGCCGCTGCGGCCGCCCTCGTGGATCGCGGCGGGCTGTCGGCGGTGGTGGCGGCCCACATCGTCGGCCTGCCCGTCGATGTCGTGCTCGGGGCGCAGGACG
>CAZHZQ010000145.1:0-6243 GCA_964537235.1 uncultured Actinomycetota bacterium | reverse complement strand
CGGCAGGGTGACGTTCGTGAAGCGTGACGTGACGACGCTGGGTCTCCGGCGAGCCGACACCGACCTCGCCGAGGGCTGGGCGACCGACGCGGAGCAGACCCTGCTCGATCTCGAGGACCGGCCCCGCCTCGCGGGGTTCCCGGCGGAGGCCGTCCGGGAGGCGAAGCGGGCGCTGCTCGTTGGCGCGGAAGCAGACCGGCTGGTGCTGCTCGCGGGTGCGCAGCGCAAACGCTCCGCACAGGAACGCGTGCTCGCGGAGTTGCAGGCGACGAGGTGAGGCAGCGTGACGTTCGGCGCCTCGCCGCACAACTTGGAATCCCCGAGTCCCAGGTCTCCCGTGACGTCCTCATCTCGCACGTCCTCAATGCGCTGGCAGACGAGGACGGCATCATCTTCTACGGCGGGACGGCCCTGTGCCGGATCGACGCTTGAGACGTGCTTGCGAGAGCAGTTCCAAGATCCTCAGCCCGCTATTGAGGTGATCGTGACGATCCGACACCTACCCTCGGGGACAGAACTCGCTCCAGAAGGAAGCCCCGAGGGGACGATGCCAGACGGAACGGAGTGGGAGGCCCCCGAAGGTTCCTGGGCATCTTCGCAGGCCGCCCGCAACACGATGACCTCCACGAAGGGCCGGGACACGGCTCCCGAGCTCGCCGTCCGGTCCGAGGTCCACGGACGGGGTCTGAGGTATCGGGTCGACACGCGACCTCTCGAGGACCTCAGGCGGCGGGCGGACCTGGTGTTCCGCGGCGCCCGGGTCGCGGTCTTCGTCGACGGCTGCTTCTGGCACGGCTGTCCCGAGCACCACCAGGAGCCGGAGACCAACTCCGACTTCTGGCACGACAAGATCGCCAAGAACCGGGCTCGGGACCGTGACACCGATCGTCGGTTGCGGGACGCGGGCTGGTCGGTCGTGCGCATCTGGGAGCACGAAGACCCCGAGACGGCCGCCGACCGCGTCGAGCGGGCGGTTCGCGGGACTCCCGACGCGTAGCGTCCTCGCCCGTGTCACAGGGCGCCGTTAGCTTGTGCCCAGTCGCATGGGGAAGGCCTGTCGGTGTGAGTGGTGCTGCGCAACACGAGCCGTGGGATCTGACCGACGACGAGCGGGCCCGGTACCGGCGCATCTCGAACGAGGCACGCGAGGCCAAGAAGCGGGCACTGCGGGGCGACGGCCCGGATCCGATCCACCCGATCAACACCCCGGAGCTGGATCCGCGTGACCTGATGCCCGAACAACCCTCGGTCGGGCTGACCTCGCTCTCGCTGTTCAGCGGGGGCGGCGGGCTCGACCTGGCCTTCGACCGGGCCGGCTACGAGCACCTCGCCTCGTACGAGATCCTCGAGGACGCGGCCGACACCCTGTCGAAGGCGCGGCCCGACTGGACCGTCCACGGCGGCGACGCCGGCGACGTCAGGACCGTCGACTGGGGGGACTACCGGGGAGAGGTCGACGTCGTCCACGGCGGTCCGCCCTGTCAGCCCTTCTCGTCCGCCGGTCGTCAGCGGGGGGAGGACGATTCCAGGGACCTGTTCCCCGAGTTCGTGCGCACCGTGCGCGAGAGCTACCCGCGGGCCTTCGTCGCGGAGAACGTGCCCGCCCTCCTGAGCACGAAGTTCGAGGACTACCTCGAACGCGAGGTCGTGGGTCCGCTGTCCGAGAGGTACCACGTCTCCCGGCTGGTGCTGAACGCCGAGGACTTCGGGATCCCCCAGGTGCGTCGACGGATCATCTTCGTGGGCTTCCGCAACAAGCGTGATGCCGGACGCTTCGAGCCGCCCCCGCCCACGCACGCCCGACTCGATGACGACGACGATGACAACGACGACCTGCCCAGGGTCATGGGCTGCCGCGAGGCGCTCGGACTGCCGGACATCGGCCACGACGGCCCCGCGCCGACCCTGCGGAGCGGACTGACGGGCCCCCGGCGGACCACCTCGATCATCAGTTCGACGTCTGCGGCGCGCAAGTGGGCCGACCTCGAGATCTGGCCCAACGGGGTGCAGCCGTCGCGTGAGCGTGCGCACGTGTTCCTCGCGAAGAACGGGCACTTCCGGCTGTCGACCCCCGACTGCGCGGTCCTCCAGGGCTTCCCGGAGGACTGGCCGTTCCAGGGCCCCACCTACATGATGCTCGGGCAGATCGGCAACGCCGTCCCTCCGCCGCTCGGTTACGCGGTCGCCCGGGCTGTCGCGGACGCGCTTCAGACCTGATCCGAGGGCGAGGACGGAGCGAGTCCGGTGGCCGTACAGGACGACGAGCGCGAGAACCATCTCGTCCGCCTCTTCAACCTGACGGTGCCCGAGGACCGCCGACGCGACGAGACCGATGCGTACCTCGACATCGACGGCCGGCTCGTCCCGTTCGAGCTGAAGTCCACGTCACGTTCCTCGATATCGACGGTCCGCGACTTCGGGCCCGACCACGTCCGCAAGTGGGAGGGTCTGCACTGGATCTTCGGGTTCTTCGCCCCGGACGGCGAAAGTCTCCGGCACTGCCACTACGCGTCCCCACACGACATGAGGGCGTGGATCGAACAGAAGTGGGAGTACGTGAGGCCCGACTGGCAGCTGGCCGAGGTGCTTCCCAACCGTCTGACGCAGCGCGACCTCGTGCGCATCGTCGGGGAGAAGGACGCCTACACGCTGGAGGACGCCCGGACCGTCCAGAAGAGGCAGTACACGCTCGATGAGTACCGGGACCTCATGGATCTGGAGGACGGCTACTCGCCGCCGCAGATGCTCAACGTCCTCCGCGAGCGCTGCCGGTACCTCGTCGAGCGGGGTGCCACGCTGAACAACCCCCACATCCCCGCGTCGTACTTCGAGGACTGGGAGGAGATCGTCGACAATCACGCGATCCGGATCCGGGACCTCGTCCGCGAGGCACTGTCGATGGGCAACCTCCCGCCGATCCTCGACGGGTAGCCATCCACCCGGAGGTCTGGCACCCGATGCTGTGATCTACTTCGTCGGGGGAGGCGCGGTCCCTTCGAGTACGTCGAGTCCAGTGCAGGCCGCTTCCATAGTCATGGAGTCCGTGTCGCAGTAGTACTCCGCGCCAGTTCCCAGCTCGGCCGGAGACTCGGTCCCTGGAACGTAAGCGACGATTCTTGCACCGACGCTGACGCCATCGCGACCGTCTGCCGTTGCATCGGTGGTCATCGACGCCCTGGCCAGGTCGGTGCCGAGGTCGTCAGAGGACGTGTCGATCTCAACCCGGTTCTTGTTTGCTGGAGGAGGGGCCGTGCGGTTCATCGGGGGCGCCGGAACGGTTGGTGGTTCTACGCTGATAGGATCCGGGCCCGTCGGTGTGTTGCTCTGGGTCTCCACGGTTGCCGCTCCGATGATCTGGATGCTCGGATGGGTCGCGGGTGTGGAAGCCGAGGTCGAAGCCATCGCCCCGCTCGCCTCGACCGCGGTGAGTGCGAGGGCGATGGCGAGATGGGCGAACGCCTCTGCTGCAGCGGTCGCACTTGCAAGCCCGAGACCCTCGAGCGTCTGACGCATCCGCTCTCCCAGCGCACGCATCCTGGCGAACGCCCCACCGAACACTGGCGCGACGATCGCCCGGATCTCGCCGCAGATCCGTTCGTACTCGCGTCGTGCGGCGTTGCGTGCGCGGTACATCAGCTGGTTGCACGCGTTCCTGGTCATCCCCAAGTAGTCGGCGATGTCGCCTGGCGACCACCCCCGCACGTAGCGCAGGCTCAACGCGGTCCGGTGCCGCTCGGACAGCGCCCTCATGACGCGCTCCAGGGCGGGGCGCTCCTCCACGCTCGACAGCAGCGGGTCGGCCTCGCCCTCGTCCTCGTACTGGTCCTCCAGCGACTTGTCGTCGTCCGGCCGGTTCTGGAGGTGGTTGACCATGACGCGGTGGGCGGTGGTCTTCAGCCACGGCCACATCGGCCGGTCCTGGTCGAAGCTGTCGGCGTACTTGAGCACCCGGACCATGGTGTCCTGGGCGAGGTCCTCGGCCAGCGCGCGATCGTCGAGTCGGCGGACGAACCAGCCCACGAGCCGGTCGTTGTAGCGGCGGTACAGGATCTCGAAGGCCTCGTCGCTGCCTTCCAGGTGTTCGGCGATGAGCAGACCGTCGGGCATCTCAGCCTGTGACGGCGATGGTCGCTCGGTCGAGGCGGTCGACATCCGGCCTCCCGGCGTCGGTGTCTCACGCGGCCGGCCCTCGTCGCTGACGCCTTCGACGTTCCCGCATCCGGTTCCTGCCGGAACATGTCCCGCCGCTCGCGCGTCACGGCGAGATGTGGTCAAGGGCGGATGAGTTCTCACCGGCATCGTGAGCGCAAGCAGGGGATCGGACTGCCCACGAGTCCGTACACGCCCTCTACCCGGGGAACGTCGCGCGGAACTCCAGCGGCGGGTGACTGACGCCGTCGACTTCGAACTCGGACCCCGATCCGGAGGCAGTGCCGACCGCTGTCGTATCGGAACTGTGGGTGACCGCCAGACGGGGCACGTCCGGGGCGTCGTCCCGGAATCCGAAGGTGAAGACCGGGGACGTGTTCCAGTACGTGGACGCGATCCACGTGAACCCTCCTCCGAGCTCCGGGGCGAAGGTTCCCGGAACCTCGATGGTCACGGTGTCGCCCTCGACGGTCACCGCACCCTGAGGCAGGTCAACGAAGTTCGGACAGGAGTAGAGGTCCGGGACCCACCGGTGGAGCGACGGGACGGGATCCTCGCACAGCACGGCGTGGAAACCGACCGCCCGGACTGGCACTCCGACCTTCCGGTCCGGGGAGGCGGCGACCATGTAGGTGACGTCATCGCCGGGCGGCCACATCCGCACGTACCAGTGGGGCCCGTTGTCGAGCGCGTCGGCCGACAGGATGTCGTCGATCTCCATCGAGCTCGCGATCTCGGCCCGGATGCCTCCGCCGGCAGCCGCGACGGTGACCTCGCGGATGTCGGGGCCGTCGACGACCTCGATCCTCGACGGGGGATCCTCGAGCGGCCGTGCGTCCCCGACCACGTCCACGATGCTCGCCGGGGGCGGGGCAGCGGCCGTGCACCCGGCCAACACGACCACCGCACCGACCACCACCCAGGCCAAACGGTTCGGACGGCTTCCCAACGCGATCCGCCCCAAACGCACGCCGACCTCGGTCTGCTCGTGGTTCTTGCCCTCCACGTAGGAGTACCCGGTTCGGGTGAGTCTGGTTACGGTCCTGCCACGAGTTGAGGTCTCACGACGAGCCGGACGCGCGTGTCCTGCGCATCGGCAACCGACCCATCGGTGCTCGACACGGACGTGCCGGACCCGGCGGGGGTCGCTGTAGGCGTGGTATCCGCCCCGCTGCCAGCCGCCAGCACGACCGCGGCGACTGCCAGGATCCCGGTCGTCTTCATCGTGATCGTTCCAGAACCGCCTGTCGGGATCAGGCGACAACGTCCACCTCGGCGAAGAGCTCTTCGTACTCGCGGCGTGCGGCGTTGCGCGCGCGGTACATCAGCTGGTTGCACGCGTTGGTGGTCATGTCGAAGAAGTCGGCCACGTCCCGCGGTCCCCAGCCGCGCAGGTACCGGAGGCTCAGCGCGATCTGGTGCCGTCCGGACAGCTGCCTGAGGACGCGCTCCAGCGCCGGACGGTCATCCATGCTCGCCATCCGAAGGTCGGGCTCGCCCTCGTCTTCGTACTGGTCCTCCAGGGACTTGTCGTCGTCCGGCCGGTTCTGGAGGTGGTTGACCATGACGCGGTAGGCGGTGGTCTTCAGCCAGGGCCACATCGGGAGGTCCTGGTCGAAGCTGTCGGCGTACTTGAGCACCCGGACCATGGTGTCCTGGGCGAGGTCCTCGGCCAGCACGCGATCGTCGAGTCGGCGGACGAACCAGCCCACGAGCCGGTCGTTGTGGCGGCGGTACAGGATCTCGAAGGCCCCGTCCCGCCCCTGCAGGTGCTGGCGGATCAGCGCTCCGTCGGACGCCTCCGCCCCCTGCCCTCGCGGCCCCTCGATCGAGATTGCCGACATCTGTCTCCCCACGTCGGTCGTTGATGGCCCGGTCCGGACCGTCACTCCTCGGCTTCGTCGGGGCGACGTCCGGCTCCTGTCTGAACGAACGGGGCGACGACCAGCGGGACACGTACAGATGTGGCAGGCGCCTCGGGTGGTCAACGGCCTCGACGGGCTCGCCGGGCGGAACCCCGAAGTGGAGCGAGGACGTCCGTAGAGGCTCTCTGCGGGCAGTACGCCGACGTTTCGCCGACCGTCGGGATCTGCC
>CAZHZQ010000144.1:0-6253 GCA_964537235.1 uncultured Actinomycetota bacterium | reverse complement strand
TCCGGCTGGGGATCGACCTGCCGGCAGGGGGGCGCAGCATCCACGGGTACACCGCCGGTGATCTGCTGTGCGACGAGCTGCCCGATGCCGTCCGGAGCTGCCTGCGGTGGGAGGCGATCGACCGGGAGGCGGCACGGAGGTTCATCCAGACGGTCGAGGACACCGTGGCCCTCCGCGCACAGCTCGCGGACGCCGGCCTCGTGGGCTTCGTCGCCGACGGTTCCCACCTGCCACGACGGACGGGGATCGACGACCGGCCGCTCGAGGACGACCGCGTCGTCCCCTTCGAGGCACCCCCACCGCTACGGCGCGAGTTCGACCTGCCCAACCGGGGCACGGTCAGTGGCATGGGGATCCCCGAGGGCGTCACCCTGATCGTCGGTGGCGGCTTCCACGGCAAGTCCACGCTGCTGCGGGCGCTGGAACGGGGCGTGTACGACCACGTCCCCGGTGACGGACGCGAGCTGGTCGCGACCCGTGACGACGCGGTCAAGATCCGGGCCGAGGACGGCCGGCGCGTCGCCCGGGTGGACATCAGCACGTTCGTCGGTGATCTTCCCACCGGGCAGGACACCCGTGACTTCTCCACCGACAACGCCTCCGGATCGACCTCGCAGGCCGCGAACATCATCGAGGCGCTCGAGGTCGGCGCCGGCGCGCTGCTGATCGACGAGGACACCTCGGCGACCAACCTGATGATCCGCGACCAGCGCATGCAGGAGCTCGTGTCCAAGGACCGGGAACCGCTGACGCCGTTCGTGGACCTCGTCCGCCCGCTGCACGGGGACCTCGGCGTGTCCACGGTCCTGGTGGTGGGCGGATCGGGCGACTACTTCGACGCGGCCGACACGGTGATCCACATGGACGCGTTCCGCCCCCACGACGTCTCGACAGAGGCGGCGGCGATCGCCGCCCGTCACCCCGGCCCCGATCGCGACACGACGACGTTTCCGGCCGCCCGCCACCGCGTCCCCGAACCGACCTCGGTCGACCCCCGCCGGAAGGGACGGATCCGGACGCGGGCGAGGGGGACCGACGCGCTGCAGCTCGGCAGCGACGACATCGAGCTCGACGCGGTCGAGCAGCTCGTCGAACCCAGTCAGACCACCGGGGTCGCCCAGGCGCTCGTCCGGCTGGTCGAGGACGGCATCCTCGACGGGCGGCGCACGATCGCCGAGGCGCTGGACGTGCTGTGGGCGGCGGTCTCCGAGCGGGGCGTCGACCACCTGCGGGGCGGCTACCCGGGCGACCTCGCGATGCCGCGCCGCTTCGAGGTCGCGGCCGCCCTCAACCGGTTGCGCCCGCTGCGGATCCAGGAGATCCGGTGACCGTCAGACCTCGGATCGTGAAGACCTGCGGCAAGATGTTGCCGCAGGTCTTCACGATCCGACGCTGTCGGGTCCGAGCAGGAGCGTAACGCGGCTGACCTCCGCCGCCTCTTCGGTCCGTGGCTGTATGGGGAGAGCCTTGGCGAGCACCTCGGCCGCTTCCCGCTGACCCGGAGGGTGGCGGACCACGGTGGCCGCGACCTGCTCCGGGGCGTCCGCGACCCGACCGACCTGGAAGCCCGCCCCGCGCAGGGCCTCGGCCGTGCGCCCCGCGAGCCCGGAGGTCCCAGCCCCGTTCAGCACGTCCACGGTGATCTCGGACGGCGCCGGCCCCCCGGTCGCCCGGTCGAGGATCGATCCGGTCCGGAAGGCGTCGAAGACCTGCTGCGCCTGGTCCTGGATCGGGCGCAGCACCGCCGCCCCGCCCACGTTCGCGCCCTGCGTCGGCACGGTCTCGGTGATCGACGCCCCGCGGGCGAGCCCGCGCCCACCGACGCCCAACCGCGCCAGGTCGATCGGCCCGAAGCCCTCGTCGGTCGTGAGCGCCGAGCCGATCGATCCGGAGACCTGGTAGAGGCGCGGCGGGTTGAGCACGGTCGAGGGGGACATCGCCTTCTGGGCGAGCGCCTTCAGGAACCTCTGCTGCCGCTTGATCCGCTCGAGGTCGTTGTCGATCTTGCGGACCCGAACGTAACCGAGGGCCTGCCGCCCGCTGAGCGTCTGGCAACCGGCCGCCAGGTCGACCCCGGCGAAGTCGTCTTTGATCGCCTTGTCCAGGCACATCTCCACGCCTCCGACGGCATCCACGATGTCGCGAAAGCCGAGGAAGTTGACCTGCATGAAGTGGCTGATCGGGATGCCGGACAGGTTCTGCACGGTCTGGACGAGGCAGGTCGGACCGCCGATGCCCATCGCGGCGTTGATCCGGCCCTGGGACCCGTCGCAGCGCTCCACGAACAGGTCACGCGGGAAGGCCAGCATCGCGACCTTCCCGCCGGAGATCGTCATGAGGAAGATCGTGTCCGTGCGCTCGCCGCCGACATCGCCGGTCGTGAGCTCCCGCTGCTGTTCCTCCGTGAGTCCCGCGCGCGAGTCCGACCCGACGACCAGCACGTGCATGGGGGACGACGCGGATGCCAGCGCCCCGACCGCGGTGCGCCCCATGTTGGCGGTGGCGTTCAGCGCGGCACCCAGGCCCGTCAGCACGATGACGGCCACCAGGACCACGAACGCGATCAGGATCCGCCGCCCCCAGCCGCGACCGCCACCGGTCACGGTCCGCTCCCAGCGTTCGTCCCCCTGGGGCGGATGCGTCGTCGCGGTCACGGTGCTCCTCGGGTGCCGACGGGACAGAGCATGCCACACACGGGTCTGACGCCCACGCCGGTGTCCGAGCGCTAGAGGTCGGCCTCGTCGAGCCAGCCGCGCGTCACGGGCGGTTCGAAGTCCCGCAACCGACGCAGCAGCCGTGACGGGTCGTCGTCGTGGAGCAGCAGGTCACGGTGGGCCGGGGTGACGAACCCCTCCTCGACCGTGTGATCGAGGAACTCGATCAGCGGGGCGAAGTAGTCGGCGACGTTGAACAGGCCGACGGGCTTCGCGTGGAGCCCGAGCTGCGACCACGTCAGGATCTCGAACAGTTCCTCCATCGTGCCGAGCCCGCCGGGCAGGGCGACGAACCCGTCGGCACGGTCGAACATCTGGGTCTTGCGTTCGTGCATCGTGTCCACGACCACGAGCTCGGTGAGGTCGGTCCTCGGCGGCTCACGCTCCCGCAGGTGCTCGGGGATCACCCCGACCACCCGTCCTCCGCCGGACAGGACCCCGTCGGCGATCGCCGACATGATCCCGAGGCTCGAGCCCCCGTAGACCAGGCCGGTCCCCTCCGCAGCGAGCAGCTCTCCGAAGGCCCCCGCGGTCTTGCCGTACTCGGGACGTGCGCCGTCCCGGGAGCCGCAGAAGACACACACCCACCGGAGGCGGTCGTTCCCAGGTCGCGTCCCGTCAGTCACGTTCATCCAGGGGGACGTACTTGCGGTCCTTCGCGCCGACGTACAGCTGCCGCGGACGGGTGATCGCCTGCTCGTCGTCCGAGAGCTGCTCCTGGTACTGCGCCGCCCAGCCCGCCATCCGCCCGATCGCGAACAGGACCGGGAACATGTCCGTGGGGAAGCCCATCGCCTGGTAGATGATCCCGGAGTAGAAGTCGACGTTGGGGTACAGGCGCCGCTCGACGAAGAACTCGTCCTCGAGCGCGATCTTCTCGAGCTCCACGGCGATGTCGAGCAACGGGTTCCTCCCGGTCACCTCGAACACCTCGTGGGCGAGATCCTTGATGACCTTCGCTCTCGGGTCGTAGTTCTTGTACACGCGGTGGCCGAAGCCCATGAGGCGGAAGTCGCCCTCCTTGACCCGTTCGATGTACTCGGGGATCCGGTCGACCGAGCCGATCTCCTCGAGCATGCGCAGGACCTGCTCGTTCGCGCCACCGTGCTTGGGGCCGTACAGCGCCGCCACCGCGGCGGCCGCCGCCGAGTACGGGTCGGCGTCGGAGCTGCCGACCGTCCGCATCGTGGTGGTCGAGCAGTTCTGCTCGTGATCCGCGTGCAGCAGGAACAGCGTGTCCATCGCCCTGGTGAGCACCGGATCGGGCTCGTACTTGAGCTCGGTGGCCTTCCACATCATGTTGAGGAAGTTGCCGGCGTAGGACAGGTCGTTGTCGGGGTACGCGTAGCGCAGCCCCACCGAGTAGCGGTAGGCGAACGCCGCCAGCGTCGGCAGCTTGGCGATGAGGCGCACGATCTGCTTGTGGCGGATCTCGTCGTCGCGGATCTGCTTCGCCTCGGGGTAGAACGTCGACAACGCCCCGACCGTGGAGACCAGGATCCCCATCGGATGCGCGTCGTGGTGGAAACCGTCGATGAACTTCTTGATGCTCTCGTGGATGAAGGTGTGGTGGGTGATCTCGAACTCCCACTGTCCGAACTCGTCGCCGGTGGGCAGGTCACCGTGGATCAGCAGGTAGGCGACCTCCAGGAAGCTGGAGTTCTCGGCGAGGTCCTCGATCGGGTAGCCGCGATACAGCAGCTTGCCCTCCTCGCCGTCGATGAAGGTGATCTCGCTGCGGCAGCTGGCCGTGTTCTTGAAACCGGGGTCGTACGAGAGGGTCCCGAAGTCGTCCTCGTCGACCTTGATGCCACGAAGGTCCGTCGCCCGTATCGCACCGCCGTCGATCGGCACCTCGTAGGTCTCACCGGTGCGGCTGTCGGTGATCGTGAGGCTGTCCTGGTCGACCATGTGACGCGTCCTTCCCGTTCGCGGCCCCGGATCGCCGGTCCGTCGGTCCGCCCCGACGCTAACGCAGCCGGCGTGCCGGCGCCGTGGACGGGCGACCGTCCGTCTCGAACCCCTGGATCAGGCGCGGGGGCCGCCCCGGACGGGGTGGCCGACCGCGCGCTCCCTCACGTCGAGGACGAACGGCGCAGGGTCCTGGTCGACGATCACGCCGTTCTGGGAGCCGTGCGAGCCGATGACCGACCGCGCCGCGGCCGGCGGGACCGCGAAGTGGAAGGCCTCCTCGACGGTCACGCGACCGTCGCCGTTGGTGTCGGCGAGGCGTTCGACCATCCCACGCTTGATCAGGTGGTGACCCCAGATCGACAGGTTCTCGCGGGGCTCCTCGTAGGACTTCTCCTCCTCCCCGGAGGAGAACGTCATCGTCCGCCCCGTCCGGGCCAGGCCGGGATCGGCGAAGCCCTCGGCCTCGCAGGCGGCGATGTTGATCCACAGACGCCCGGCGTCCACCGCGGCCATCCGCTCGACGAACTCGCCGTCGGGGATGCGGTCGTTGTCGCTGGGCCACAGCCCCTCGTCGGGGACCTCGCCGTCACCGTCGACGTCCTGGCCCCACCACTGCTTCGTGTGTCCCGAGTAGTGGAAGATCGCGACCGAGTCCTGGTCGGTCTTGCGAGCCAGCCAGGAGATGGCCTCCTCGAAGTTGTCCCGCACGGCCGTGTCGTCGGTCAGCAGGACGATGTGGTCGTCACGCCAGCCGAGCTCCACCAGGTGCGACCGCAGCAGCTCGGCGTCCTGACGCGAGCCGATGTTGTCGCGCGTCGGGCCCTGGTGGTCGTTGATCCCGATCAGCACCGCCCAGTGGTTCCCCGCCGGGTCCCCGGGGTCGATCGTCGCCGCCGACTGCTCGGGGAAGTCCTCCGTGAACCGGGCCGTCTCCGCGCTGGGCGCCGCCTGTCGTCCGGCGAACCCGTTCGCCGAGGGCAGACTCGCGGCGCGGGCGTCGACCGCGGGACGCTCGGCATCTGCGGCGGCCGGGGTCGGTGTCGAACGCGGTGGGCCGAACGCCAGGATCGCGGCCGCCCCCAGGACGGCGAGCAGCGCCGTTACCGACGTGGTGGCCCGCCGCATGGTGCTCCTCTCCGTTCCGTGGTCGTCCGTCGAGGGTACGGCCGACACGGTCCTGTGGTACGGGGTTCGACATCCCTCGCCGAACGCTGTAGCGGCGATCAGCGCGGGGCGGGACAGCAGTCGCTGGCGCAGACGTCGTGCCACGGGCCGAGCTGCCCGAGCGACCGTCGTTCGGGGTCCGCGCTGGCGCGTTCCACGACCAGATCGCGGATCATCCGGACGTACGAGGGGTGGGCCCCGACCGTCCCCGCGCGGACCATGTTCAGCCCCAGCTCCGCGGCACGTTCGGCGGCCTCGACGTCGAGGTCGAAGGCGACCTCCAGGTGGTCGGAGACGAACCCGATCGGCACCACGACCACGTCGCGGACACCGTCGTCCGCGATCGTCTCGAGATGGTCGAGGATGTCGGGCTCGAGCCAGGGCACCGACGGTGGGCCGCTGCGGCTCTGGTAGACGAGGTCGTGCGCGTCGCCGTGGTCGATGCGGGTCGACACGAGCCG
>CAZHZQ010000143.1:0-6280 GCA_964537235.1 uncultured Actinomycetota bacterium | reverse complement strand
TCGAGATCCTCTGAGGTCACGAGTGGGGAACCCTGGCTACTGGTACCATCGTGGTATGGCATTCGGTACCCAGGTCGCCGTGCGACTCGATGACGACGACGTCGCCCGCCTAGACGACATGGTGTCCGATGGCCGCTTCGACTCGAGAGCCGAAGCCGTCAGGGCCGCGGTCCATGGGATGCTCGACGCTGAACGAAGGCGCGCCGTCGGCGAGGCGATCGCTGACGGCTACCGCCGGGTCCCCCAGTCCGACGACGAGGTCGCTGCCGCCGAGGTCAACGCGCGGCGGCTGATCGAAGAGGAACCGTGGTGACGCCCTCGCAGGGCGAGATCTGGTGGGCCGAGGTACCGGAGCTCGGGCGCCGACCCGTGCTGGTCGTCACCCGGGACGCCGCGATCCCGGTCCTGCGCACGGTGCTGGTCGCACCGATCACCAGGACCGTCCGGCAGATCCCCACCGAGGTCCCCGTCGGTCCTGGTGAAGGACTGCCCTCCTCGTCGGTGGCGTCCTTCGACAACCTCCAACCGATCCCGAGATCCACACTGACCGAGCGAGCGGGACGTCTCGGGTCACGTACGCGTGCGGAGATCTGCGGGGCGCTCGCGGCCATGTCCGACTGCTGACTCAGTCGTGATATAGTTGCTCTGGTCAACTTTGTAGTTGCTGGAGCCAACTGTGTTCGCAAGGTCTGACCTCGACTCGCTGCCGTCTGACATCGACGAGCAGGTCGCCTCGGTCCGTGCTTTCAACCGCTACTGGACCAACACCATCCGGCTGCTGCGGGCCGGTCTCTTGGACACCCCCTATTCGTTGACCGAGGCGCGCGTGGTCTTCGAGCTCGCCCAGGACGAGGTGATGCCGCTGGCCCGCCTTCGGGAGATCGTCGACATCGACGCGGGCTACCTCAGCCGCATCATGAACCGGTTCAAGACCGACGGCCTCGTCCACGCCGAACCAGCAGCGAACGACGCGCGCCGCCAGGTCGTCAGCTTGACCGACCACGGCCGCTCGGTGTTCGCGATGCTCGACGACCGTTCGAGACGGGAGATCCGGCAGCTGCTCGAGCCGATGTCCCGCCAGGACCGTCGGCGTCTGGTCGCGGCCATGGCAACGATCCGCAAGTTGACCGGCGATCGGGAGCCGGACGGCCGGGGGTACGTTCTGCGCGGGATGCAACCCGGAGACTTCGGCTGGGTTGTCCACCGCCACGGTGCCCTCTACGACCAGCAGTTCGGTTGGGACGAGACTTTCGAGGCCCTCGTCGCCCGGATCGTCGCCGACTACATCGAGGAACGACGACCCGGGCGAGACCACGCATGGATCGCCGAGGTCGACGGGCAACGTGCCGGCTGCGTGTTCTGCGTCGCCGCGGACGACACCACCGCCAAACTTCGACTTCTACTCGTCGAACGGGCCTTCCGGGGTCTTGGCATCGGAAGCCGCCTCGTAGAGGAGTGCATCCGGTTCGCCCGTCGCGCTGGCTACGGCACTCTCACGCTCTGGACAAACGACGTGCTGACGTCCGCGCGTCGGATCTACGAGGCAGCAGGGTTCCAGCTCACCGGCGAGGACCCCCATCACAGCTTCGGCCACGACCTCACCGGCCAGACCTGGGAGCTGGACCTCACCCGCCGCCGAACGTGAGGCTGCGGTCCTGCGGACGGAAGTCCGTACGTCCGACCGTTCGTCCCCCCTCCCTGGCAAGGTTCCGCTCTACGCTCTTCGGACACTGCTGCGGAAGGAAACGCCATGGGGATCATCGCATTCCTGATCCTGGGACTCATCGCAGGTGCGCTCGGGAAGCTGCTCCTACCCGGCGACGATCCGGGCGGGATCATCGTGACGATGCTCATCGGGGTGGTCGGAGCGGTGCTCGGCGGGTTCCTCGCCGGCCTGATCTTCGACGCGAACCCCGTGGACGAGTTCTTCAGCCTCTCGACCTGGGTGGCCGCCATCGTCGGCTCGATCATCCTGCTACTGATCTACCGGCTCGTGGTCGACCGAGGGAAGACCGCACGCCGCTGACCGACCGGCCTCAGCGGACAGCAGCACCGGATCGGAACAGCAACCTTACGACCGCTGGGTCCAGCGGAGCCCGAGATCCACACTCACCGAACGAGTAGGAGTCTCGGGCCACGTGCCCATAACTGCCCGCTGGGGGGTTCGGACGTCCGCGAGGTAGGCCGTCCATGGGGTCCGAAAGGCCGGTTCGTGCTAGCTCTGTTCCCTCCGGACGTCTTCAGGCAGGACATCGAAATCATCGGCCGTCGCCGCTTCGATGTCGCGGATGAGACAGAACTCGTTACCGAAGGGATCCAGGACGACCGCCCATTCGAGAACGGGATGCTCGTCCGAGGGGTACATGCTGGCCGGCTTCTTGAGTTCGCCACCCAGGTCCTCCACCTCCCGGATGGCTGCTTGGACCTGATCGACGGTGAAGTCGAGATGCGGCACGCATCTCTCCGACGACCACGGTTCTTCCTCTCATTGGGCTCGGCATCCTCTGGCGTGGTCAACTCAGGTTCCGGATCGTCGTTGCACTGAAGCCCGATCCGGGATGCCTGCTGGTCGGTCACGCGGGACTCCGGTTGGGGCGTCGCCGGTTTCGTGGGTCTGGCGACCGGCGAACAGTTTGCCGGCGAACAGTTTCGCGTGCGCACCGATGGGTAGGCGTGGCATGACCCGTCTGGTGATCGCGCGCGGCACGGGAACGGGTGGTGTGAAGACTTCCCAGTAGGGGACGGCCCCGGAGAACACCGACAGGACGCGGTCAGCGGTCTCAGGATCGGTCATGGCTTGCTTCATCTCCCGCGGCACGTGCGGTCTGGGGGTGGTCAGCGTGCTCGTGATCCCGACGGTCCAGGCGTAGACGTGATCGCTGGCCGTGTCACGGTCCCGGTGGTAGCTCTGCAGCGCTTCGGTCTCGGACCGGCACCCGGTGAGCGCGTCGTCGATCGCCGTGGCTGCGAGGTCTGCCTGGATGAACGCTTCGCTCATCCCCATCCCCGTCAGGGGATCCTTGTGGTGGCCGGCATCTCCCACCAGGACCCACCCGGGACCCGCTGGCTCGCGGTAGAAGTTGGGTAGCTCGGTGGTGCCCCGCAACCGTTCGCTCTGACGCTCCCGTGGCAGCCGGTCTGACATGCCCACCTGCTCGACGGCCGCCCAGAACTCGTCGGCCAGATCGTCGCGCACAGAGCCGAACCGCTCGGTCGGCCACGTGACGTACACCACTGTCTGGTCCTCATGGGTAGGGAAGGCGAGCACCGACAGGCCCGGACGAGCGTGGAACTGCGCAGAGCTGATGTTGTCGGCATCCAGGTAGGTGAAGAACGCTGCCGTGATCGTCGGATGGGAGCGGTAGGTCGACGCGTCCACCTTCGCCGCGACGGTTGAGCGGATGCCGTCGGCGCCGACCACGAATCTCGCGTCTATCTTGACCACGCCGTCATGTTCGCGTCCCAAGCGCCGGCCGCGTACGCCGCGGACCCGGCCGTCGTCCCAGACAACGTCGGTGACTTCGAACCGCTCGAGCAGCTCACAGCCGGCCTCCACCGCAGCGTCGACCAACAGCGCGTCCAGCACCGTGCGGCGCGGGACCACGATCTCAGCGACCCCGTCGACCGCACACGGACGCCCCCTGAACACCAGCGGACCTTGATCGACTGTCACCTCGCGAAACGGCGGACACCCGGTGGCCAGGAGCCGTTCCCACAGCCCCCACTGCGCCAGCTTGGCGCCACCTCGCTGCCACAAGAACGCCGAGGACAGCGTGTCACTGGGGAACGACGCCCGGTCCACCAATAACACCCGATGCCCGGCCCGCGCCAGCAGCATGGCGGTTGGCGCGCCCCCGCAGCGGGCCCCGACGACGGCCACGTCGTACATGCCTCAGACTCCGCCCCGCTAGATAGCACGAACGTTCGTATTACTTACGCTAAAGTGTCGAGAGCAATGCTGTCAAGGAGTGCCATGACACGCCGTACCCGCAGCGACGGGGAGCAGACCCGGCAGGCAGCCGTCGACTCCGCGGCGGAGCTGGCATCCATCCACGGGTTGGACGGACTGTCGATCGGGGACCTGGCGGAGGCGATCGGGATGAGCAAGAGCGGCCTGTACGCGCACTTCGGCTCGAAGCAGCAGCTACAGCTGGAAACCATCGAGCACGCTCTCCAGATCTTCCAGAGCGAGGTCATCGATCCCGCGCTCGAGGTCCCGGACGGGGTGCAACGCCTCCGGACCCTCTGCGAGTCCAACCTGTCCTACCTCGACCGAGACGTGTTTCCCGGCGGCTGCTTCTTCGTCAGCACCCAGCACGAGTTCGCCGCCAAGCCCGGTCCGATCCGCGACCGCCTCGCAGAGGGGCTGCGAACCTGGCTGGCCCTGCTCACCGACGCGGCCAGCACCGCCCGGGATACCGGGGAGCTGAGCGCCGACGTCGACGTCGAGCAGCTGGCCTTCGAGCTCGCCTCGATCATCGTCGGCGCCAACTGGACCCGGAAGCTGCTCGACGACGACCATGCCATCTCCCGCGCACAGCATGGCTGCACCCACCGGATCGACGCCGCCATCTCACAGAGCGGATCGACACCACTCTGAGGATCGGGCGGATGAGGTGGGATCGTCGGGCCGGCGCACGCAGATCTTCGGACCTGAGCCGTGGGTGGAGCCTGCGATCCATGCCGGCGAGGGGGAACTGCTTCGGCGCGATCGCGGCGTGCTCAGCCAGATCGCCCGTTCCCGTCGAGGCCGGCACTCGACGCCTTCTCCGCTGCTTGACCATTCAGGAGAGGGGAGAGTCGTGACAACGCTGCATCACGACCAAACGCGCGCAATGCCGTGGGCTGTGCGCGGGTCGGCCGGCCGCCGCGCACCGCGCACAGTGTTCATCCCCACACGTCATGGAGGGTCGGAGATCGCCGGGTCATCCTTCTCTCCTGTGTGGAACGCTCTGTGCCGAACTGAGGATCGAGACTCGGGTGGCTGACGTAAGTGAGCGGTGGCACCTGGAGGTAGCCAGCTTCGTTCTTGGCGGTCTGCCTCCGCCACCAGGCCGAGTGCTGGACGTGGGGTGCGGCGACGGGTGGCTCGTTCGAGAGCTCGCCGATCGCGGCTACGACGCTCACGGGGTCGATCCGGAAGCACCCGAGGACGACAGGCGGCTGACACGGTCCCGCCTCGAGGAGTTCGAAGCCGACCCGTTCGATGCCATCGTCGCCGTTCTGCCGCTACATCACGTCGATGACCTCGACCTCATCACTTCCGCGATCGCCCAGCTGCTCGGACCACTCGGGGCCGTTCTATGTGTCGAGTTCGCGTGGGATCTCTTCGACGACGACACCGCGCGTTGGGTTCTGGAACGTCTCCCGGCCGAGACGGATGACCACAATTGGCTGCATCAACTGTGCCGACCGCTACGGGAGTGTCACGATCGGGACGAGCCCCTTCACGCGGACGAACTCGTTCGCAGCTGGGCCTCTGAACACGGGTTCCACACGTCGGGGGAGATGCTCGCCGCACTTCGCAGTCGCTTCGCGGAACACCGACTCGAATGGGGCCCGTACCTGTACGACGATCTGGTGATCGACGCAGACGAGGAACGCGCAGCGATCGAGCAAGGACGGATCGCAGCCATGAGCTTCCGGTTCATCGGCCGACTCGATCCGGAAGGGACGGGCGAATGGCCGCACCAATGATGAGCGGCCCAGTCGAGCCAGATTTCGCTGACTGTCGAGGCGCGCGAACCGTGGCTGTGCGCGGGTTTATACATCATGCCGTGAGCGCATAGTGGCCGCCGGCCTGTGCGATGATGTGCGCAGTGCGCGCGATCGGAGGAACGCATGAGGCCGCGAATCAAGGTTCTGACACTGGGGGTGGACGACCTCCACGTCTCGCTCGCGTTCTACCGGGACGGTTTGGGACTAAGGACCGAGGGGGTCGTCGGCACGGAGTTCGAGGATGGTGCCGTGGTGTTCTTCGAGATGAACGACGACATGATCCTGGCTTTGTACCCCCGACCCGCGCTCGCCAAGGACGCCAACGTCGCCCTGAGTCCGCCAAGCCCGACCGATCTCTCGATCGGACACACCGTGTCATCCAGAGAAGACGTCGACGCAGTAATGCAGCAAGCGGAGGCTGCCGGAGCGCGGATCACCGATCCCGCTCACGACAGGTTCTGGGGCGGCTACTCCGGCTACTTCCAGGATCCAGATGGCCACCTCTGGGAGATCGCCTGGAACCCGGCATGGGAACCCGACGCATAACAGGAGCATCATCTGG
>CAZHZQ010000142.1:2027-6370 GCA_964537235.1 uncultured Actinomycetota bacterium | reverse complement strand
GGCCGCTGGTCCGTCGTATCGGACGACGGCGTCGCGACGGTGTTGGACGTTGGACGCACGTGCGGCGACGAGCGACGATGATGGCCGGGGCGACAGGTCGAGGACGACAGCGTGCAGGAGACGGATCCCGCGGCGGTGCGTGCGGCCGCGGCCGGCGATGTCGACGCGTTCGAGGAACTGGTCCGCGCCTACCAGGAGCCGGTGTGGCGCTTCCTGGTCGGGATCGTCGGCGACCGCGCGTTGGCGGAGGACCTCGCGCAGGAGACCTTCCTGCGCGCGTACCGCGGCCTCGACGGGTTCGGGTTCCGGTCGCGGTTCTCGACGTGGCTGTTCACGATCGCCCGCAACGCCGCCACCGACGCGCTGCGGTCACGGGCGAGCCGCCGGCGCGCGCTCGACCGGCTGGCTCGCCGCCCGACCGACGACGGACCCGACCCGGTGCTGGCTCCGGCGATGCAGGAGGCGCTGGCGACCCTGTCGGACAAGCTGCGGGAGGCGATGGTGCTCGTCGAGGTCGCGGGGTTCACCTGCCGGGACGCCGGCGAGGTCCTCGGCGTCGCCGAGGGGACGATCAAGAGCCGGCTGTACTACGCACGCCGTGACCTGGCCGCCTGGTTCTCCGAGGACGGTTCCGACGGGGAGGAGGTGGCCGATGACCAGGTGTGAGATCGCCCGGCGGCTGGTGTCCGACGCCATCGACGACCCGCTCGAGGAGGAACAGCGCGAGACCCTGGATCGCCACCTCCAGGACTGCCCGGACTGCGCCCGGTTCGACCGTGACCTGTCGTCGCTGCGGCGGCACCTGCGGATCGGCGCCGTCGGAGAGGTCCCCGACATCGCCGGAGCCGTGCGCGCCCGGTTGGAGTCCGAGCAGATGCCGAGGTCTGCCGAGGCGCCGACGGGGGACCGGGGGTCGGCGCGCGGGCGGCGGTCCCGGTGGCCGGACCTGGGGCGGGCGGCTGCCGTGCTGGTCGTGGCCGGCGTGCTCGGGGCGCTGGTGGCCGGCCTGTTCGGACCGCCCGTCGGGCTGGCCGACACGCTCGGGGAGCGGATGCTGCGCTCCCAGGCCG
Source organism: uncultured Actinomycetota bacterium (assembly GCA_964537235.1). Classification (GTDB taxonomy): domain Bacteria; phylum Actinomycetota; class Nitriliruptoria; order Nitriliruptorales; family JAHWKO01; genus CAZHZQ01. Next base: position 5,300 of record CAZHZQ010000142.1, on the reverse strand, counting down.
CGATCGGTTCGCTGTCCGCCCGTCTGACGATCACCGAGCACGGCTGGCATCCGGACGTCGACACCCGGACGTTCTCCGCCGAGCTCGCCTACGCGTCACCGGACCGCCTCACGCTGACGGTCGAGGACCGGACCGGCTACCCGGACGGCCGGTGGCAGCCCAACGACGTGACCGTGGCGATCGCGCCCGACCGGATCGTCCGCCGCGGGCCGGCCCCGTGCCCGGTCGCCGCCCAGCCGGCCTGCACACCACCGCAGCCGCGGACCGAGGTCGTCGACGACCCCGAGCCGTTCAGCGCGTCGAACCTCGCCCCGCTGGACCTGGTGGTGCCAACCGGCAGCTTCGGACCCGACGAACCGGTCGACACGATCGACGACCACCCGGTCGACGGGCGTGCCACCGTCGCCGTCGAGGTCACCGCCGCACAGGTCGACGGCCTCCTGATGACCCTGCTGGGTACGGGCAACTGGCGGCAGGTCCACCCGACCGACCCCGTCCGGCTGTGGCTCGACCGCGACTGGCTCGTCCCGCTCGAGGTCGAGGTGCTCGCCGGTTCCGGGTTGGAGCGGCGCCGCTGGGCGTCCGTCCACGGCTACCACGACGAACCGGGACAGCGGATCGTCCACCTCACGGTCAGCGACCTCGCCGTCAACGGTGACGTCAGCGTCGTCCCGCCCGATGTCGACGGCCAGGCCGACCAGCGCACCGACGGCGGGTTCGAGCCCCTCGCCGACGGGGCGTCGCAGGTGCCGCCTCCCGGATGGCTGCCGGACGGCATGGCGCCCCACGCCAGCGGGGTGGTCGGCGGCGACATCCACGTGCGCACGTGGACCGACGGACGCGCCTGGCTGAAGATCCGCACGACCTCCACCTGGGAGGGCCAGCGCCTCTTCGGCCGCGTGGGTCCGGTCACGCGGCGCAGCGACGTCGACGGCACCGTCCTGTACACGTCGGCCGACGGCACCACGGTCGGGGTGCACGGCGAGGACGTCGACGTCGCCGTCACCGGGAGCCTGCCCGGAGCCGACCTGCGGCGTGTCGCCGCGTCCCTGCCGGTGGCCGGTCGTCCGGTGCCGCCAGGGTGGGAGGAGGCGGCCACCCTCGACCTCGACGAGGCGGCACGGATCGTCCCCGGCCTGCTGGTCCCGCCTGACGATCCGCGGTTCCACGCCCCGGCCGCCCGCCGCATCACCGAGGGCGTGTCGATGACCGTCGCCGGCTCCGGCAGCCGCGGCTACGAGCTGCTGCAGCTGCCCGGTGAGACGCTGACCCCGCCGACCGGCGCGGACGTCCTGGTCGTCGCCGCTCGGGGCGCGTCCGCGCGGTACACCGCCGCGACCGGAGAGCTGGAGTGGGTCGAGGACGGCCGGCTCAACGTCCTGCGCAGCGACACGCTGTCCCTCGCCGAGCTGATCGCCACCGCCGACGCGCTGCGTCCGTACCGGTGAGCGCCCGCCACTGGTGGTGGATGGTGCCGCTGACCGTGGTCGGTCTCGTGGCCGGGGTGGTGGTGACGCTGGCCGCGCAGCCCACCCCGCTGTCCACGATCGAGGAGCCGACGCCGCCCGTCACGCCGCCGGACACGGTGCCCGCCACACCGGTCAAGATCGACGCCGGCGTGCTGCTGGTGTGGTCCGCGGGCCGGCTCCCCGACGGGCTGGCCGAGGCGGTCTCGGGGCTGAGCCAGGTGCGGGAGGTCACGGTCGTGCACGGCGACCGTGTCGACCTCGCCGCGTCCAGGGACGTCGACGGGCAGCCGGTCGACACGGCAGAGGAGGGCTGGGCGTGGCCGCTCGACGCGCTGGCGGTCGATCCGGACGGCTACGCCCGGTTCGCCCCGAAGGGCGCCGCCCACGCGATCGCCGAGCTGGCCCCCGGGCGGGCGCTCCTCGGGTCGACCTCCGCCACGATCCGGCAGCTGACCGCCGGCGGTCGCCTCACGCTGACCGGCGGCACGGAGCTGGAGATCGCGGGGGTCGTCGACGACACGGCGGTCGCCGCCGCCGAGGTGGTCGTCGACGTCCGGACCGGACGGCGGATCGGCGTCACCACCCCGCGGTTCCTGCTCGTGGGCTACGACGGTGACCGCCCCGACCTCGAGGAGGCCATCCGCGCGCAGGCGCCGGCCGGCACCACGATCCGCATCCGCGTGCCCGGCGAGAGCCCTTACCTCCGACACGGCGACCGTCCTTCCCCAGTCCCTCGTCAAGGAACGCTTCGGCGAGTTCGCCTACCGGCCGCCGCAGTCCGGCGACCGGCAGTTCGCGCAGGAGCCCGCGTGGGAGGCCACCAACATCGTGACGGTCGACCTGCCGCTGGTCGGCTCGGTCCGCTGCCACCGCGCCGTCGTCGAGCCGTTGCGGGGCGCGCTCGGGGAGCTCGACGACGAGGGGTTGGACCACCTCGTGGATGCCGACGGGTTCGCCGGCTGCCACAACCCCCGGCTGATCGCTCCGGGCGGGGCGGTCTCGCGGCACGCGTGGGGCGTGGCGGTCGACCTCAACGCCGGCGTCAACCCGACCGGCACCCGATCCGCCCAGGACCCGCGGCTGGTCGAGACGTTCGGCCGCTGGGGGTTCACGTGGGGCGGGTTCTGGCTCGTCCCCGACCCGATGCACTTCGAGTACCTGCGACCGCCCGACAGCGGAGCCGCCGGCGGGTGACCACCGAACCGTCCGGGGCGCCGGTCCGTCTCAACGGGTGCACAGGTGGACACGACCCGAAGGACCGGCGATGCGGATCACCTCGACCCTGACCGTGACCGGGCTGCTCGCCGCGGCCCTGCTCCTGGCGGCCGCGCCGGCCGTGGCCGGCGGGGGAGGTGGAGGCGGGGCGTGCGTCGCCACCGCCAGCGGCCCGCAGATGACGATGCTCGACAACTGCTTCGAGGGGATCGCCCACGAGGTCGAGGTCGACTCCACGCTGACCGTGACCAACCGCGGGAGGCTGCCCCACACGCTCACCGCGGTCGACGGCAGCTTCGACAGCGGCGTGCTGGATCCGGGCGAGACGTTCCAGGTGACCGTCGAGGAGCCGGGCAACATCCCGGTCTACTGCACGCTGCACGGCACCGAGGACGGCCAGGGCATGGCCGGGGTCCTGCTGGTCGACGGCCCGGCGACCGGTGAGCTCGCGTCGGCCGCCTCCGAAGGAACAGGGGCGGGCGCGGGACCTGGTTCCGCGGCCGGAGTGCTCGCGGCCGGGCTGGTCGGGTTCGCGATCGGGGCGCTGATCGAGCGGCGTCGCTCGCGGCGGAGCGTCGGGGCGCACTGA
>CAZHZQ010000142.1:0-1927 GCA_964537235.1 uncultured Actinomycetota bacterium | reverse complement strand
TCTAGTTCCTGTCAACCCGCAGCATGGTCATTCCAGGCCTTACCGGTGGCTACCCGGACACGTACCGTCACCGGAACAGGCCCCGGCCGACGTCCGGCTCCTGCCGACGAAGGCCATGGAGGCTGTCATGCGTCACCGGACCTCGTTCCTCTCCCTGTTCGCCAGCGTGCTCATGCTGCTGGGCTCCAGCGTCGCGGTCGGGGCGGCCCATGCCTCACAGCACGACTACGTCATCGACACCACGGCCGACGCCGGGGACGTCGATCCCGGGGATGGTGCTTGCGACGATGGTGCCGGCACCTGCTCCTTGCGGGCCGCCATCATGGAGGCCAACGCCCTTCCCGGCGCTCACGCGATCAGCCTTCCCGCGGGCACCTACATCCTGACCATCCCTGGAACCGGTGAGGACGCGGCGGCCAGCGGTGATCTGGACATCACGGGCGACCTGACCATCGACGGCGCCGGCGCCGACTCCTCCATCATCGACGCGAACGGCATCGATCGGGTGTTTCAAGTCCTTCCCGGAATGACGGTCAAGATGGACGGGGTCACGGTGCGGAATGGCAACCTGCGCGGGCCTGGCGGCGGCATCTCCAATCGCGGCGCAATCACGCTGACCAACAGCGTCGTCACCGATAGCACGGGCGGCCACGGTGGCGGCATCTTCAACAACGGCACGATGACGCTGACCGACAGCACGGTCAGCGACAGCTCGGGCGATGGCGGCGTCTACAGCAGTGCGGACGGCCTGGGTGGCGGCATCTTCAACAACGGCACGATGACGGTCAACCGCAGCACCGTCAGCGGCAACACCGCCCCTGGCGTCTACTGGTTCCCCGTCGGCGGCGGTGGCATCTTCAACAGCCGTGGCACGATGACGCTCACCCACAGCACCGTGAGCGGCAACACGGCCGGCACCGGAGTGGTCAATCTCAACGGCAGCCTGACCGTTCAGAACAGCACCATCAGCGGCAACACGGGCAATACGGGCTACGGGGGCGGCGGTCTCATCAACTTTTCATTTCATGGGCATGCCACAACCAGCGTGTCCAGCAGCACGATCGCCGAGAACACGAACCTGGCAGGCCGCGGGCACGCCATCGCCGTTGCCTTCAGTCCCGCCGGGAGCCTCACCGTGAAGAACAGCATCCTTGCCGGTCCCACCGCTGGCGCAGGTGGCGACTGCTACGGCGGCGTGACGTCGCTGGGCCACAACCTCGCCAGCGACAATTCCTGTGGCCTGAGTGGGAGCGGCGACCTCAACAACACCAACCCGCTGCTCGGCCCGCTGGCCGACGACGGGGGTCCGACAGAGACGCATCCACTGCTGTCGGGAAGCCCGGCAATCGATGCCGTGCCGCTGGCTTCCTGTGCCGTGAGCACCGATCAGCGCGGCGTAGCCCGCCCTCAGGGCAGCGCCTGTGACATCGGCGCCTACGAGCTCGTAGCTGACCTCAAGGTGGACATCGTCATCAAGCCGGGCAACGGCCCCAACTCCGTCAACCCCCGGAGCCGGGGCAACATCCCGGTAGCCATCCTCTCCACCGCCGACTTCGACGCCGCCAACGAGGTTGACCGGGAAGTGCTCACCTTCGGCGCATCCGGGGACGAGGACTCACTACACCTGCGGGGCGGGCGCAACGCAGCACCCAACTGCGGCGTGGAAGACGTCAACGGCGACAGCCTGGACGATCTGGTTTGTCAGTTCCAGACCCAGGAGACAGGTTTCGAGCACGGCGACACCGAGGGCGTGCTGAAGGGCCAGACCGTGGACGGCATGGCCATCATCGGCACTGACTCGGCGACAATGGTGGGCCGTCCGTAGCGTGTACCCCCTCCGCCTGGCCTGCCAGGGCTACCCCTGTTCGTGGTCGGAGATGACCAGCTCTGCGGCTCGTTGACCGCTCTCGACCGCGCCCTCCATCGA
>CAZHZQ010000141.1:0-6421 GCA_964537235.1 uncultured Actinomycetota bacterium | reverse complement strand
TCTCCTGCCGGGACAGGCCTTCGTCCTCGGCGAGCGCGTCGAGCGCCCGCTCGAGCTCTTCGTCGGTGCGCAGTGTCAGAGCCATGCCGCCATGATACCAGACTGGTATCACCATGCGAACGGCCGGCCTCGCGCCCCCTCTCCTCCTGTTCCTCTTGATGGGAGTCGGCGGATCCTGGTCGTCAGAGACCCCGTTCGGGGCCTTCGATGTCCCGATCCAGTTCACGTTGCCGTCGCAACTCGTCGGCGAGTTCGCGCAGCGTTCCGAGGTGGGCTCGGTCCTTGGGGCGGTCCGAGATCTCCTTCGAGGCGATGATGTCCTCGAGGCTGGCAGCTTGCAATCGGATGCCGTACACCTGGAAGTCCGCCGCCGAGCGATGCAGGTCCTCGTAGCCGTCAGACCCCTGGGGCTCGAGGACGACATCGACCTCGCCTGCTCGCGTCACGAACTTCATCACTGGCGACGAGAACGCGTCGGCGTCGAGGGGCACGTCCAGACCGTCTTCGGCACCAGGGGCGGCCAGCTTGGCGTCCAATTCAGCCAGCGCCTCCGCCAAGCGTCGCAGGTTGTCGCGCGAACGCTCCGGGGTGACGTCGAGATCCTCGGTCAGGATCGGTGAACCGTGCAGCCGTGCGGCCACTCCTCCGATGAGCACGTAGTCGACGCCATGCTGGTCGAGCGTGCGCACGATCCGCTCGGGATCGAAGACGCCGGACGGTTGTCCGTCAGCCACGGCGTGCGTTGGCGAAGAACCTCGCCGCGTTGACCAATCCGCGCAACCGCTCTTCGGGAGTCTGACGTAGCAGCATGCGGATCATCGCGCGCTGCGAATCCTCGGCGTCCTCGCTCGCCGCGCGCCGATCCGTCTCCGGCCTGCGCTTGTTGTGTTCGGACGTCGACCCCATGGACCCATTGTCACACATGCCGCCGCGCGCGGCAGGGACGAACCCAGTGGGCGTCGAGCTCGTTCTCGAGGGCGGCCAGGACTGCGATCGCCGAACGTCCTCATATGATGTAGGGTTACATCATGAGCCACCGCACGCAGATCACGCTCACCGACGACCAGTACGAACGCCTGCGCACCGAGTCTGAACGCACCGGGGTGGGTCTCGCCGAGCTGGTCCGACGTGCCGTGGACCGCTCTTACGGGACGACCGAGCACGCCATCATGGTCCAGGCGCTCGATGACAGCTTCGGCAGTTGGACCGGTCGCGACTACGACGGTGCCGGCTACGTCGACGGTCTTCGCCGCGGGATGGCCCGCCGGCTCGCCGACGCATGACGGTCCTCGTCGACACCTCGGTCCTGATCGACCACCTGCGCGGGAACACCGAGGCACGGCAGGTGCTGCGGACGGCTGCCGACAGCGGGCAACGCGTGGCAGCGTCCGTGGTCACGAAGGTCGAGGTGCTCGCCGGGATGCGCGTCGCCGAAGAAGTCGAAACTCGACGGTTGCTGGACGTGGTGGACTGGATCGACGTCGACGAGGCGATCGCCGAGCAGGCGGGCACGCTCGCCAACCAGTACCTGCGCTCCCATCCAGGCGTCGACCCGATCGACTACATCATCGCCGCGACCGCCCAAGCGCTCGAAGCGGACCTGTTGACCACGAACCTCAAGCACTTCCCGATGTTCCCGGAGCTCGCCTCCCCCTACTGATACTGAGGTGTGGCTGATGCTGAGGTGCGGCGCGATCGGACATCGCGTCGGTGTCCATCGCCTGATTCAGATCGAGGACCACCCGTTCGCGTGGCCCCTCGGAAGAGCGTGCCCCTTGCGACCGCTCACTCAGTGCGTTATGGAGGAGGGGCGGGGGAGCCGGGAAGTTCCGTCCACTACACGAGGAAGCGATCATGCGATCCGGACGTTGGACGTTGCACCTGTCCGTGGCCGTCTTGGCCGTCGCCGCGATGACGTTGGCGCTCACCCCTGCCGTCGCCGACCCCATCCCGGGCACCGAGGAGTACGCGGACGTCGCGTTCTTGGCGCGCAACGACGTCCCGTTCGACGCGCAGACGGCCGCATCGGCGGCCGCCCAGCTGGGCGCCCCGATGTTCATCACGAACCCGAGCGTCCTGTCGGACGCTGCTGCCGACGGGATCGCGGACTTGAACCCCGACGTGCTCATCGTGGCGGGCGGTGAGTTTGCGATCTCCGAGGCCGTCGCCGCCGAGGCCGCCGCACAGTGCGATCCGGATTGCGAGATCGACCGTCGTTTCGGCACCGGACGCGACGAGACCGCCGCCGCTCTCGCCGGCATCGCTGCCGACTACGGCTTCGACCGTCCGGTCCTGCAGGGATCCAACCAGGTCGTCGGTGACGTGCACGTCGGCGGCACCGTCCACACCGACGCCCTCACCGTCCAGGACCTCGGAGTCGTGACCGGGTTGAACGCCGACCGGATCGACGATCTGCACGCCAGCGACCTCGCGTCGCTGGACTCCTACCGTGACCAAGACCTCGACGAGGGGACCACGCATGCGAACTCGAGCGCGGACGACAACCCGTTCGAGGAGATCGTGACCCGCACGATCCAGGTCCCCGTCGACGGTTTCCTCCTCGTGACCTCCAACATCTTCGTGAGCGAAGACGACGGCACCAGCCAAACCCTGGCCAGCATCACCAGGCTCGACTGGGACCCCGACGAGTCGCTCGAGGACCAACGTGACCGGCTCATCGGCCTGGACCTGCACTCGCCGGGCGGCTCGGAGACGGCCGGTGCGTCGTTCACGACCGCGGGCGGCATCGCCGTGAGCGCCGGGACGCACACGGTCACGCTGCACACGCAGGGTGCCGATGCGGACACGCCCTACACCACGGCCGGCCCACGGCTGACCACGCTGTTCGTCCCGTTCGGATCGGAGACCGTCGTGAACCCCTCGGGGGGCTGAGATCCATGTGACACCTCGGGGCCTGCGGAACCCTTTCATAGGTGAGGGGGCCGCGCGAGAGACCGAGGGGAACCGAGCACGTGACCGAGCCGGACGGGTTCGAACGTTTCGTCGTGGAGGTCGAACCGCGTCTGCGCGCGGCGCTGGTCGCCGCGTACGGCCCCGACCGTGCCGCCGACGCCGTGCAGGAGGCCCTCGTGTACGGCTGGCGTCACTGGGACCGCGTCAGCGCCATGGACAACCCGGCCGGGTACCTGTACCGCGTCGCACGGTCGCGGATCCGGTGGCCACGGCCGCCGACCTGATGGACGTCTCGGTGTCCACGGTCCGCAACCACCTGCGACGTGGGATGGGTCGCCTGCGCACGATGCTGGGAGTGAGCACCGATGTCTGACATCCGGAACGAGCTGCGGCGCTACGCCCGAGCGGCCACCGCCGACGTCCCGGCCGCGACCGTCGAGGACGTCCGCCGAGCCGCGCACGGAGAGGAGACGTCGGGCCTGCCTGGCCAGCGGTGGATTCTCGCGGCCGCGGCGGCCGTGATCGTCGTGGTCGTCGCGGTCGGCCTGCTGACCCTGCGTGCTCGAGGCCCGGTCGGCATCTCCGTCGAGCCCGGTCCGGCGGGGCCCCCTGTCACGACCACGCCCACGCAGTCATCGACCGACACGTCGCCAACACCCACGCCGACGCCCACCCCGACGCCGACACCTTCCGAGAGCGAGCAGCACGCCCCGACCGCAGAGACCACCGCGGAACCCCTCGCACCGTCGACCGCCGAGCCGTCCGAACCGTCGACGGCGAGCAGGGCGGCACGTGCGCGGACTCCGTCGGTCCCAACGAGTCGACGCCGGTCGTGGAGGTCGAGTCGGGCCAGGACCTCACCGTCCGGTTCGGAACGGACGGGGCGCCGGACTACGCGGAGGTGTGGATCGAACCCACCGGCGGCGGTGAGGAGGACGTCCGCGAGATTTCCGCCTCCAACCCGACCTCGTTCACCGCGGACGTCGACCGGGACGCTACGACGTCATCCTCACCACGCAGTGGGATCAGGGCGACGCACAGTGGTACGTCCGCCTCGACGTGAGGTGACCACCGTCCAGGCGCTCACGGAGGATCCCGGCCAGGACGTCGCGCGACTGGGTCCACACCGACCTCGCCCACATCGTCCGGATCGATCCGACCTGGCGTCCGTCTCAGCTCCGGCAGCTGGGTGACGAGCTGTTCCCACATCAGGTCGTAGTCGATGCGGTGGTAGGCGTGGGTGTAGACGTCACGGACCCGGGCCAGATCTCGCCACGGCACATCCGGATACCGGGAACGGACCTCGTCGCTGATCTGTTTGGCGGCCTCGCCGAGGATCTCCAACAACTTCTGCGCCGCCAGCCGGACGACTTGTCGTCATCCCATGCCGCGCGGCCACGCTCGACGAGCGTCGACAGGTCAGCCACCGCTTCCTGCATGTAAGGTCGAGCAGCGTCGCACCCGGTTCGAGGTCGACCAGGAAGTCCACGTCGCTGTCAGCGTCGTCCCGACCGGTTGCCACCGAGCCGAACAGCCTCACGTTGCGCGCGCCGTGACGCTCCGCAGCAGCGATCAGCTCGTCGCGGTGCCGCTTCACCTCTGTACGCATACCAGCCACAGTGACCTCCCTGGAGAACAGCCGCCGTTGTCGACATGAACGTTCCCCTCGACATCGCGTACGTAGTCGTAGTGCCTGTTGCCGGCGGAGTGGCCATGGAGGAACGGGAATGTTGTTCACGACTCAAGATGGCGGAGGGGACGGAGCAACGGTCTGGATTGCACCTGTGTCACCCTGGGAGGGCCGGAGTGGACGCGAAGCCTCCGAGCGGATCACCTCGCAGGTGCGGTACGGTCGTACACATGATGTCCGATCGTCCTACCGAGGCCACAGTGCCCGAGACCCGGGATGCGATCCTGGACGCGGTCCGCGAGCAGGTCCTGCGGGTGGGGGTGCGCCGGGCGACGTTCGCGGACGTGGCGCGCCGGACGGGGATGTCGCGCTCGACGCTGTACCGCTACTTCCCCGACGTGGAGACGGCGGTCGCCGAGCTGCTGACCCGCGAGCTCACGGCGCTGCTGTCCGGCGTCGGCGAGGACGTCGAGGCGCCGGACGGTCGGCGGCGGCTGGCGGCGGCCGCACAGATGGTGGTCCGCCGGCTTGCGGAGCACCCGGTGATGCGCCAGGTGCTGGACATCGATCCGGAGCTGCTGCTGCCGTACATGATCGACCGGCTCGGCTCGACCCAGCAGGCGAGCGTCGAGATGATCACCGCCTACGTGCGGGACGGGCAGGTGGACGGGTCGATCCGCCCCGGCGATCCCCAGCTGCTGGCCTACTGCCTGCACCTGACGGTGCAGTCGTTCGTGCTGTCCAACCGCATCACCGAGCAGGAGGCGGAGCCGGACAAGGTGCTGGCCGAGCTCGGCCGGATGGTGGACGGCTACCTGCGTCCGGATCCGACGTGACCGTCAGGTCGGCGTCGCTGACGGCCCACCGCCGGGCTCGGGAGCTGACCGAGCTCGCGGACGGCCACGTCGTCGACGTGCTGGTGGTCGGCGGCGGGATCACCGGCGCGGGCGTCGCGCTGGACGCGGCCAGCCGGGGGCTGGACGTGGCGTTGGTCGAACGCGGCGACCTGGCGTCGGGGACCAGCGGGGCGAGCTCGAAGCTGGTGCACGGCGGGCTGCGCTACCTGCGCCACCTCGAGGTGGGCCTGGCGCTGGAGTCGGCCCGGGAACGTGAGCTGCTCATGCAGGTGGTCGCCCCGCACCTGGTGGAGCCGGTGCCGTTCACGGTGGCGGTGGATGCCGACCTGCCGGCCTGGGCCAAGACGGCGCTCCAGGCGGGGATCTGGGCCGGTGAGGGCCTCCGGGCCGCCGGCGGCGGGGTCGGCGGGCAGCTGCCGCAGGGACGGCGGGTCGACCCGCGCGAGGCCGCGCTGCTGATCCCGGGGCTGCGCACGGCCGGGCTGGCGTCGGGACCGCTGTGGTGGGAGGGACGCCTCGAGGACGACGCGCGTCTGGTCGTCGCGGTCGCGCGGACCGCGGCGGCGCACGGCGCCCGCATCATCACCCACTGCGAGGCCGAGACGGTGGGGGCGGACGGCGCCCGGGTGCGCGACCGGCTCGAAGGGGGCGCCGCGGAGGTCCGCGCCCGCCACGTCGTCACCTGCGCCGGGGTGTGGGCCGGACGGCTGGCCCCCGACGTCGAGCTGCAGCCGTCGGTCGGCGCCCACCTGGTCGTGCCCGCCGAACGGCTCGGTCACCCGAGGGCGGCGCTGGCGGTGCCGATGCCAGACACGCTGGGGCGGTTCGTGTTCGCCGTCCCCCGCCCCGACGACACGGTCCTGATCGGGGTGACCGACCACACCGTGGACGGTCCGGTTCCCGAGTCGCCGTCCGCCGACGAGCGTGACGTGCGGTTCCTGCTGCGGACCGTCAATCAGGCGCTGGGCGACCCGCTGGACGTCTCCGACGTCGTCGCGACGTTCGCCGGTCTGCGCCCGCT
>CAZHZQ010000140.1:0-6435 GCA_964537235.1 uncultured Actinomycetota bacterium | reverse complement strand
GAACGCCACCTTGCCAAGGTGGAGGTCGCCGGTTCGAATCCGGTCGTCCGCTCTCCACGGAACCGGCCGTTAGGGCCGGTTCTCGGCTTTCTACGGGCATGTCGCCTTCTTTGCGGTGGTCTCCTTCGTCTCGTGTTCGCCCATGTTCTGCCCATGCTTTGCCCATGGGTTCGAGACGGGGGAGAGGAGCACGGCCATGACGAACAAGCGAGGTTCGATCCGTCATCGGGGACGTGACGCCTGGGAGCTGCGCGTCTGCCGGGGCGTCGACCCGTATACCGGCAGGCGGTTGATACGCGACCCGCACCGTGCACGGCAGCACCGGACCGCGCAGCGCCAGCTGGAGGCGCTGGTGGTTGAGGTCGAGAACGCGGCTACCCACGAGGCGACGTTGGCCGAGCTGCTGGAACGCTGGACGACGGCGGCGTCACCCGAGTGGAAGCCGTCGACGCAGGCGACGGTCCGGTGGGCGACCCGCTGCCACCTGGTGCCGCATCTGGGGCATCTGCCGGTGGCCAAGCTGACCGCCGTTGACATCGATGACTTCTACGCGTTCCTGCTACGTGCTGTTGCGGATGGCGGCGACCCCCGGCGCGCGTCGCAGCCAGCTGATGGCGCTGCGCTGGCGCGACATCGACCTGGACCGGGGCACGGTGGCGTTCACCAGGGCGCTGGTCATCGGACCGCACGGACCGGTACTGACCGCAACGAAGACCGACTGCACCTACCAGGTCGACCTCGACCGCGAGACCTGGAAGGTGCTGGCCGACTGGCGAGAGGTGGCCCGCGAACGCGCCCGCGAGGCGGGTACGAGGTTGCCGGGCGAGGCGTTCGTGTTCACCGGCAAGTCCGACGGGCACGAGCCCCACAGTCCGAGTTGGGCGACTGCCAGACTTCAAGGCGGCACGACGTGCCTGCGGGCTGCCACATTTCCGGCTGCACGATCTTCGCCACTTCATGGCGACCGAGATGCTCGCCTCCGAGGTGCCTCTGGCCACCGTCGCCGCCAGGTTGAACGGTCGGCTGCGAGGCTTGTGATCCGGGTCACGCTCCCGTAGTCAGCAGGCGCCGCCGTCCAGGTCATCGAGGCGCCGGATCACGGCAGGGGTGACACCGGAGCGCGGATGGTCCGAGGAACCGGACACCAGGAGGTCGACCTCCGGCTTCCCACACCGCGACACGAACCCCGCTGTCGCCTCGGGTACGTCGGTGCCGGAGACGAACAGGATCGGGGCGTCGTGGTCCGCGGACGCACCGGCGGCGGCGAGTCCCCACAGCCAGCCGAGGTCCGCCCAGCCGTTGACGATGACGAAATCGCGCCGCCCAGACGGTTCCTGATTCCACAGTCGTTCGACGATCCGCCTGGCGGTCTCGGAGCGGTCGGCCCCCCAAATCCGTTGAGGCTGCGGTGCAGCTTGCTCGACCTCTCCGGAGAGGGCCGCATGTCCGCCGAAGAGGACGGTGCGCCGTGGGCGGTCCTCTCGTAGCCACTCGTCGACCGCGGGATGCATCCGCTCGGTGTCGGTCACCAGGATCGGCACATGACGGTCAGCGGCCCACCCGCCAGCGGTCACCGAATCGGCCCAGGCCGAGGAGTCGTCCCCTGAGACCCCGAATGCCCGCGCCAACCCAACCTCGCGGACGTCCGGGTTCAGGGCGCGCACCTGGTCGGCGACCGCGATCGCCGTCTCGACGCGGGTCGCTCCTGCCAGGCGTCGCACCTCGTAGCCCAGCGTCGCGACATCACGTTCCACCCCCTCGGAGATCGCCTCGACGCCTCCGAGCAGGTACACGGTCTCACCGCCCGGCAGCACCCGCCGCAGCTCCTCGGCCACCGTGGCGGGCAGCCGGTCGGACCACACCCCGAGCAGAGGTCCTTCGGCGGTCAAAGCTGCCGCTGCGAGCGAGTCGGAGAACACGTCCATGCGGGTCAGCACGGCGTGGGTGGCGGTCTTCCCGTCGAAACGCGCACGGCTGATCTCGACCGTCAGGTCCGGGCGGCCCGCCGGCAGGGACTCGGACGTAGCTGGATCACCGTCGAACGGTTCCTGCAGGACGCCGTCGACCGGTACCTCGTGCACGCTGAACCGGAAGTCGACCGCGGCACCAGCCCCTACCTGCACCTGGTACGGCGGGATCACGTAGTACGGGCCACGGACGCTGACCGACCAGCGGCCCAGCACGGCGTAACGAGCATCCGCTGGTACGGCGCCCAGAACGGTCCCCTCGCGCTCGTAGAGGTGGACCTCCTCCTCCTGGAGAGGACGCCCAGTGGACGCGCAGCTGCTGCCGAGGTCCGCGTAGAAGGTGACGTCCAGATCGTCGCGGACGCCATCTCGGAAGAGCTCGTACCGGTGATGACCGTCGCCTTCGTCCGGCGCCAGCTCGACCACCCAGCCGATGCGGCCCTGGGACTCCTCACCGTCCTGGAGCCACGCGCACCGGGCCGCATCCGACGTCGGTGCTTCGGCCAGCACTCTGCCCTGGACGTCCGTGTGGCGGTGCCACCTCCTCGTGTCTGTTTCCGGGCTGGCGGCGAGCGTCAGCGTGGCCAGGACCAACGGCACGGCGATCGCTCGGACCGATCTGCTGCTCGTTCTTCGAGAGAGCCGTGCGACGGCGCCCAGACCGCGCCCAAGAGCAGCGGAACGCAACGCGGTGAGTGCGACCACGAGCCTCGCGTTCCATCGGCGGTGTCGGTTCCGTCCCTGCCGCATCGGGGTACCTCCTGCCAGCTCCGGTCGCCGTTGGACCGGCTTGCTCCGGACTCCAGCGTGCGGGAGGCGATGATCGACGACCTCCGTAGGAACTACGTATCCAACGACTGGTCGGGACTACGTAGCGCCCACGCCGCGCTGTCACCGGACGAGGTGCGATCGCCCTTCGTCCGTCTGGAGCAGGGCGGTCAGTTCCCGCCGTGAGGAGATGCCGAGCTTGCGGAACACGTGCTGGACGTGGGTCTCCACCGTGCGGCGCGAGATGAACAACCGCTCGCCGACCTCGCGGTAGATGAGCCCCTCGTGCACGAGTTCGACGACGCGCCATTCGGCGTCCGTCAGGCTCTCCCACCCGGTGTCGGGCCGGTCGGCTGCGAGGCCACGTCCACGGTGCACGCCGAGGTCACGCAGGGACTTGCGGACCCGGGCGACATCGCGGCTCGCCCCAACCTCGCCCCAGAGACCGAGGGCCTCCTCGAGCCGCTGCACCGCTTGATCGGTCCGGCCGGCATCGGTGAGCACGACGGCCGCGTCCTCACGGATCTGCGGCCGCCACTCCCACAGCGGCCGTGGCCCGTCGGCCCAGTCGACGAGTCCGTCCAGCGTGGCGTGGTCGCCTTCCACGCGGGCCCGGCACCACCGCACGAGGCTGGCCAGGTTCGGGTCGGCCGTCGCGTCGCTGTCGATCCCGCTTTCGGCGCGCTCGACCGCGGCGCGTGCCTCGCTGGGGCGGTCGGCGTGCCAGGCGAGCGCCGTCACGGCGGGTAGCGTCACGGCGTGGTAGGTCGGCATGTCGCGATCCTCGAGGAAGGCCGCCATCTCGCGGAGCGCGTCGAGCGCGGGATCCAACTCGCCGAGTGCCATCCGGAGTTCCGCCTCCGCGAGGTACACGCCGTGCAGTTCCTCCTGTTCCTGTCCGAGTGCACGTGCCTGTGACCACAGTCGCTGCGCCGTCCGAACACGGCTCTCGGCGAGCTCGAGCTCGTCTCGGTGCACGTTCAGGCGTGCGGCGCGGGCGTAGAGCACCGCGGTGCCGGATGCCCCGATGGTCGGAGACGCGCCACTGCTGAGGGACTCCAACGCTGCGTCGAACCGGACCGCGGCGTCGTCCCAGTCGCCGTCACGCTGGGCGTTCACCGCCGCGACGCCTTCGAGTCCCGCTTGATGTCCGTCGAGACCGGTCCGGTCGGCCAGTGCCAGCGCCTCCGACACGGCCCGGTCGGCCTCTGGCCGCAGGGCGGCATAGTTCCCGGCGATCAAGGCGAACGTGGCGGTCGCCCCCAGCATCAGTTCGGGACGCGTGGGGGCGAGCCGTGCGTGCTCGAGGGCCGCACGGGCGTGTGCGATCGACTCCTGGTCCAGGTCCTCGATCCTGGCCAGCATGAGCTCGAGCCAGCACGCGCCTTCGTGATCCCCCGCATCGGTCGCGATGGCGAGTCCCCGCGTGGCCAGCTCGGCCGCCTCCTCGCGCCGCCCTTCGACCCAGTGCATCCACGCACGCACGGTCATGGCTCGACCACGGCCACGTGCGCTCAGTCCGGCCGCCTCGAGGGCGTCGAGCGCTGCCCTGCGTGCTGCGGGTGTGAGGCTCGGTCGGGTGACGGGGCTGACGAAGGCGACGAGCCGGTCGCGGACCGCCTGATCCAGTGCGGTGAGCGGCCCGGACAGGACCGGCTCCAAGACCGCCTCGACGTCCTCCCATCGGCCCTCTGCGGAGAGAGCGTCGGCCAGGTCCAGACGCAGGTAGGGTTCGGCGTCGCCGCCGGCATGGTCGACGGCGCGCATCAGGAGTTCGGTGGCCAGTGGCTGCGACCGGCCACGCAGTGCTCGGCCGGCCTCGGCCAGCCAGTCCACGGCCTCGGACACGCCCTGCCAGTTCCCACGTAGCAGGTGGGGGACCAGCTCGTCAGTGGGCAGCCCCGCGGCCCGCAGACGTTCGACGACCCTGCGGTGGGTCGCGGCCCGGACGGCGCGGGGCTGGTCCTCGTAGACGGCCTCTCGGACGAGGTCGTGGCGGAACGCGATCCGGTCGCCGGCCTCCGAGACCACGCGGCTGACGAACGCCGGCAGGAGCTCACCGACGACCTGGTCCTCGGGACGATCCAGTACGAGCGCCAGCTGGCGGAGGACGAAGCGGGTCCCGAGAACGGAGGCGGTCCTGAGTACCTTGAGCGTCGAGGACGGCAGGAAGGACAGGTTGCGCAGGATGGTGAGCCTCACGGAGTCCGGCACCCCCGCAGAGGACAGCTCGACCGTGCCGTCTCCCTCCGGCATCTGGGCCTGGGCAGCTGCGAGCAGCTCGGTGACGTACAGAGGGTTACCTCCAGCTTTCGCCAGCGCTTGGGTGAGCATCGGGCCCGGTTGCCCGCCGAGAACCCGGCCGGCCAGTTCGATCACGAGTTCTTCGGGAAGCGGCTCGAGTTCGATCAGCGTCGCACCGACGTTCGCGAGCGTCCGCTCGAGCACCCGGAGTGCTGCGGGCCTGGGGTGGGGTCGGGCGGTCCCGACGATCAGCACGCCGACGTGCTGGAGACGGCGGGCCAGCCGGTCCAGGGTCTGGATGGTGGCGTCGTCCGCCCAGTGCAGGTCCTCGACCGCGAGAAGGACGGGTCGTTCGAGCGCCCACCGTTCGATCAGATCGGCGATGCCCTCGATCATCTGCAGGCGGAACAGCTCCGGATCGGACTGCTCGTGACCGGTGAGCAGGGCCCCCAGTGCCGCAGCGTCCGGATCCGAGGAACCAGGACGCAGCCGCAGCGCGCGCACGAGCGGGGCGAAGGGTAGTTCGGTCTCCAGTTCGGAGGCAGCCTCGACCGCGATGCGGAAGTGATCGCCTGCTGCCTCGAGGAGCGCATCCAGGAGCGTGGACTTGCCGATGCCGGCTTCGCCGGTGACGAGCAGGGCGTGGCCTGATGCGGCGGCCACCGAGGCCAGCGCGCGTTCGGCGCGATCGATCTCCGTACCGCGCCCGATGAGGTCCGCTGTACGCGCCCCGGCTCCCATGCGCTCACTGTACGCGCACGGCCGAGCGCAGGGGACACGGGCCCGCGTCGGCGGACCCCCTCGTCCGGCGTTACCGCAAGGGACGTGGGCCGCCGAGGTAGGTGAAGCAGCCGAAGCTGGGTAGCCCTCACCCATCCCCCTCCGCGAACAGCTCGGCCAGGACCCGCAGCAGGTCCAGCCATCCCGCGAACCGCTGCGTGTCGCCCTCGCCGAGGACGCCCGCCTCCCCGACGGGGGGTGACTGGCTGTCCAGCCGGATGCGTACGTCCACCCCTCGAGGGAGCCGGCAGCCGTTCGTGGGAGTCCCCACCACACGAGTCACTGTGCGACCAGTCGCCGGTTCACCGTCCCGGTGTCGTGATGGGTGGCGCGACGCCATGTGGGTCGGGACGCCGCCGCTGGACGACCTCGTCCCACGTGAGTGCCTGGAGCAACAGGTGCTGGCCCGTGAGGGTCACGGCGTACGGCTCGAGACCGAACCAGTGAGCGAACTCCTCGGTCGGTGTCGGCAGGATGCCTCCGAAGGCGACCACGCGACCCTGGCCGAGTGACGCGGTGCCCAGGACCACGCGGTCGGTGTCGTTGCCCTCGTGCGTCGTCTTGGGCCCGTCGGGCGGATCGACGGTGCCGATCGTCGTGCCTCCAGCCGCCTCCCACGCGGTGCGCTCGATCGACCAGATGGGTGCGCTGTTCTCGGTGAAGGTCTCCGGGCCCG
>CAZHZQ010000139.1:0-6460 GCA_964537235.1 uncultured Actinomycetota bacterium | reverse complement strand
GAGGCGATGTGGATCTCGGCCTCCTTGATCCGCTTCCCGACGACCTCCTTCTCGAGATCCTTCTTGAGGACCTCTACCTCGGGGAGTTCCAGCACACTCGCGTCCTTCCGTCATCCGGCTTCCGTGCCGGTCGGTTCGTTGAGTTCAACCCGTCGTGAGTCGGCGGTACGCCTCGCGCGCCGCCGCTTGCTCAGCCTTCTTCTTGCTCGCACCCTCGCCCCGGCCGCGGACCTCGCCCGCCACCACCACGGTCGCGGTGAAGATCTTCTCGTGGTCGGGGCCGTCCTCGTCGACCTCGTAGGCGGGGAGCTCGTCGTACCGGGAGGCCGTCAGCTCCTGCAGGCTCGTCTTGTAGTCCAACGCCGCGCCCCGGGTCGACAGCTCGCCCAGCCGATCCCCGAACAACCGGTCCACGAGCGTGAACACCACCGGGAACCCCTGGTCGAGGTAACAGGCTCCCAGCACCGCTTCCAACGTGTCCGCGAGGATCGAGTCCTTGTCGGAGCCACCGGAGGCGGTCTCGCCCTTGCCGAGCCGCACGTGCCGTCCGAGGTCGATCTCCCGACCGATCGTCGCCAGCGCCGACTCCTTGACCGCGGCGGCCCGCAGCTTGGCCAGCTGGCCCTCCTCGTCGTCCGGGAGCTCGTGGTAGATCAGGTCGGTCACGACCAGGCCGAGCACCGCGTCGCCGAGGAACTCCAGCCGCTCGTTGGTGTCGAGCCCGCCCTCCTCGAACGCGTAGGAGCGGTGGGTGAGGGCCAGCTGGAGCAGGTGCGGATCGGCGAACGTGACACCGAGGCGCTCCTGGAGCGCCTCGACATCGGACGGAGCCTCCGCGGCCCGCTGGTCGGCCAGGGTCCTACTCCTCGACCTCGACCACCTGGCGGCCCCCGTAGTACCCACAGACGCCGCACACGGTGTGCGGGCGGATCGGGCTCTTGCACCGCTTGCAGGTCGCGTAGGTCGGCTTCTCGATCCGCAGCCAGTTCGACTTGCGGTGCCGCGTACGCGAGCGGCTCATCTTCCTCTTCGGGACGGCCATCGTGGCCTCCTTCTCGTCGTTCGGTGTCGGTGCGTGTTCGGTGTCGGTGCGTGTTCGGTGTCGGTGCGTGGTTCCGGGCGGCCCTGCTCGCAACCGGCGGACCGGCGGCGTCAGCCCGGTGGCACGTCCAGGCTCTCCAGCTTCCTCCAGCGTGGGTCGGCCACCGGCTCGTCGCGGTGCCCGCAGTCCTCGACGTTGAGGTCCGTGCCGCACACCGCGCACAGACCGGCGCAGTCCTCACGACACAGGGTCTTCAGGGGCACCGCAGCCAGCACGGCGTCGCGGATCAGCGTCTCGAGGTCGATGGTGGCCAGTGTCAGCTCGTAGCCGGCCTCGAGCTGCTCCCGCTCCTCCTCCTCGAGCATCCGCGGGTCCTGGTACAGCTCCGACACCTCGGCGACCTCCGCGTGCCGCACGCCGGTGAGGCACCGCGAACACGCCATCTCGGTGGGGAAGGCGACGGTGCCGGTGACCAGCAGGCCGTCGACGAGCATCTCGAGTTCGAGGTGGAGGTCGATCGCGCCGATGAGCACGTCGTCACCGGGCCCCCAACCGCCCTCCGGCGTCTCCATCTCGGCACGCCGGACCGACCGGGCGACGGTGCGGGTCGCGCCCGGTCGATCGATGAGGTCGGTGACGTCGATACGCAAGGTGCCAGCTTCGATCACGTTGCTCGGATCCGGTCAGCAGGAGGTTCGCAGGAGGTTCGTCGTGCGGATGCGCGCGGGACCCCGGCGCGAGCGCCGGAAGCACCAGGGTACCACACCCCCCAAGTGGTGCGCAGAGCGCACACCCCCTGCCGTCAGGCGCGCTCGTGGCTCACGCGGTCCTCACGCGTCGTCCTCAGGCTCCTCGAGCTCCTCGTCGAAGGCGTCGACATCGGCCAGTTCGTCCACGTCCAGCCGGCCCCGCAGCTTCTCGCGGCCGCGCTCGACGGCGGTCAGGGTCTTCTGGAGGACCACCTCGAAGTTCGCGAGCTTCGCGTCGACGTAGTCCTCGGCCTCCAGTCGGAGCTGCCGGGCCTGTTCGCGTGCCTCCTCGATGATCCGGTCGGCCTCCCGGTTGGCCGCCTGGACGACCTCGGTGCGGGCGATCATCCGCTCGCGTTCGGCCTCGGCGTCCTCGATCATCTCCTCCGAACGGCGCCGTGCCTTGTCCAGGACCTCGTCACGCTCCTTGAGGATCCAACGGGCCTGCCGCAGCTCGTCGGGCAGGCTGTCGCGCAGTTCGGTGACCAGTCCGTCGATCTCGGCGCGGTTCAGCATGATCGAAGCCGACAGCGGGACCTGCTTGGCTTCGGCGACCATCAGCTCGAGTTGGTGCAGCTTGGCCTCGACGTCCATGGGGACGGACGTGCCGGGGCCGGTCCGGGGGACTCCGTCGTCGGACACGGGGAACCTCTCTCGCGCGAGGGGGAGGCGATCGGGGGCACGAGCAGCCTACCGCTGCAGGCGGTCAGGAGAACCGTTCGACGAGAGCCGACGCGACCACGTCGGGAACCACGCCCTGGACCGAACCCCCGAACCTCGCGACCTCCTTGACCAGGGACGACGACAGGTAGGACCACTCGGGGCTGGCCGACATGAACAGGGTCTCGACGTCACCGAGACGCTGGTTCATCTGCGCCATCTGCAGCTCGTACTCGAAGTCGCTGACGGCGCGGAGCCCCTTGACGATCACGCGGATCCCCCGGTCCCGGCAGAAGTGGACGAGCAGCCCCTCGAAGGTGTCGACCTGCACGTTGTCGAGGTGCCCAATCGACTCCTCGATGAGGCGGACCCGCTCGTCGGGGTCGAAGGTGGCCTGCTTCGACGGGTTCAACAGCACGGCCACGGTGATCCGGTCGAACCGGCTGGCAGCCCGCTCGATCACATCGACGTGCCCGTTGGTGATGGGGTCGAAGCTGCCGGGACAGACGGCGGCGACGGTCACGGGGCGTTCCGTTCGACGGGGGTCGCGCGGGAGGTCCTCGCGCACGGTGGCTTCGTGCAGGGAGGTGTCACCGTAGCGACGGACGCGCCCCGGTCGGAACCGATCGGGCCACGGAGGGTCGGGCGAGCGCGTCGCGCGTTCGAGGACGACGATCGCGCCGGTGGCGAGCTGGTCGGCGAGCAGCTCGAGGACCTCCGCCAGCTCGTGCCGGTCGGTCCGGTAGGGCGGGTCGAGGAGCGCGATGTCGAACGGGGCGCCGGGCAACCCCTCGGCCAGCGCCCGGCGCGTGTCGCGGACGAGCACGTCGGCCCGCTCGCTCAGGTCGGTCGACCCGAGGTTGCGGCGCAGCACCCGGTGGACGTTCCTGTCGCGCTCGACGAACGTGGCGCCGGCCGCGCCCCGGGACAGCGCCTCGATTCCGAGCGCCCCGGACCCCGCGTACAGGTCCACCACCTGCGCGCCCCGCAACCTCGACTGCAGCGACGAGAAGAGCGCTTCACGGACCCGGTCCGCGGTGGGGCGCGTCCCCCGACCGGGGACCTCCAGGGGGTGGCCCTTGGCCGTCCCCGCGATGACCCGCACGTGCGCTCCTCCTGTCGGTCGGACGGAGCCTACGTCGCGTGTTGTTGCGGATCGGGGTCGATTTTCTCCAACATGTTGAAATTTTTTCGCCCCGATCCGCAACAACCGGGGGGTTCGCCCCCACGGTGACGGTGACGGCCGCGTCACCCGGTCGCCAGGGCCTCCAGCTCCTCCAGGCCACCCCGGTAGCGACGGCGCACCTCCTCGCGGAGCGGGCGGAGCTCGGGAGCCTCCAGCTCCGGGTCGTCCGCGACGAGCTCCTGGGCCGCATCGCGGGTGAGCTCCACGAGCTCCTTGTCACGTGCCAGGCGGGCGAGCTTCAGGTCGGGCATGCCCGACTGGCGGACCCCGAACAGTTGGCCCTCGCCCCGCAACTCGAGGTCGGTCTCGGCCAGCTCGAACCCGTCGGTCGTGCCGGCCACCGCCTGCAGGCGTGTGACGGCGTCCTCGGTGAGCTCCTGACCGGACCAGCCGGCGAAGAGGACGCAGTAGCTGCGCGCGGCGCCCCGGCCGACCCGCCCCCGCAGCTGGTGCAGCTGGCTGATCCCGAACCGGTCGGCGTCCTCGATCACCATGACCGTCGCGTTGGGCACGTCGACGCCGACCTCGATGACGGTCGTGGCGACCAGGACGTCGGTCTCCCCCCGCCGGAACGCGGCCATCGCCGCCTCCTTGTCGTCACCCTTCATGCGGCCGTGGACGAGCCCGACCTGCAGATCCGGGAACACCTCCTCGCGCAGCCGGGTGGCCTCCACCTCCGCGGCGCGGGCCGCGACCTCCTCGGACTCCTCGACCAGCGGGCACACGACGTAGGTCTGGTGACCGGCCTGGGCCTGCTCGCGGATGAAGTCGTAGAGCTTCTCACGCCGGCGGGTTTGATCGGGGGTGATCAGCTGCGTGACGATCTCCTGGCGTCCCGGTGGCATCTCGTCGAGGACGGTCACGTCCAGGTCCCCGAACAGGGTCAGCGCCAGCGACCGCGGGATGGGGGTCGCGGTCATGACCAGCACGTCCGGCGCGCTCGCATCACCGCTGCCGCCCTTCTCCATCAGGGTGACCCGCTGGTGGACCCCGAAGCGGTGCTGCTCATCGATCACCACGACCCCGAGATCGTCGAAGCGGACCCCCTCCTCGAGCAGCGCGTGGGTGCCCACCACGATGTCGACGCGCCCCGACAGAAGCTCGCCGAGCACCCGCCGTTTGGTGGAGGTCGTGGTGCCGGAGGTCAGCAGCTCGACGCGGATCCCGTCGAGGACGTTCACGCCGAGGGGCGCGAGCTGCTCCGTCAGGGTGCGAAAGTGCTGCTCGGCCAGTACCTCGGTGGGAGCCATCAGGGCCGCCTGCCGCTCGTGGTCGACCGCGCAGAGCATCGTCCAGGTCGCGACCAGGGTCTTGCCGGAGCCCACGTCGCCCTGCAGCAGGCGATGCATCGGCCGGTCGGCCCCCAGGTCGACGGCCAGCTCGTCGAAGGCACGGCGCTGCGCCCCGGTCGGCTCGAACGGCAGCGACCCCACGAACCGGTCGGTCAGCTGCCCCTCGACCGGCGAGTTGTCCGTCCCCACCACGTCGGCCTCCAGCTTCGCACGGCGCCACTGCAGCCCCACCTGGAGGGTGAACAGCTCGTCGAAGGTCAGCCGCTTGCGCGCGGCATCGGCGTGGCGTCGGTCGTCCGGGGCGTGGATCGCGCGGACCGCGGGATCGCGGTCGATCAGGTCGTAGCGGTCGCGGATCGGCTCGGGGAGGAACTCCTCGAACGGCGGAAGCTCGTCCAGGGCGGTGTCGATCAGCTCGCCGATCTTCCAGGTCGGCAGGGACTCGGTGGCGGGGTACACGGGGATCATGCGCTGGTACTCCAGCGCATCCGCGTGCTGGTCCGGGTCGCCCCGGCCGAGCTCCTGCACCGACGGCATCGCGATCTGCAGCTTCTTGTACTTGTACTCGAGGTCGCCGCTGAAGGCCGCGACCGTCCCGGTCGGGAGCCGACGTGCCCGCCACTGCTGGTTGAAGAACGTCGCGGTGAACGTCGACCCGGCGCGGTCGCGCACGGTCGCCTCGGAGATCACCAGCGACCGCCCGCCCCGTTTGGTCCTGGTCCGCCGGTGGTCCCAGTCGACCACGGTGCCGACGATCGTTGCCGGTTCCCCGGGGCGCGCGAGGTCGATCGGCTGCAGGTCGCCGAGGTCCTGGTACCGACGCGGGTAGTGCTCCACCAGGTCGCGGACGGTCTCGACCCCCAGCTGGACGAGGCGACGGGCCGTCGCCGGCCCCACGCCGTCGACCGTCGTCACCGGATCGTCGAGCCGGAGCACGATCACTCGATCCCGAGCACGTACCGCGCCGACGTCTGACCTCCCGCGACCTCCTCGACCTCCAGGCCGGGGGCGAGCTCCTGGAGCAGATCGCGGGCGCGGGCCAGCTCGTCGTCGTCGACGTCGGTGCCGACGATCAGCATCGCGAGCTCGGCATCCTCGACGCCACAGGCTCGAGCGACCTCCCGCAGCCCCTCCAACGGATCGTCCGTCACCGCGAGCACGTCACCGTCGCAGACCGCCAGGTGCTGGCCACGCCGCACCGGTCCGATCGGGGTGTCGGCGTCCCGGATCGCCGGGACGACCTCGCCGTGCCGGAGGGCGGCCCCAGCCATCTGCATCTCGTCGAGGGTCCGCTCGGGGTCCGCGTCGGGTGCCAGGACCGCGAGCGCCGACAGGACGGCGGGGACCGAATCGATGTCCTCGAGGACGTCCAGCGGCCGACCGCCCTCCGCCACGGCGACCTCGACCGCCTGGTGGGCGGCGGGGACCACGTTGGGGTGGCCGGGGAGGATCGCGATCCTCCGCGCCTGGACGGTGCCGACCGCGTTCAGGATCTCCGCGACCGAGGGCAGCTCGCCCGGACCTCCGAGGA
>CAZHZQ010000138.1:0-6495 GCA_964537235.1 uncultured Actinomycetota bacterium | reverse complement strand
CCCACCAGCGACATCTCGCCCTTGAGCACGTTCCACACCTGCGGCAGCTCGTCGAGCCGGGTCCGGCGCAACCACCGGCAGGCGGGGACGATCCGTGGATCGTCGTACGTGGCGAGACGTGGACTGCCGTCCTCCTCGGCCCGCGGGTACATCGTGCGGAACTTGACCATCCGGAACGTCGCGCCGTCCTTGCCGACGCGTTCCTGCCAGAACAGGATCGGCCGGCCCACGACCGCCAGTTGGTGCAACGCCAGTGCACCCAGGCCCATCAGCAGGAACGGGCTGAACGTCACCATCAGCGTCAGCTCGAGCAGCCGCTTGAACCGCGCCTGGGACACCGGGAGAGCCTGGCTGCGGAGCAGCACGAAGGGCATCCCCCCGACCTCACGGGCGCGTTCCAGGCCGAACAGCGTCTCCTTGGCCGTCACCCGTTGGAGCACGGTGATCCCGCGACGTTCGAGCCGGTTGAGCAGCGCCGGGTACAGCGTGTCGAGCCACCGACCGGACAGCAGCACCACATCGGTCGCCCCGACCTCCTCGACCCGCGTGAGGAGCTCGTCCGTGGACGACACCTCCCCCACGAGGTTGACCCGTGAATGGTCCCGTTCATGGTCGATGTGGAGACGGGCAACGTTGACCTCGTCGGGCGCGCCCACCAGCAGGACCCGCGGAGGACCGTCACGGTTCACGCGGTGCCAGTGGGCGAGACGGCGGTTGGCAGCGGTCACGATCGATCCGGCGACGAACAGCACGACCAGGTGCACGGTCGGAGCCGGGAGCGTCCGCGCCCCGGTGCCGCTGGTCACGTACCCGATCGTGACGAACAGGAGGATCGCCGCGAGGCTGGCCTTGACGGTGCGGGGGAGCGCGGGCGGGAAACCGAGCCGCGGCTCGCGCTCGTACAACCCCGCGAAGTAGAGGACGATCACGAAGAGCACCGAGATGACCGCGAACGAGACCAGGTACTCCGCCGGCGTGTACGCGCTGCCCGGTCCGGCCGGCCAGCCGGGCTCCGGTTGGCGCGGGCTCGGGTCGAACAGGAGCCAGAACCGGATCCAGCTGGTGATCATGAGGATCGCGAAGATGGCCACAGCGTCCACGACCTGGAGGAGCCGTATGCCGTGGGCGTTCAGCCGGGTGAGGAACGGGACTGAGCCGTCTGCGGTGCGACGGTCAGGGCGCCGAGGTCGCGCGGTCGGTGCGCGCAGTTCCTCGGCTTCTTTCACGGCGTGAGTCCTCGGCTGACGTGTCGCAGGGGAAACTACCCGCGTCGGGTCCGCCCCACGAGGAACCCTAGCCCCCAGCTGGTGTGCATCACCGCGTACGCGGAGATGATGGCGAGCACCTGGCGGGGGTGGTCGGCGACCTGGGCCGCCGCCGCAGAGGCCGCGGCCAGGTAGGCGCCGCCCGTCCCGAGGAACGGCCATCGGGGACCGCCGGCCGCTGCCACCATCGCGGTTCCGACGAGCCCGAGGACGAACGCTGGGGCAACGAGCTGACGCAGCTTCACCGAGCCGGGGTGCATGCGCAGCACGCGTCGCTTCCAGGTCCCGTACGCGTAGTACTGACGGGCCAACGAGGCCGCATCGCCGCGCGGTCGGTACCGGACGACGAGGTCCGGGTGGAAGTACACGATCCCCCCGGCGTCCCGGATCCGGTGGTTGAGCTCGTAGTCCTGGTTGCGCAACAGCCGCGCATCGAAGCCGTCCACGGCGTCCAAGGCCTCGCGTCGGAACACCCCGAGGTAGACCGTCTCGGTCGGTCCGGGCTGATCGCTGGACCGGTACCGCGCCCCGCCCGATCCGAACGTCGAGCGCATAGCCGCCGCGACCGCGCCACCGAACCCGTCGTCGGCGACCGGCAGCTGGAGACCGCCGACGTTGGCCGCCCCGGTCTCGCGCAGCAGCTCGACCGCGCGGGCGAGGTAGCCGGGCGTGAACCGGGCGTGCCCGTCGAGACGGGCGACCACCTCCCCGGTCGACGCGGCGACCGCCGTGTTGAGCGCCACGGGTGTCGTGCCGACCGGGTTCTCGACGATCCGTACGCGCCGGTCTTCGGCGGCCAGACGTTCCGCCACCTGCTGGGTGTCGTCGTCCGAGGGACCGACGGCGATCACCACCTCGAGACCGCCAGGCGTCTCCTGGTCCAGGGCCGAGCGGACGGCGGCCTCCAGGGTCGCGCCGGAGTTCCGGGCGGGTACCACGACCGAGACGTTCGGGGGGTCGGACAACCGCTCGAGCCTCACGACCGGCCCGCCCAGGTCGCGAGCACGTCCAGGAAGTCCCGTTCGACCGACCGCCAGGAGTAGCGCTCGACCACCGCTCGACGTCCCCGTTCGGCCATGTCGTCCCGCCGTTCGCGGTCGTCCTGGAGGTGGCGAACCGCTGCGGCGACGGCAGCCGCGTCCTCGAAGGGGACCACGATCCCGCAGTCGTGTCGTTCGACCAGCTCGACCGCCGCTGGGAGCGGCGTCGTGACGACGGGCACCCCTCGCGAGAGGTACTCGAGGAGCTTGGTCGGGAGCGAGTGCCGGTAGTTCGGCTCGTCGTGCAGGAGCGACAGGCCTGCCAGCGCCCCCTCGACCCGCCGCAGCGCCTCGTCGTTCGGGACGAACCCGCCGCCCCAGGAGATCGCTCCCGATCTCCGGGCGGCGCGTAGTCGCGCACCGACCTGCGCGTCGTCCACCCACCCGACGAGTTCCAGCGTGATATCCGGAGCGAGTTGCTCGGCGACCTCGAGCAGGTCCTCCACGCCCCGACCGCGCGAGAGGCGGCCCACGTGGACCACGCGGTCCTCCACGTCGCTGCTGACCCGTTCCGGAACCGGGGGGTAGTTCGGGATGACCGGGTGCTCGCGCCGGAACCGCTCGCGGTAGCGCTCCTCGGCCAGGATCAGGTGGAGGTGGTCCTCGGCCCACCGTTCTCCGGCCTCGACGACTCGTCTGGCGACCGGCCGTGCTGCTGCGGGCAACCAGGCCTTGTCGGTCAAGGCCGAGGCCGTGTCCTCGTGGACGTCCCACACCACGGGGGGCAGATCGTCCACCCCGACGATGGCCAACACGAGCTCCGGGTCGTGCAGGAGGACGAGGTCGACGTCTCGGTGCCGACGCAGGATCCGCCGGACCGCTCGGAGAGACCGCAGACGGTCCTTGCCCGTCGAACGGGGGACGTCGACCGCCACCACTTCGTCGGGGGGCGTGACGCCTCGGTCCGACCACGCGGCCGCGTAGGTGACCTCCCAGTCGGCACCGACCATGGATCTGATCTGCCGGCGGTAGATCCTCGCGTCGAGAGGCGTGTGAACGACGGTCGCGACGAGGACGCGCACCCCCCTGCCTAGAGCGCGACGACGTCGGGACGTTCCAGACCGAGGCGGCGGTAGACACCCCGCGTGTCGAACGTGAAGTTGACCGCGTCCGCGATCGCCTCGTAGTCGACTTCGTCGTGATCCGTCAGAACCACGGCCGCGGTCCACTCCCGAAGATCGCCGTCCGGGACCGGGCGGTAGCCGTGACCCTCGATCCGTTCGTCGGGAACGTGCCGATCCAGCACTCCGATGTCCGCACCGCGTGCTGCCAGCAGCTCCAGAACGTCGAGCGCGGGCGATTCTCGGTCGTCGCCGACGTTCGGCTTGTAGGCGATCCCGACACCGAGGATGGGCGTGCCGTACACGGGTAGCCCACGCTGGTTGAGCTCGGAGGTGATGCGAGCGACGACGTACTCGGGCATGTGGATGTTGATCTGCTCTGCGAGGTCGATGAACCTCGTCGCGAACTTCAGCTCGCGCGCCCGCCAGGCGAGGAACTGCGGGTCCAACGGGATGCAGTGGCCCCCGACCCCGGGGCCCGGATAGAAGGGTTGGAACCCGAACGGCTTCGTGGCCGCGGCATCGATGACCTCCCAGATGTCGATGTCGAGGTGGTCGGCGAGTTGGGCCATCTCGTTGATCAGCGCGATGTTGACCGATCGGTAGGTGTTCTCCAGCAGCTTGGTCAACTCGGCGGCACGCGCCGTCGAGACCAGGTGGACCTCCGGAACGAAGCGTCCGTACGCCGCGGCCGCGACCTCTCCGGAGTGCTCGGTTACCCCACCCACCACCTTGGGGATGTCGCCAGACTTCATTGGATTGCCCGGGTCGATCCGCTCCGGGGAGAACGCGACGAACACGTCATCGTCGAGCGCGAGCTGGTTGGTGGTGGCCGCGGGAACGATCACCTCATCGGTCGTTCCCGGGTACGTCGTGGACTCCAACACGACGAGTTGGCCCTCGCGAACGACTTTGGTCACGGTGTCGGCGGCGGCGTGGATGTAGGAGAGATCCGGCTGGCGCACGCGGTCGAGCGGGCTCGGGACACAGATGAAGATCGCATCCGCGTCAGACAGTTCCGTCGGATCGGTCGTTACCCGTAAGCCGTCCTCGAGGGCTGCTGCAAGCTGTCCATCGGAAACGTCCTCGACCGGCGAGCGCCCTGCGGACAGGTCGTCGATCCGCGCCGGGGAGATGTCGAACCCGATGCAGCCGAGTCCCCGATCGATGATCGTCACGGCGAGCGGCAGGCCGACGTACCCCAGGCCGATGACGCCGGCTGTCCACCGTTCCTCCGAGAAAAACGCAACGGGATCCACGCGTCCGCTTCCTTCGCTTCCGCGGGAGGCTACCTGTCACTCCCAGACCAGAGCAGTACGTAGGATGGAGCGGCCGAGAGGACGGGTCGACCCCGGCATGATCCGCGCCACGGCACCCGAGACCACCGGAGTTCCAACCTGTGACGTCCCAGGACGAACCGCTCTCGATCGGGTTCCTCGAACCGCACCTCAAGCGGTACGGGGGCATCCGGCGTGTCCTCGAGATCGCCAACCGGCTGGTGGACCGCGGCCACGAGGTCACCTTCTTCGTCCCGGACTGGGAGCGACGGGCCTGCGACTGGATGCGCTGCGCGGCGGCCGTCGAACCGATCTCGGCAGGGTACGAACGACCGCTCGACGTGCTGGTCTTCAACCACGAGCCGCAGTGGCATCTGGTCCCGCGTTTCGAGGGCGCACGAACCCGAGCCTTCTACGTCCTCCACTACGCCAAGCTGTACGGCAAGGAGGGCAGCTGGGAGAGCCTGCGTCTCCCCGTGGATCTGCGGCTCGCGAACAGCACGTGGACGGCCGACATGGTCGAGCAGGAGATCGGCGTCCGACCGCACGTGCTCCTCGGCGGCATCAACCCGGAGCACTTCCATCCGGTCGACGTCCCCAAGCGGTACCCGGTCCTGACGATGGGAAGCGACCGGGACTGGAAGGGGACCGACGTCGTCGCAGCGGCCGCCGCCAGGATCGGCCTTCCCCTCGAGTCGTACGCCGGCAAGGACCTCCCGCAGTCCGCGATGGCCGAGGAGTACGGGGCGGCGGAGGTGTTCGTCGTCGGGAGCTACTTCGAGGGGTTCGGACAGCCGGGGCTGGAGGCACTCGCCTGCGGCACGCCGCTCGTCACGACGGACAACGGCGGATGCCGTGACTACGCGATCGACCGGGAGACCGCCCTGGTGGTGCCGCCGGGTGATGTCGACGCCATGGCGGAGGCGATCCGCGAGCTCCGAGCCGATCCGGTCCTGCGCAACGAGCTCATCCAGAACGGGCTCCGGCTGGTCCACGAACGCTTCGACTGGGATCGGACCGCCGAACGGTTCGCGGAGCTGGTCCGCCGCCCCCTCGAGGGCGATCCCGACCCCGACCCGGGTCTGGCCCCGAACCTGCGGGGCCAGGAAGCCACACCGGAGCTGTCCATCGTCGTGCTGGCCTGGGACCAGCTTCTGCTGACCCAACGTTGCGTCGAGTCGATCAGGCAGCACACGGATGTTCCCTACGAACTGATCATCGTCGACAACGGCTCGCAGGCCGAGGCGGCCAACTACGCCGCCGAAGCGGCCGACGTCCCCGTCATGAACGAGACCAACCACGGGTTCGCACGCGGCATGAACGACGGACTCCGTGCGGCGAACGGACGCGTGATCGCATTCTGCAACAACGACATCGAGGTGCCGGAGGGGTGGGCCGCCCGTCTGACCAAGACGCTCCACGGTCACGACGGCACGGGGATCGTGGTGCCGGCACTGACCGAGGCCGGCAACCCACGGACGGTCCGTTCCGAACCGGGAGAGCAGCCGGAGGTCCTCCACCCGTTCGAGGCGCCCCCGTCCGCGGTCGTCTACGTCATGGACCGTCAGGTCATCGAAGGGCTGGGTGGTTGGGGCGAGGAGTACGAGATCGCCAGCGGCGAGGACGTCGACCTCGCTTTCAAGATCTGGACCAACGACCTCGACATCGTCTTCGACCCGTCCGTCCTGGTCGAGCACGTCGGCCATGGGACCTCGGATGCGAAGCTCGAGGATCGCGAAAACCTGTGGGCCCGCAACCGTCGGATCTTCCTCCGCAAGTGGTCGGATCCGATCGTCGACATCCCCCGCCTCGAGTCGTGCCCTCCGGACCGTCACGCACGCAACCGGGCCAC
>CAZHZQ010000137.1:0-6501 GCA_964537235.1 uncultured Actinomycetota bacterium | reverse complement strand
TCGATCGTGTCCTTGGGGACGTCGTTGTCCTTGGCCCGCTGGATCGCATCGGCGAGGGTCGGGTTGAAGTCCGGGTCGCTGTTGCCCTCCCGGGCCGCGACCTCGATCGCCCGGGTCAGCCGTGCGAAGAGCTTGCCGCGTTTGGCGTCGGCCGCGCCCTTCTTGCGCTTGATCGTCGACCACTTGCTGTGCCCGGACACGTTCCAGTCCCACCTCCCACCCAGGATCGGTTCGGGCGGATCAGCAAGGCTACCGCTCGGCTCCCGGCCCACGGCGCGCTTGCGACGCGCGCACGCGCTCGATGAACAGCCGGTGCAGACGGTCGTCGGAGGTGAGTTCGGGGTGGAACGCGGCCGCGAGCAGATCGCCCTGCGCGACCAGGACGGGATGGCCGTCGACCTCGGCCAGCACCTCGACCTCTTCCTCGGCGGACTCGATCCACGGGGCGCGGATGAAGACCGCGTGGACCGGTCCCCCGTCGAGGCCGTCGACGTCGAGGTCGGCCTCGAACGAGTCGACCTGGCGGCCGAATGCGTTGCGGCGGGTGGTCACGTGCAGACCACCGATCCGTGGCTGCTCGCGGTCCTGTGCCAGCCGGTCGGACAGCAGGATCATCCCCGCGCACGTACCGAAGACCGGCAAGCCCGCCTCGACGCGCTCACGCAGCGGGCCGAGCAGACCGGAGATGCCGAGCAGACGCCCGATCGTCGTGGACTCCCCTCCCGGCACCACGATCCCGTCGAGTCCCTGGAGGTCACGAGGTCGACGCACCCGCACCGCCCGCGCCCCGGCCCGGCGCAGCGCCCGCAGGTGTTCCAGCACGTCGCCCTGCAGGGCCAGCACCCCGACGACGGGGGCGTCGTCGGGCAGGTCGGGGTCAGGCTCCGCAGGTCCGGCGATCCGCTCGCCCGGGACCCACTGCCGAGGGCGCGCGGACGTCACCAGCCGCGTCGTGCGAGCCGCTCGTCGTCGGTCAGCCCGGCCACGTCCGTGCCCCGCATCGCCTCGCCCAGACCGCGCGAGACCTTGGCCACGACCTCGGGATCGTCGAAGTTGGTCGTCGCCTCGACGATCGCCCGCGCACGACGCTCGGGCTCCGCGGACTTGAAGATCCCCGACCCGACGAACACGCCGTCCGACCCGAGCTGCATCACCAGGGCGGCGTCGGCCGGGGTCGCGATGCCTCCGGCCGTGAACAGTACGACGGGCAGACGTCCGAGCTCGGCGACCTCCCGGACCAGCCCCTCGGGGGCCCGCAGGTCCTTGGCGGCGTCGTACAGCTCGTCGTGGCGCAGGGTCGTCAGGCGCCGGATCGCGCCGGTGATCGCCCGGATGTGGCGGACGGCCTCGACGATGTTGCCGGTCCCGGCCTCCCCCTTGGAGCGGATCATCGCCGCGCCCTCGGACAGGCGCCGCAGCGCCTCTCCCAGATCCGTCGCGCCGCACACGAACGGGGCATCGAAGGCCCACTTGTCGACGTGGTGCTCCTCGTCGGCCGGGGTGAGCACCTCGGACTCGTCGATGTAGTCGACCCCGAGGGCCTGCAGGATCTGCGCCTCCGCGAAGTGTCCGATGCGCGCCTTGGCCATCACCGGGATCGAGACGGCGTCCTTGATGCCCTCGATCATGTCGGGGTCCGACATGCGCGCGACCCCGCCCTGCGAGCGGATGTCGGCGGGGACACGTTCGAGCGCCATGACCGCGACCGCTCCGGCCTCCTCGGCGATCCGGGCCTCGTCCGGGGTGACGACGTCCATGATGACGCCGCCCTTCAGCATGTCGGCCAGCCCGCGCTTGACGCGGGTGGTCCCCGTCGACGGCGCGGTGCCGGAAGCGGTGCCGGAAGCGGTGTCGCTGGTGGGATCGGCCATGTCTGCGCCTCGTGAGAACGTGGCTGGAGGGGAATTGCCAGACTACCCAGCGTCCTCCGTGGCAGCGACCGTCGGCACCGCGCGTTCCGGGGCGAACATCGCCCAGGTCGGCCCGGGCTTGAACCGGAACGGCTGCCCGTCCGGACCGAAGACCTGGACGTGCTCGTCGGGCGCCGCCTTGGCCCACTTGCCGACGTAGAGGTTGCCGTCGCGGAGGATCAGCGCCTGTCCGCTCCCGACGGTCGCGGTGACGTTCAGCGGGTTGCCGGCCGGATCGCAGCAGCCCTCCTGCCGGGTCCGGGTGGCGAGCACCAGCACGTTGGCCGCGCCGACCTGCCCCGGTCCCGTGACGGTCTGCGGCGTGCCGCCCTGCTCGCGCCGGTAGACCCCGGCGTC
This sequence comes from uncultured Actinomycetota bacterium, assembly GCA_964537235.1. Taxonomy (GTDB): domain Bacteria; phylum Actinomycetota; class Nitriliruptoria; order Nitriliruptorales; family JAHWKO01; genus CAZHZQ01. The sequence goes on along the minus strand of CAZHZQ010000137.1, from coordinate 4,234 downwards.
CGCGTCGTAGATGAAACCGGTGACCGACTGGGGGGACATGGCCACGCGGATCTCGACGCCCGGGTCGTCCTCGCACGGCGCCGGGCAGGCCACCGCGCCGTCGGGGACGTCCTCCTCGAAGCGCCAGCCGACCGGCTCCGCCGGAGGCACCTCACCGGTCGCGACCTCGAACAGCTCCTCACCGAGCGCGAAGACGTTGTGGGGCGCCCGCCGGCTCGGTTCGCGGAACAGGACGGTCCCGTCCTCCCCGCGGAAGTCGACCCCGGCCGCCCGGAGGCCGTTCAGCACGTCGGGGCGCGCGCCGGAGATGAAGAACATCGCGTCGTAGGCCGGCAGGACCGCGGTGTCCTCGGGGCGTCCGGAGCGGATCGGCCCGACCAGTTCCGGGATCTCGCTCTGGAACAGCGAGAGGAAGCGGGTCACCCCGCCCTCGGTGAGCTCCTCGAACACGATGTCGGCCGTGTCCAGGCCGGCCTGGGGGCGTGCCGCGGAGGTGTTCTCGATCTTCACGGCCACGACCGGTCGATCGAGCACCGAGCGGTCCTGCAGCTCCTCGCCGGTCAGCGGGGCGGCGAACGTCTGGGGCGTCGGGGACGGCGACGGGGTCGCCGTCGGGCTCGGCGCCGGGGACGTGTCGCCGCCGCTGCAGGCGCCGACCGCGCCAACCACCAGGATGACCAGCGAGACCGCGAGGGCGTTGCGGCGGTTCAGAACTCGACCTCGACCGGATCGCGCGCCTCGGGATCGTCGATCTCGAAGTAGGCCTTCTCCTCGAAGCGGAAGAGGGCGGCGACGATGTTCGTGGGCACCTGCTCGCGGGCCGTGTCGTAGACGCGGACGATCGCATTGTAGGTCGAACGGGCGGAGCTGATCCGGTCCTCGGTCGCGGTCAGCTCGTCCTGGAGCTCCACAAAGTTGGTGCTGGCCTGCAGTTGGGGGTAGTCCTCGGCGACCGCGAACAGACTGCGCAGCGCCTGGGTCAGCATGCCTTCGGCCTCTGCCTGCTCGCGGACACCACCGGCTTCGACGGCACGTGACCGTGCCTCGGTCACCCGCTCGAAGACCTCTCGTTCGTGGGTGGCGTACCCCTTGACCGTCTCGACCAGGTTCGGGATGAGGTCGTGCCGGCGGCGCAGCTGGACGTCCACGTCCGCCCAGCGCTGCTCGACCTGGTTGCGCAGCGCCACCAGCCGGTTGTAGAGGCCGACGCCCACCACGACCAGGACGACGAGCAGGCCGAGGAAGATCAGTCCCGGGATCATCGTCATCTCCTGTCGTTGCCGGTCGGGAACCGAGCCCGCACCGGCGGGAAGTCTACGGACCGTCGACGACGGAGCGGTAGACGTCGCGCGTTCGCTCGGCGATCACCGACCAGTCGTAGCTCGCCACGGTCCGCCGCCCCTCGTCGGCCATGGCCTCCCGCAGCGCGGGGTTCTCGAGGACGGTGTCCACCGCAGCGGCCAACGCACGGCTGTCACCGGGCGGGACGAGCCGTCCCTCGATGCCGTCCTGCACCACCGAGCGGTACCCGGGGATCCCGCTGGCGATCACCGGGAGCCCGGCGGCCATCGCTTCGAGCAGCACGATCCCGAACGACTCGCCACCCAGCGCGGGCGACACGAACAGATCGGCCGAGGCGTAGAACCGGGGGAGGTCGTCGTGCGCGACCTCCCCGAGGAACACGACATCGGAACGCAACCGCGCGGGCAGCAGGCTCTGGCACCGGGACCGTTCCGGCCCCTCGCCCACCACGAACAGCCGCACCCCCGGCCGTTGGGCCTTGACGTGGATGAAGGCGCGGAGCAGCTGCTCCAGACCCTTGCGGCGCTCGAGTCGTCCCACGAACAGCAGGCGGTCCCCCCGCTCGCCCGCGAGCTCGGGCAGAGGCTCGGCGGACGCGAAGCGGTCGACGTCCACGCCGTTCGGGACCTCCCGGAAGGCCCCTTCGGGCAGACCCAACGCCCCGGCGTGGTACGCGGCCGCAGCCGCGCTGACGGCGAGCCTGGCCGACAGCCGATCGATCCCCGCGCGCACCAACGGTCGCGCGACGCGGTACAGCCGATCCGAGTCCGACCACGCGTGGAACGTCCCCACGAGCGGGCGAGGACCACGCAGGCAGACCGCCAGCGACAGCAGAGGTGCGGCCGGCTCGTGGACGTGGATCACGTCGGGTCGGAACCGGTCGATCGCTGCCATTGCCCGCCGCACCGACCTCGGGGACAACGCGATCGGCGCCTGCGAGTCGTTGAACGGGATCCGCACCGAACCCCCCACCGGAACGACCCCCTCGTGGCGACCTCCCCCTTCGGAGGGCGCCACGACCACGACGTCGTCGTGGTCCTGACGGAGCTGTCGGGCCAACGCCAGGACGTGGCCCTGCACCCCGCCAGGGATGCTGACGTCGTACGGGCACACCAGCGCGACCCTCACCGGTCCCCCTCGACGGACTCGCCGGTCACCGCGGGATGGTCGGGTTCCCGGTCTGCGAGCCAGTTCGGGACGAACACGTGCCACTGCTCGGGTGCCTCGGAGATCAGTCGCTCGAGGCCGTGCGCGACCCGTTGGGTCCCCTCCACGACGTCGAGGTGAGCGAGATCCATGGGTTCGTACAGGCGGACACGCCACCCCCGGGGCGTCTCGAAGAACGCACCGACGCAGACCGGCCGACCGGTGCGCTTGGCCAGGGCAGCCGGACCGGGAGGCAGCCGACAGGGCTCGCCGAAGAACTCGACGACCGGCCCCTTCTTCGTCAGATCCCGGTCGGCGAGCAGCGTCGCCGTCCGTCCCTCTCGGACCGCTTCCTCAAGCCGTCCGATCATGTCGCCGCCCCGGACGAGGGGGACCACCCCGAGCCCGAGATCACGCCGCAGCCGGACGAAGCGCTCGAAGAGCGGGCGGGGCTCGAGGACCTCCGCCACGACCGTCAACTCCCATCCCCGGCGCGTCGAGTAGAAGGCGCCGACGTCCCAAGAGCCGAGGTGCCCGGTGGCCACGATCGCGCCTCCCCCGTCGGCCCGGACCGCGTCGAGGTGCTCGTCGCCCTCGAGGACGGTGCGCTCCATCACCTCATCGGCGTCGAAGGTGTGCGCGCGGAACGCGTCCAGCCAGTAGCGCGCGTACGACCGGAAGGCGGCAGGTACGCGCTGTTCGAGCACCGGCTCGGGTTCGTGGAGGTGCCGCACGATGCGCGCCTGGTTGCCCCGCACCTGCTCGCGCTGTCGTGACGGAGCCAGGCGGTACCACGCGTCGCCGACGATGTCGGGGAGACGCCAGGCGATCGCATCGGGCAGACGCTCGGCGGCCTTCCACACCGTCAGGTACTGGAGGTAGGTGGCCCACTGCCGTGGGGACATCGGATCCGGGGGCGGCAGGTCGTCGAGGCTCACCCGGTCGCTCACGGGTCCACCGCTGACACGTCCCGGAGCTTGCGGTGCACGTGGACGAACCGATGCGCGACGGTGACCAACCCTCCGACGGCGAGGAACGCCATCGCGGGGGTGAGCAACCACCAGTGGATCACCAGACCGGCAATCGTCGCGATCGCTCGCTCGCCCCGTTCGACGAACCCCACGTGACAGCTGACGCCCAACGATTCGGCCTTCGCCCGGACGTAGCTCGTGACCTGTGCGGCCACGAGCGCCACGGCGGTCAGCGCGAACGTCAACGGGTCGCCCCGGACGGCCCAGGCGACCGCGGCCAGGATCATCCCGTCGGTGACACGATCAGCCACCGAATCGTAGAAGCCCCCCGTCGCCGAGCTCCGGCCGCGTGCCCGGGCCACGGCTCCGTCGAACGTGTCCGACAGCCCGCCGAAGAGCAGCACCCACCCGCCGAGGGCGAGGCGACCGCTGGCGACCAACGCCGCCGCGGCCCCGGTCAGCACGATCCCCGTGGCGGTCAGTCCGTTGGCGGTGATGCCGACACGGGCCATCGCCGCACCGATCGGATCGATGATCCGCCTCAGCACGCCCCGCGCGTGAGCGTCGAGTACCACTGGTCCGTGTCTCCGTGTCCCGGTCCGGTCGGGTGCGCCCGGAACGTACGGACGCGACGGCCACGACCGCAACAGCGGTCGCACTCCCGCGAGCGCCGCCGCCGACCTACGATCGGAGTTCCTGGGAACCAGGCTCGCCGGAGGTAGACGCGTGTCCAAGGACCTGACCGTCCCCACCACGAAGCTCCGCAACGTCCTCCTCGTGGGCCACGGGGGTACCGGCAAGACCACCCTCGCCGA
>CAZHZQ010000136.1:0-6585 GCA_964537235.1 uncultured Actinomycetota bacterium | reverse complement strand
CCGGCTCAGCGACTCGCCCTGCTCCTCGCGGTCGACGATCGCCTGCTGGAGGCTCTTGAGGCGGTCGAGGCTGGCGGCGTTGCCCGCCGACAGGCCCTCCGCCAGCGTGACGAACAGCCGCTCGATGTCGTCGGCGATGGCCGTCGGCGTCGTCTCCTGCACGACGGCGATGGCCTTGATCGGCTTGCCCTCGGCCACCATCTGGAGGAGCGCTTCCTCGCTGGGGGTGAGTTCGTTCTCGTTACGGACCGGGGTGACCAGCGCTGCCACGATCTTCGGGTCGAGCACCGATCCCCCGGTGGCGACCGCTCGGATCGCCCGGGCAAGCTGGTCGCCCTCCGCCAGGCGGTCCTTCAGGAGGTAGGCGTACCCCGCCGCGCCCTCGGACAGCAGCGAGATCGCGTACTCGGGGTCGTCGTACTGGGACAGCACCACGACGCCGGTGCCGGGATGGTGCTTGCGCACCTCCTTGGCGGCGTCGATGCCTTCGCGCTGGAAGGTCGGGGGCATGCGGATGTCGGTGACGAGGACCTGGGGTTCGGCGCTGCCGGCTCCTTCGATGAGCTCGTCGTAGTCCGCGGCGGCGCCGACCACCTCCAGATCGTCCTCGAGGGAGAGCAGCGCGCGTACGCCCTCGCGGACGATCAGGTTGTCGTCGGCCAGGAACACGGAGATGCGTTGATCCGTGCGTTGATCCGGCATGCCCGCATCCTGAGGGATCGGGGCGGCGAGGTCGAGGGGGTGATCACCCGACCTGCTGGTGGTGCCACCCCCCCGTGGGGGAGGCGGGTGAGCACCATCGACCGACGTCGCCCCGTGCGCGACCCTGTCGATGCCCACCGCACCGGGAGTCCCGCCATGCGTATCGAGTCCTCCGCCACGACGATCTCGTGGATCCCCTCCGAATCCATGACCGGACCGTTCAAGCTGGGCATGGACCTGCGGCTCAGCCACTACGACGCCCCGCCGCCCGAGGTGATCGAGGGACGCGAGCACCTGCAACGCCTCCGCGACGAGGACGCGTACCGGTACGCCCACCGCCTCGAGGCGTGGATCGAGGTCGAGGACGGCGAGATCGTCGACCACGGGCAGAAGGGCGGGATCATCATGGGTGCCACGACGGTGAGCGTCGCGGGCAAGGGCCTGACGTTCGCAGCGATGGCGTTCCCGGACCTGCGCCCCGAACCGGACGCGGGTCGTACGCCAGGGGACGACGGTGTCGCGTGGGTGCGGTTCCAGCAGACCGTCGGAGGTCGCACCGGCGCCCCCATGCCGCGTCCCGTCACCCGTCCACCGTTCGTGCAGTGGGTCGCGCCCACGACGTGGACCACGCTGAGCCTGACCCTCTATGCGGACGGGCGCACCGAGCGTGAGCTGGTGGGCGCCAGTCCGTTCCCCCGCCACTGGGTCTACGACGGTGACGGCAAGCTGACCGCGAAGAGCGGCCTGATGGACCTCAAGACCTGGCTCAACGAGAACTTCGGGGACAACAGCCCGTGGGGTGCGGGCGATTCTCCCGCTGTGGTCAGTGCGGTCGAGAGCCGGCTCGAGCGTGAGCTTTCCGGGGTGATCATGAGCGGCGGCACCCCGAAGAAGCGCAAGGTCAAGGAGGGCGACGCCCTCGTCGAACAGGGCGCGTGGGGATCGGACCTGTTCCTGCTGCTGGACGGGCAACTGGCCGTGGAGGTCGACGGCGAGACCGTCGCCGAGGTCGGTCCCGGTGCGATCCTGGGGGAACGTGCGATCATCGAAGGGGGCAAGCGCACCTCGACCCTCCGCGCGGTCACGCCGGCCAAGGTCGCGGTCGCGTCCGGAGACGAGGTCGACCGTGACGCGCTCGTGGCGCTGGCGGACGGCCACCGGCGCGAGGACGGTTGACGGGGATCCAGTCGCCGGTCACCGCGATCTCCCGGAGCCCTTCCGAGGCGTGACGCGTTGTAGGGTCGCGGTGGTCCCCGACCGAGCGAGCGAGGGGCGGCGTTGCAACTCCACATCTGTGGCTCCCGCGGGTCGACTCCGGCCCCGGGGCCCGAGTTCGTGCGGTACGGGGGGCACACCTCGTGCGTGGCCGTGGCTCGCGACGGGGAGAAGCCGACGCTGCTGTTGGACGCGGGCACCGGGTTGCGCCGGGTGTGGCAGCTGCTGGACGGTCGCCCGTTCGACGGGAGCCTGCTGCTCGGGCACCTGCACTGGGACCACACACACGGGCTGCCGTTCTTCCGGTCCGGGGACGATCCCGGGGCGCGCGTCGACGTGTACCTGCCCGATCAGGGCGTGGATCCGGTCGAGCTGCTCGCGCGTCAGATGTCGCCGCCCAGCTTCCCCATCCGCCCGGACCAGCTGCGGGGGAACTGGCGCTTCCACGCTCTGGGCGAGGGCCAGCACGACATCGAGGGTTTCCAGGTGCTGGCCCTCGAGATCCCCCACAAGGGAGGTCGCACGTTCGGCTACCGGATCAGCGTCGGCGGGGTGTCGTTCGCGTACCTGTCCGACCACCACCCCTACCAGCTGGGCCCCGGACCCGAAGGATGGGGCCCGTACCACGACGTCGCGCTCGACCTGGTGCGGGGGGTCGACCTGCTGCTGCACGACGCCCAGTACACCGACGAGGAGTTCCGCGACCGCGCGCACTTCGGTCACTCCACGATCGCGTACGCCGTCGGGCTCGCCGAGGCGGGAGAGGTCGGACGGCTCGTGCTGTTCCACCACGACCCACCACGGACCGATGACGAGCTCGATCGGATCGTCGCCGGTCTCGCCGGCGGGCCCGTCCCGGTGACCGCTGCCGCCGAGGGCGAGGTCCTTCACCTGGCACCCAAGGCCAGCGCCCGTGGCTGAGCGCTACGACGCCGTCATCGTCGGCGCCGGCCCCAACGGACTGGCGGCCGCCGTCCGTCTGGCGCAGGCCGACCGTTCCGTGTTGGTCCTGGAGGCCGCCGACCGGATCGGCGGTGGCAGCCGGTCGGAGGAGCTGACCCTGCCCGGCTACGTCCACGACGTGTGCTCGGCCATCCACCCGCTGGGTGCGAGTTCGCCGTACCTTCGCACGCTGCCCCTCGAGGACCATGGCCTGCGGTGGGTTCACCCGGAGGTCCCGCTTGCGCACCCGCTCGACGACGGGCCGGCCGTCCTGGTCCACCGTGACGTGCGCGCGACCACCGACAACCTCGATGAGGGCGACGACGCCGGCTGGCGGCGGACGTTCGGTCCGCTCGTGCGCGGATACGAGGATCTGATGGACGACCTCATGCGGCCGGTGATCCACCGCCCGCGTCACCCCATTTTGCTGGCGCGCTTCGGGCTGCAGGCGATGCTGCCCGCGACGACGCTGGCGCGCAGCCGCTTCCACGGCGAACGCGCCCGTGCGGTGTTCGCCGGGTCGGCGGCCCATTCGTTCCTCGACCTGTCCCGGCCGGTGACCGCGGCCTACGGGGTGATGATCACGCTGGGGGCGCACACCGTCGGTTGGCCGGCGGCTGAGGGCGGCTCCCAGGCACTCGCGGACGCCCTGGCCTCGTACCTCGGGGCGCTCGGGGGCGAGATCCGGACGGGCACCTTCGTCAGCTCGATGGACGACGTGCCTCCCGCCGGCCTCGTGATGTTCGACACCAACCCGGCGCAGGTCGTTCGCATCGCCGGCGACCGGCTCTCGGGGCGGGTGCGCCGGCAGCTCGCGGCGTTCCCGCGCGGGCCCGGGGTGTTCAAGATCGACTACGCGCTGTCGGAGCCGGTGCCGTGGAAGGCCGAGGGCGCGTCACGTGCCGGCACGTTGCACCTGGGTGGGACGCTCGACGAGATCGTGGCATCCGAGGGCGCGGTCGACCGGGGCGAGCATCCGGAACGGCCGTACATGCTGGCGGCCCAGCACACCGTGTTCGATCCGACCCGCGCCCCGCAGGGTGGGCACACCCTGTGGACCTACTGTCACGTGCCGAACGGGTCGACGTTCGACATGACCGAACGGATGGAGGCACAGCTCGAGCGCTTCGCGCCCGGGTTCCGCGACATCGTGCTCGAACGGCACGTGATGTCCGCCCAGGACTACGAGACGTACAACCCCAACCTGGTCGGCGGGGACATCTCCGGAGGAGCCAACAACCTCTTCCGATACGTGTTCCGCCCCCGCGTCACCACCGACCCCTACCGGGTCGGTGAGGGCTTGTACCTGTGCTCGTCGTCCACCCCGCCGGGTGGTGGCGTTCACGGGATGTGCGGGTTGCGCGCCGCCGAATCGGCCCTCCGCCACGGGGGCCCGCGATCGTGAACACCTGCGGCAACATCTTGCCGCAGGTGTTCACGATCCCTCGACCTGGGTGACGCGTAGGACGGGCCCGACCTGGCAGATCGTCATGAGGTCTCGGTCGATCGACCCTTCGACCTCGATCTCCTCGCCCTCCTCGGCGACGACCTCGCCGTCCGGCCCGAGCAGGCGGACCGGATCGAACGCGACCCGGTAGCCGTCGGGCCACCGGGGTTCGACGCGTCCCTCGCTCTCGGTCTCCAGCCACGCGCAGCCGCCCTCGAGCTGGGCGTTCCCGCCGAGGGTGCCGGTGAACGGCGCCTCCGTGGACGAGGTCGGGGACGCGTCCTCGGTGGGCGAGCTGTCGCCCGTGGGGGAGGTGTCCTCGGTGGGGGAGCGCCCGTCGGCGGTCGGCTCGCCCGCCCCGCCGCAGGCAGCGATCAGCACGATCGCGAGCACCGTCAGCAGGACACGTCCGTTCACTTCAACAACCTCGACATGCGGCGATCCTTCAGCACGTTGCCGTTCGTCTGACAGTCCGGACAGTAGGTGATGTCGTACGACTCGAAGGAGACCCGGCGGAGCTCGGTGGAGCACGTCGGGCACGGGTCGCCATGGCGGTGGTGCACGATCCAGTGGTCCCCGAGCTTCGTGGGCAGTCCGCCCTCACGCCGGCGTTCGACCTCCAGCCCCTCGGTCAGGACCTCACCCACCGCGTCCAGGAGACGCCGGCGCCCGTCCTCGTCGAGACCGGCCAGGGAGGCGAACGGGGACAGCTGCGCCCGGTGCAGGATGTCGTCGGTGTAGCCGCGACCGATGCCCGCGACGGTCCGCTGATCGCGCAGCCAGGTGTACAGGCGCCGGTCGTCGTCTCCCGTCATCACGAGCTGACGGAACGCGTCGCTGTCCGGTTCGGGACCGAGCCGCGCGAGCGGTCCCTCGTCACCGGCGGCGAGCACCCACCATCCGGCCTTCCGTTCGGTCCCGTACTCGACGACGAGGACCGACGGGGCGTCCTCGAACCGGAACCGGACCACGCCGGTCCTCGGACGTGTGGTCTTGGGCGGATCCTCCAGCGTGACGCGCCCGCCCTGCGACAGGTGCACGAGGATGCGCGGCCCGTCGAGGTCGAAGATGAGGTACTTGCCGCGACGCCCGACGCCGGAGACCTGCCGGCCGACGACATCGTCCGGGGCCGGCTGAACGGTCTTGAGCCCGGAGAACTGCAACACGTCGGCGGCGACCAGCGGACGACCGGACACGAGGGCGTCGAGCCGCTCGGTCACACCCTGCATCTCGGGAAGTTCGGGCATCGGCCACCACGCTACCTTGGGCCGCCATGAAACCCATCCACACCTTCACGGTCGTCCCTGCCCTGCCTGCGGAGCTCGAGCCGCTCCGTGAGGTCGCGCAGAACCTCCGCTGGTCCTGGGACCACGGGTCCGTCGCGCTGTTCCGGCGCGTGGGTGGACCGCTGTGGGAGGAGACCGGCCGCAACCCGATCGCGCTGCTGTCGGCCGTCGGCCAGGAGCGTCTCGAGGAGCTCGCCGAGGATCGGGGCTTCCTCGACCACCTCGACCAGGTCCACGGTGACCTCCGCGGGTACCTGGACACCGAGGACACCTGGTTCACCGAGGAGCACGATGCCACCGCGGGCGACGAGGTCGCGTACTTCTCGGCCGAGTTCGGCGTGACCGACTGCCTCTCGATCTTCGCCGGTGGTCTGGGGATGCTGGCGGGTGACCATATGAAGTCGGCCAGCGACCTCGGCCTGCCCCTGGTCGGGGTCGGGCTGCTGTACCAGCAGGGGTACTTCGAACAGCGCCTCAACGAGGCCGGTTGGCAGCAGGAGGTCCCGGCCGGCAACGACTTCCACGGCCTGCCGTTGACCCTGGAACGCGACGAGGACGGCGCGCCGGTCACGGTCGAGCTGGGGTTCCCGGAGGGGCCGCTACTCGCGCAGGTCTGGCGCGCGCAGGTGGGGCGGGTCCCGCTGTACCTGCTCGACGCGAACGTGCCGGAGAACACGCCGGAGCAGCGCCGCATCACCCACCACCTCTACGGCGGCGACTCGGAGATGCGGATCCGCCAGGAGATCCTGCTCGGGATCGGGGGCTTCCGTGCCCTGGAGACCCTGGGCCACGATCCGACCGTCTACCACATGAACGAGGGGCACTCGGCGTTCCTGGGTCTCGAGCTGATCCGGCGCATGATGGACCGCCACAAGGTCAGCTTCGACGAGGCTGCCGAGGCCGCCGCCGCGGGGCTGGTCTTCACGACGCACACCCCCGTCGAGGCCGGGCACGACTACTTCGGCCCCGATCTGATCGCTCGGTACTTCGAGG
>CAZHZQ010000135.1:1856-6591 GCA_964537235.1 uncultured Actinomycetota bacterium | reverse complement strand
ACTCCAGGATCTGCGACAGCTGCGGGGCGAGCCGCCGGACCTCGTCGTCGTCCAGGGCGAGCCGCGCCAGCGACGCGACGTAGCGGACCTCGTCGTCGGACAGCGCCACGGGGACTCCAGGGGTCGAGGGTCAAGAGTCAGCCTAGTGACCTGTCGAGTGGCAGCTGGGTCGCAGATCTGCAATGCAGCTGCCACTCGACGGGAACGTGCCCCGGTCAACGGGGGGTCTGTGGAGGGTCTGCGGGGGGTCTGTGGGAGGTCGGCGGCGGTCAGACGCGGTCGGGGATCTCGCTGATGTCGTGGATGGCGACGTCGGCGTCGCGTTCGAGATGCTGTTGCTCCTCCTCGGTCCGCAGCCCGTTGCCCGGGACGAACCAGCGCGCGGCGATCACCCGACCGACGAACATGCCGCGCGCCCCGGTCAGCTCGTCGCTGCCGCCGTCTCCGATGTACGTGACCTTCCCGGGCGGCGGGAAGCCCAACGCCCCGATCACGATCGCGTACGGCAGCTGCTCCGGCTTCACCGACCGTGTGTGGCACGAGAACACGGCCGCGTCGAACAACCGCGCGAGCGGAGAGTCGGTCCACGCCCGGACGTCGCGGTCCTCGGCGTTGCTGACCAGTCCCAGCGGAAGGTCGGCGTCGTGCAGCGCCTGGACGGCCTCGAGGACCTCGGGGAGAGGCTCTCGGAGCGCCATGTCCTGGTACCTGCCGTAGATGCGGTCGGCCTCGGCGAGCGTGTCGGCGGTGACGTCCACGCCGGCCACGTCGGCAGCCTGCGCGAACAGCTCGGTGTTCGGCGGGGCGGTGCCGCGGGTCCGTGCCTCCTCGAGATCGTCCCACCACCGCACGAACGGCTCGACCGGCACGCCGAGGAGGTCGGCGACGGCCTCGGAACGGTGGAAGTCCGTGGGCCGGTGGTCCTCCGGGTCCACGAGGGTGTGGAACAGGTCGAACACCACCGCCCGCACGTCCCTCACGATGTCCACCGGCCGTCCGGGACCCGGTCACCGGGCGGCTGGTCGGGGCCGAGCCATTCGTACGCGACCGCGTCGACCGTGCCGTCGGGGCCCTCGACGGGGATCACGGTGCGCCGGAACAGTCGCCCCTCGCCCTCGATGTGGTCGCAGCGTTCGAGCAGCTCCTCGGCGGCGCCCTCGCGGGGCTGCAGCAGCTGTCCGTGGATCGTGTCCTCGCCGTCGAAGGTCGCCGCCGGCCAGCCGTGGGAGGTCGCCACCAGCGTCCCGGACGCCGTCGCGCGCCCGGCGTCGGCGACGAGGTCGGCGATCATCGGCCAGCGTTCCTCCCCCGGTTTGAGGGTGCCGTAGACGAACAGGCGCTCGGTCACGTGAGGTCGCCCGTCTCGAGCAGGCGGACCAAACCGTCCTCCCCGACGACCGGCACGTCCAGGTCCTGCGCCTTGTCGAGCTTGGAGCCGGCGTTCTCGCCTGCGACGACCACGTCGGTGTTGCCGGAGACGCTGGAGGTGACGCGCGCCCCGCGGGCCTCGAGCGCCTCCGTGGCCTCGGTGCGGGTGTAGCCCGCCAGGCTCCCGGTCAGCACGATCGTCCAGCCGGCGAGCAGGTCCGCCTGCTGGGAACGTTCGGCCTCGGTGTTGACGCCGAGCTCGACCAGACGGTCGACCATCCGGCGGTTGCGTTCCTCCTCGAAGAAGGACGCGACGCTGTCCGCGATGACCGGACCGATGTCACGCAGCTCGGCGAGCTCCTCGCGGTCGGCATCGACGATCGCCTGCAGCGAACCCAGCTCCCGGGCAAGCGTCTGCGCGTACGTGGGGCCGAGGTGCGGGATGCCGAGCGCCACCAGCAGCCGATCGAGGGGACGCTGCTTGGCCTCCTCGATTGCGTTGGCGAGACCCTCGGCCTTCTTCTGCGCGAACCCGGGCAGCTCCAGGAGCTCGTCTGTGGTGACCGTGAAGATGTCCGTGACGGTCTCGACCAGTCCCTCGTCGAGCAGCAGGCGGGCGGTCTCCTCGCCGAGGCCCTCGATGTCCATCGCGCCCCGCGACGCGACGTGCTCGATCGATGCCCAGACGCGCTGCGGACAGTCGATGTTCGGGCAGTAGGTGTTGGCTTCGCCCTCGGGGCGGATCAGCTGGGAGCCGCAGAACGGGCACTCGTCGGGGAACGTCCAGGGCTCCAGATCGGGTGGGCGCTCGTCGAGGACCGGCCCGACGACCTCGGGGATCACGTCACCCGCCCGGCGCACGACCACGGTGTCACCGGGTCGCACGTCCTTGGCCGCCACCTGGTCCTCGTTGTGGAGGGTGGCCATCTCGACCGTCACGCCACCGACGAACACCGGCTCGAGGACCGCGAACGGGGTGACCCGGCCGGTCCGCCCGACGTTGATCTGGATGTCCCGGAGCCGCGTCTCCTTCTCGACCGGCGGCATCTTGTGGGCGATCGCCCAACGGGGGGCGCGCGCGGTGGTGCCGAGCTCCTCGCGTTCCTCGAGCCGGTCGACCTTCACGACCACGCCGTCGATCTCGTAGGGCGGTTCGTGCCGCTTGTCGGTCCACCGCTCGATGTAGTCGGCGACCGCGTCGACGTCGCGGACGATCTCGGTCTGGGGGGCGGTCCGCAGGCCGGCCTTCCGCATCCACTCGAGCGTCGCATGGTGGGACTCGAACGACGCGCCCTCGAAGGGCCCCAACCCGTGACACAGTACGGACAGCGGACGTTGCGCGGTGATCGCGGGATCCTTCTGGCGCAGCGCCCCGGACGCGGCGTTGCGCGGGTTGGCGAACGCCGCCTCGCCGCGTTCGATCCGCTCCTCGTTCATGCGCTCGAACTCGTCGACCGGGAAGTAGACCTCGCCGCGGATCTCGATCACGTCCGGAGGATCGTCGACGGCGAGCCGGTAGGGAACGGTCTCGATCGTGCGGACCTGTGGCGTGACGTCCTCGCCCACCACGCCGTCGCCCCGGGTCGCGGCGGTCGCCAGCACGCCCTGCCGGTAGGTGAGCGAGATCGCGACCCCGTCGATCTTGAGCTCGCACACGTAGTCCGGCTCGTGGCCCAGGCCCCGCTGCACCCGGTCCGCCCACGCATCGAGCTCCTCACGCGAGAACGCGTTGTCCAGCGAGAGCATCGGTTCGAGGTGCTCGTGCTCGGGGAACGCGGTGTCAGTCGGGGCGCCGACCTGCTGCGTCGGAGACGAGGGCGTGCGCAGCTGCGGGTGAGCGTCCTCGATCGCCTGGATCTCGCGGAGGAGCTGGTCGTAGCGAGCGTCCGACATGATCGGGTCGGACAGCACGTAGTAGCGGTAGTCGGCCTCGTGCAACTCGCGGGCGAGCTCGTCGTGGCGGCGCTGTACCTCGCGGAGGTCGGGCACGTCGACCACGTCAGGTCCCCGCCGCGTGGATCGCGGCACGGTCGGCGGCGGCGATCGTCCCCCCTCCGAGGCAGATGTCACCGTCGTAGAGGACACACGCCTGGCCCTCGGCGACACCGTCGGGGGGAACCTCGAACGTGACGCGCCACGCCCCATCGTGCTCGAGGACCGCGGGGATCGGGTCACCGTGCGCACGGATCTGCGCCGTCACCGGACCCAGCGGTGCCCGTCCGGGGATCCAGTTGACGTCGGTCAGCTCCGCCCACCGGCACCGCAGCGCCTCACGCGGACCGACCACGACCGTGTTCCGTGTCGCGTCCAGATCGACCACGTACCGCCGTTGGTGGTTCGCCAGCCTGAGGCCGCGACGCTGGCCGATCGTGTAGCGCCAGACGCCGTCGTGGGTCCCGAGCACCTGACCGTCGACGTCCACGATCGGCCCCGTCGCCACCGGCAGACGCTGCTCCAGGTACCCGGCGGTGTCGCCGTCGGGGACGAAGCAGATGTCGTAGGACTCCGGCTTGTCCGCCACCCGCAGACCGCGGTCGGCGGCGTAGGCGCGGACCTCGTCCTTGGTCAGCGCACCGACGGGGAACCGGGACCGCCGCAGCTGCTCCTGGGTGGCGACGTACAGCACGTAGGTCTGATCCTTCGCCGGGTCGGCGGCCCGACACAGCTGCACGCGGCCGTCGTCGTCGGTCCGCAGCCGGACGTGGTGCCCGGTCGCCAACGCGTCGAACCCCAGCGTTGCCGCGCGGTCGAGGAGGGCCGCGTACTTGACGCTGCGGTTGCACTCGATGCACGGGTTGGGAGTGCGGCCGGCGGCGTAGGTGTCCGCGAAGGGTCGCTGTACGCGGTCGACGAACCGGTCGCTGGCGTTCCACACGTAGAAGTCGATGTCGAGGACCTGCGCGACCCGGCGGGCGTCCTGCGCATCGTCGAGCGTGCAGCAGCCCTGTCCGGGGACCTGCTCGGACAGCGGGATGTCCGCCAGCTTCAGGTGCACACCGGTGACGTCGTGCCCCCGGTCGACCAGCATGGCCGCGGCGACGGCCGAGTCGACCCCACCGGACATCGCGACGAGTACGCGGCTCACGACAGCGCCCCGCCCCCGGCGTCCCGCAGGTCGCCGATCACGTCGGCCAGGACGTCGGCGGCCCGGTCGACCTCCTCGTCGGTCGTCGTCCACCCGAGGCTGAGGCGGATGCCGGCGAGGTCGTCCAGACCCGTCGCGGACAGCACGTGGCTGGTCGAGGTCGCCCCGGCATGACAGGCCGATCCACCCGACAGGGCCAGCCCCGCCTGGTCGCACGCGAACAGCAACGCCTCGCCGTCGACGTCCTCGATCGAGACGTGCAGGTGGGACGGCAGGCGCCAG
>CAZHZQ010000135.1:0-1756 GCA_964537235.1 uncultured Actinomycetota bacterium | reverse complement strand
GGCCAGGTCCGCACGTCCACCTCGCGGGTGGCGAACGCCTGCACCGCATCCACGTGGAACGTGATCTCGCGATCGCGCAGCGCGCCCCCGATGGTCGCGATGTCGTTGACCGCCCCGAGCTCGTTGTTGGCCGCCATCACCGACACCAGCGCGGTGTCGTCACGGACGAGACCGAGCACCCGGTCGGGGTCCACGCGTCCGTCCGGCTGGGGCGGGACGAGGTCCAGATCGAACCCCTGGTGCTCGGCGAGCCACGTCGCGGACTCGAGGACCGCCGCGTGCTCGACGGCGCTCACCACCAGGTGGCGCCGACCGTGATCCGCCCCCGCCCAGGCCGCACCCTTGACCGCGAGGTTGTCCGCCTCGGTGCCGCCGGAGGTGAACACGATCTCGGACGGCGACGCCCCCAGCGCGGCGGCGATCGTCTCCCGTGACTCCTCGACGGCGATCCGCGCGTCGCGCCCCGGGCCGTGACTGGACGAGGGGTTGCCGAGGCCGTCGTCGGCCGCCCACCGGTCGAAGGCCTCGAGGGCCTCCGGACGCAGGTGGGTGGTTGCGGCGTGGTCGAGGTAGATCACGCCTCCACGGTACCCACGGAGGGCAGATCTCAGCCGCGGACGACCGCGACGATCGAGCCGCCGTGGAGCGCGATGTACACCTCGCCGTCGGGACCGACCCCGAACCCGGTGGGCCGGTCGCCGGTGTCGAACCACTCGCGCTCGTCGGACCGAACGCCGTTGTGGTGGTGGAAGCCGCGGACCCAGCCGGCGCAGTGGTCGGCGTACAGGTACTGGCCGCGCATCTCGGGGATCGCCGAACCGCGGTACACGACACCGCCGGTCACCGCGCAGGTCCCGCCCTCGCGCAGCGGGTACTCGAGGACGGGCTCCACGTAGTCGCCGTCGCAGCCGTCGCGGTCCGGGTCGAAATCGTGCGCCCCCTCCCGGCAGGGCCAGCCGAAGTCGGATCCCGCGGCGGTGTAGGGCACGACGTCGACCTCCTCCCAGTCTCCCTGCCCGACGTCGCCGATGTAGAGCAGCCCGTCGACCGGGTCGATCGAGAAGCGGTACGGGTTGCGCAGGCCGTGCATGTGGTTGACCCCACCGGAGCCGTCGGGATCGATCCGCACGATCGCCCCGAGCAACGTGGAGGTGTCCTGCGCGTTGTGGTACTGGTCGCCACTCCCTCCGCCGTCACCGAGCCCGAGGTACAGGAAACCGTCTGGACCGAACTCGAGGTGGCCGCCGTTGTGGTTGGACGCCGGCTGATCGACGGTCAGCAACGTCCGGCTCCCGGCGCTGTCGCGGTTGCGCTCCTGCACGCGGGTGTCGCCGTTGCTGTCCGTGAAGTGGACGAAGTAGCGCCCGTTGTCCGCGTAACCGGGATGGAACGCCAGCCCGAGGAGTCCCTGCTCGTCGCCGCCGGCCCCCACCTGACCTCGGAGGTCCAGGAACTCTCCGAACGGACCGTCCGGGACGCCGGCCAGGATGCGCCCCGCCTGCTCGAGGACGTACAGCCGGTCGTCGCCCGGCGCGGAGGTGACGTAGGTCGGGTCGGAGAACCCGGAGGCGACCTCCTCGAACGTCAGCTGCACGTCGGTGGTCGCGAAGCCGATCTGTCCGGCGGTCTCGGCGGACACGACCGCGGTGCCACCGGCGATCAGCACGTCGGTGATCGCGTTCGCGTTGATCTCGAACCACCGCTTGGTCGCACCGGACGCCACCAGGTCGTCGGTGGCGACCAGCACGGTCACGCC
>CAZHZQ010000134.1:4706-6691 GCA_964537235.1 uncultured Actinomycetota bacterium | reverse complement strand
GCAGGCCCTCGTCGGACAGCAGCGCGAGGTGACGGCGGACCGCCACGTCGGTGATGCCCAGCCGTTCGGCCAGGTCCGGGGCGCTGTGCTCACCCTCCTGTTTGAGGATGCGCACGATCGTCGACCGCGGTTCGCCCAGCAGTCCGACCAACGGTGTGCGCTGGTCGTTGGGGGCGTCCTCGATCGGACGGGTCTCCACGCGGCGGGCCTTTCCGTACCGGTACTTCCACAACCCATATGTTTTGTAAACGTTCCGGTTGTGATAGTACGCGCCCCGGGTGGCCCCCGCAACGCGGCATCCGTCCGCTCGTGAACCGTGACCCGGCGCGGGTCAGACCGGTCAGCGGAAGCGGCGCTCCACCTGCCGCAGCAGCGCGGCCTTCGCCTTCTCGTTCTCCCGGAACTTCTCGCGGGCCTCGGCGCTGCGGGCCAGCACCTCCTCGACCGCGGCGACGAGGTCGTCGGGATCGAAGGGCTTGGTGACGTAGGCGTCGGCACCCGCCTGGTACCCGCGCAGGTGGTCGTCCTCCCCCGCCTTGGCGGTCAGCATGACGACCGGCAGATCCCGGGTCGTCTCCTCGAGGCGGATCCGCTTCAGCGTCCCGATGCCGTCCAGCCGTGGCATCATCACGTCCAGGACGACGGCGTCGACCTGCTGGTGCTCGAGCATCTCGAGCGCCTCGACCCCGTCCTCGGCGAAGAACAGCTCGTAGCGGTCCAGCGCCAGCTCGACCACTCCCCGGACGCCCGGGTCGTCGTCGACCACCAGGACCCTCGCCGCCACCTCGCCTCCGACATCGGCCGGCCCACACGCTAGCGATGCCGCCGCCGGCAGGCCCCGGCTCGACGGCCGTGACCCGTTCACACGTAAGGTTCTCGGCAGGAACGACGCCGAACAGGAGGACGGGATGAACAGGTCTGGTGGACGGTCTGGTGGAGGGTCTGGCGACGAGGACGGTCCGGTGCTGGCGGTCGATCTCCCGGTGCAGGGGGTACCGCCGGCGGAGGGCATCGAGCTGGCACGCCGGTTCGCCGACCGCGGGTACGGCGCCTGCTGGACCTCGGAGGTGCAGGGACCGGACGCGTTCACGCAGCTCGGGGCGCTCGCCGTCACCACCGACCTCCAGTTGGGGGTGGCCGTCGTGCCGGTGCAGACGCGAACGCCGATGGTGCTGGGGATGACGGCCGTCACGCTGGCACAGATGTCCGGGGGACGGTTCACCCTGGGCCTGGGTGCCTCCTCCGAGGTGATCGTGACCAAGTGGGCGGGACAGCCCTTCGACGCCCCGTTGACCCACGTCCGCGAGACCGTCGAGGCGATCCGCCCCATGCTCCGCGGCGAGCGCGCCTCGCACCAGGGGCGCTTCGTGGACTTCCAGACCTACAAACCGGCCAGTCCACCGCCCGACCCGGTGCCGCTGTTCCTCGGGTCACTCAACCCGAAGTCGCTGCGACAGGCCGGCGAGCTGGCCGACGGGGTGTGCCTGAACCAGGTCGCCCCGCAGCACGTCCAGCCGCTGCTCGACCACGTGCGGGAGGGCGCTGCCGAGGCCGGCCGCGAGATCGAGTTCGGCAACGGCCCGGGTCGGTACGGGGTGATGGCACGTCTGTTCTGCGCGGTGACCGACGACGTCGCGGCGGCGCGCCCGGTCGTGAAGTCGGTGTTCGCGCCGTACATCGCGACCTCGGTCTACAACCGCTTCTACCGCTCCCTCGGGTACGAGGACGAGGCGCAGACGATCGCCGAGGCCGCGGAGCGCGGCGACCGGGAGGCGATCGTCGAGGGCATGTCCGACGAACTCGTCGACGACATCTTCGTGCTGGGGTCGGCCGAGGAGGTGGCCGACCGGGTCAACGCCTACGTCGAGGCGGGGATCACGATCCCGTCCATCGCGGTGATGGGGCACGGGTTGGATGACGCGGAGCGGACGTTGGCCGCCGTGGCCGAGGGTTGGGAGGGCTGAGCGCGAGGTTCCCGGTCAGTG
>CAZHZQ010000134.1:0-4606 GCA_964537235.1 uncultured Actinomycetota bacterium | reverse complement strand
GAGATGAAGTCGTCCTCGGTCCCCACCCGCAGGACGACGGGACCGTCGATCGAGGACAGCTCCGGGTCGCCGTACCAGAACACCCCGTAGTAGGCGTCGCACGCCCCGACCTTGCCGGCGGCCTTGTCGGCCGTGACGATCGCCAGCGCACCCCCCATGCAGTAGCCGACCACACCGACCTGATCCCCCTCGACCTCGTTGCGGGTGAGCAGGTAACCGATGCCGCTGCTGAGGTCGATCGCGGCGTCGGCCACCTTCAGCTCCTGCATGCGACGGTTGGCCTCCTCGTCGTCGTCGGCGATCTCCCCGTCGTACAGGTCGGGCGCCAGCGCGACGAAGCCCTCGTCCGCGAAACGGTCGCAGACGTCGCGGATGTGGTCGACGAGGCCCCACCACTCCTGGATGACGATCACGCCCGGCCCGGATCCGCCCTCGGGGATCGCCAGGTACGCGCCGGTCTCACCGGCGTCCGTCCGGTACTCGATGTGCTCGCCCACCCTGACCTCCGCCCTCGCCTCCCGATCGAGCATAGACGTGGGTCTGTGCCAGGCTCCCCTAGGGTTCCGCAGGTGAGCGACCTGACCCTGCGCCCGGCGGAACCCGACGACAGCGAGGCCCTCGCCGACCTGTTCGCCCGGGTGTTCCCCGCCAACCCCAAGGCGGATCCGGCGATCCTGCGATGGCAGTTCTGGGACAACCCGGCCGGCCGCGCAGCCTCCTGGGTGCTCGAGGATCCCGCCGGCGAGCTCGTGTCGCACTTCGCCGTCCTGCCGGTGCGCGCGCAGCTCGACGGCGAGCCGATCCTGGCCGCGAAGCCCGCGGACGCCGCGACCCTCCCCGCCCACCGGGGCGAGGGTCTGATGGGGCGGGCGGCACAGGCGGTCTCGGAGGAGTGCCGGGGGCGCGGCATCCCGGTCACGATCTGCCTGCCGAACCCGCAGGCGCGCGGGGCGCTGGGCAAGATCGGCATGGTCGAGGTGGCCCCGGTGCGTGCGTACGTCGCAGCCCTGGACGACGACTGGCTCTCGGAGCGGTTCTCCCTCCCCGGCCCCCTGGCGAAGCTCCTGCGCCAGGTGGCCTTCCGGTCGCCGGATCCGGGCGGCGCCCGTCGGGTTGACCTCCCGCCGGAGGGCCTCGACGACCTGTGGGCCGTGACCGCCCGGGCGGTCCCCAACGGGATCGTCCACGACGAGCGGTGGTGGCAGTGGCGGTACGTCCGCCGGCCCGGCGGCGACTACCGGTACTACGAGTCTCGCGACGACGGCACCTTGACCGCCGCCGCCGCCACGCTGACGCGGGAGGCCTTCGGAGGACGGTTCGTGCACATCCTCGACGTCCAGGCCCGGAGCACCGCCGCGGCGGGCGAGGTCCTCGGGGCGGCGCTGCGGGACGGTGACGCAGACGGTGCGGCCACGATCGCGCTGCCCGGAACGTCCGTGGCCCGTCTGGTGCGCACGGCCGGTCTGCGCCCACTGCCGCGCGCCCTGGAGCCCAACGAGCAGATCCTCGGGCTCCTGCACAACGACCCGGCGATCGGTGATCTGCGCGACCGCCGTTGGTCGGTTGCCTGGACGGACCTGGACCACCTGTGACCCGACGTTGGCGTCGGATCCTGGGGTGGCTGGCATCCGCGGCACTCCTGGCCGCAGCCGTCTTCGTCGTCCGCGACCGCTGGTCGACCGTCAGCGAAGCCGGAGGCCTGCCGGGCCCCGGACCCGTGGCCTACGCCGTGGCCGCGTACGTCGGTGGCAACGTCCTGCTGGCGCTCAACTGGCGCGGGTTCGTGGCCATGTCCGGAGCCCGGCCGCCGTTCCGACTGGGTCTGTGGATCTGGTCGATCTCCCAGTTGGCTCGATACACGGTGACGTTGGGACACGTGGCGGGGCGCGGGGTGGTCGCCCGCCGCTACGGGCTGACGGCCACGACCGGGGCCGCCGCGGCCGTGCTGGAACTCGTCTACATCCTCTCGATCAGCTCCGGCCTGGCCCTGGCGACGTTGCCGTGGTGGTTGCCGGCGGTCGGCAACGCGAGATGGCTGGCGGTCGCCGGTGCGGGCCCGTTCCTCCTCCTGATCGCGACCCTGGTCGCCCCGTCGGCCGTCGTGCGTCTCGCCGGACGGGTCGTGCGCACCCGGTTCGGACGTTGGCTCACCCGCGGCCGGTTGACGGACCTGCCGGACCGGGTCGAGGTGTCCCGGGGGCGGATCGCGCGGATCGCCGGTCGCTACCTGGCGAACACCACGCTGCGGCTGTCCGCGTTCCTGGTCCTGTTCCGCGCGGTCGGCGGGGACCTCGGAACGCACGCGCTGCAGGCGGTCGGGGCGTACGCCGTCGGTCACCTGGCCGGCGGGCTGGCCTTCTTCGCCCCCGGAGGGCTCGGGGCGCGGGAGGGCGCCACCCTGGTGGCGATCGCCCCGGCGCTGGGCGATCGCGCGGGGCTGCTGCTGGTGGCCGCCGTGCGCCTGTTGGAGGTCGCCGCCGAGCTGCTGCTCCTCGGCATCGCCCGGCTCGTCAGGGGGCCCGTGCCGGACGCCCGGGAGTGACCCGGCGCCGGTCCAGGCCGGCTCAGGCGTCGGCGGCGCCGCCCGCCTGCTGGCTCCAGACGGGCGCGCCGACGTAGCGGCAGTCGTCCGGGAAGGCGCCGAGGACACGCCAGCGCACCGAGTACGGATGGGCGGCGCGTTCCAACTCGACCCCGTCGAGGTCCCCCGCCACGTACGCCCGGACCGCGGTGAGGAACGCCTCGGAGAACAGTGGCAGGGCGGCGTCGACCACGCGCTCGTCGACGACCACCCACACGTGGTCGATCTCGGCGCCTCCGACGTCGACACCGCCCCGGAACAGCGTCGGCGTGAGCCCGAGTTCCTCCGCCAGGTGCGCGACCCGGTGCGCGACATCACGCGAGACGGACGGCCGGAACGGTTCGCGGGCGTGGGCGACGGCGAGCGCCGACCGCAGACGCGGACCGAGGGGGGCGGGGAACGGACGGGGGCGCAGTCGGACCGTGCGCCGGCTGGCGGCGGTCCGGTGCGTGGTCGTGGCCTTCATAGGCTCCATGGTCCCATCTGCCAGTGTGGCACGCTGCTGCCCGATGGGACGAGGAGGTTGGACCGGTGGATCAAGCATCCCACGAACGACCCGGCGAACGACCCCAAGAACGGCCGTTGGACGGCAAGCACGTGCTCATCACGGGCGGATCGCGTGGTCTGGGGGCGGCGACCGCCCGGCGGCTGGCGCGGTGGGGCGCGCGGATCACCCTGACGTACCGGACGAACGCCGAGTCGGCCGAGGCGGTGGCAGCCGACTGCGACCAGCACACGGCCGGGGCGCGGATCGAACCCCTCGACCTGATCGAGGAGGACAGCGTCCGGGCGCTGTTCGCCCGACTGGACGAGATGGGCGAGCCCCTGGACGTGCTGATCGCCAACGCGGCCCAGACCGCGTTCCGGCCGCTGCGTGACGTCAAGATGCACCAGATCGACAAGACCTTCGCGATCTCGGTGCGCCACTTCCTGCTGATGGCGCAGCTGGCCTACCCGCGGCTGGTCGAGCGGGAGGGACGGATCCTGGCGGTGTCCGGCGCCGACACCGCAGGCTACATCCCCGGACACGGGCTGCTCGCCGCCGCCAAGGCCGGGATGGAGACGCTCGTCAAGTACCTGGCCTGCGAGTTGGGTCCGGAGGGCGTCACCACGATCGGTGTCCTGCCCGGCTTCATCGACACCGACTCGATCAAGCTCATGTCCGGCCCGTTCCACGAGAAGCTCGTCGCCGCCGAGGAGCGGACCCATCCCCTGCGGGAGGCCGCGAGCCCCGAGGACGCCAGCGAGGCCCTTGCGCTGCTGTGCCTGCCGGAGGCGCGGTGGCTGAACGGCGAGATCATTCGCAACGACGGAGCGGGGATCTTCGCCTACATGGGCCGGTTCGGGCAGGCGTGGGCGATGGTCCCCGACGAGGCCGTCATGCCCGACACCTCCGGGTCCCCGATGCTGGGCGACGACCGGGGATCCTGAGTCCGCGATCCTGCATCCGCGATCGTGAACACCTGCGGCAAGATGTTGCCGCAGGTGTTCACGATCCTACGAATCGCCACTGAGCGCAGCGGCGAGCTCAGCGAGCTCGCCATGGTCCGCGCCCCACTCCCGATCCCACGGTGGGGGTGTGAGGCCGTCGTGGGAGTACCGCGGCAGGACGTGGAGGTGGAGGTGGTCGACCTCCTGCCACGCGACGGGGCGGGTGGCCTGGAACAGGTTGACGCCGTCCGCCCCGAGCCGCTCGCGCACGAGGCGCGCGACCTGCCAGGTCGCCGACATCACGCGTGCCGCCTCCTCCCGTTCGACGTCCCACAGGTCGTCCGCGTGCCGCCGTGGCACCACGATCGTGTGCCCGGGGGTGATCGGGTTGATGTCGAGGAACGCCACGGTGTGCTCGTCCTCGTGGACGACGTGCCCCGGGGCCTCACCGGCGATGATCGCGCAGAAGATGCAATCAGCAGTCACAGGGACGTCCCTGAGCGCGATCATCGCCCGTGATGATCGCGCTCAAGATGCAATCAGCGGTCACGCGAGACCTCCGAGCTCGCGGGCGATCCGTGCGGCCACCAGGGT
>CAZHZQ010000133.1:0-6711 GCA_964537235.1 uncultured Actinomycetota bacterium | reverse complement strand
CAGTCGGTTCACAGAAGGAGACGCGATGGCGCACCTATCACCGACACCCGCACAACACGTGGGCGGCACACGCACACGATGTGTTCGGTGCGACCAGCGCCGACACGGCCCCGCGCAGCTTCACCGTCGAGGAGGTCCAGGCTCCCACGCCGCCGCCCAACGACCCGCCGGGCACACCGACCCTGGTGTCGCCCGCCAACGGTTCGTCGTCGGAAGCTGGTGAGCCGGTGGTGTTCACGATCCGGGCCAGCGACCCCGATGAGGACGCCTACGTCGGCCAGGTGACGATCCGCGACGCGAGCAACAACGTCGTGGCGCAGTTCAACACGTCGCCGGCGGCATCCGGTGCGGACTCCAGCAGGGCCCCGGCCGAGGTTCTTGAGCCGGGCGGCTACAGCTGGACAGCTCGGGCGACCGACCCGGCCGGCAGCGGTACCTACGGGCCGACCTCGTCGAGCCGTAGCTTCACCATCGCGAGCGAACCGGCCCCGCCACCGAACGACCCACCGGGTACACCGGCCCTGGTGTCGCCGGTGGAGGGGCATTCGTTCGGCGCGGCTGAGCCACAGGTGTTCACGATCCGGGCGACCGATCCGGACGGTGACGCCTACGTCGGTGAGGTGACCGTGCGCAACGCGTTCACCAACCAGGTGGAGGCCACGTTCATGACATCCCCGGCGGCGTCCGGCAACGAGTCCAGCGGCAGCCCCGGCGTTCCCTTGGGAGCGGGTACCTACACGTGGTCGGCAACGGCGTCCGATCCCGCCGGTAGCGGAACGAGCGGCCAGACCTCAGCTGACAGGAGTTTCTTCGTTGAACAAGCCACGGTCGGCCATGGGGAGTGTTTCGGCGGTTCGTCGCATGTCGACGGGTACGTGGCCGACAGCTACCTGCGGGTGGCCTCGCAGGTGTCTGGTGACACGGCGTTCGTTTGTCTGCGGTTCGATGATGGTGGCCCGGCTGGTGCTGGTGGCGCGTTGACGGTCACGGCACCTGAGGGTGCTTCCCTGCCGGTGATCTCGACCTCGACGGCGGTCTGTGACACGCCCGGGTCGGAGCCGGTGCCCCAGCCGCTGGTCAAGGGTGAGTTGGGTGATCCGGCGGAGCCCGAGACGTACGTCAAGTACTACGCCGATGTGCGGCTGGACGGAGACCAGGTGACGGTGTGCGTCAAATCCGGCACGCAGGGATCGGACACCAACGTCGTGTTGCGGGCGATCACCATCACGGTGCCCGACGCGGGCGACGTGACCCCGGATGTGAACTTCGCGCCTTACACGGGTGGTGCGCCGCTGCCTGACGAAGCTCCTCACGACGATGTGTCGCAGCCCTCGGCTGACTGCCAGACCGCCACCTCGGGAGACGTGACCAGGCTGCTGAACCTGGCGGTCGACGGGGTGCGCACCTACGTGCACGCGCACACCGACACCGACCTGGCCCGCGCCTGCGTGCGGGTGGCCGGCGGGTCGCAGGACGGTGGCGGGACCGCGTGGATCGACACGTCCGGGTTCCCCGGGATCACCCCGGTCGCTGACGTGCTGCCTGGGGTGGGACCCCACGATGCGGACAGCCCGTGTTCGTTGCAGGTGGTCCACAACGACACGCCGGTGACCGTCGACGTGCACCGCAGCGGCACCGGCGACATCCCTGCCGCGCTGTGTGTGCAGCTGGGATCGACCAGCCTGTCGGTCCAACTCGGATTCGAGGGAGACCCGGCCGCTACTCCCGATGCCGGGTTCACCCCCGACACCTGAGCTGACTGATCGACCGCCGTCGCCACGACCGCACCTGTTGGGTCGTGGCCTGCGGCGTACGCCACGGTCCCTCTCATCCGTACCACTGGTGGAGACGCATCGTGCGCCTCCGGTCCGGCGATGACGGGAGCAGACCGTGAGCGATACCGCGGGCAGGACGGCCCGCCGTGCGGTGCGCTCACGCCGGGCACCGGGGCACGTCCAGTCTGATCTGACCGTGAGGGGAGGGAACTAGTGGTGGTGCACCGCGGGCGGCGTGCGTGGCCGGTGGCCGTGGTGTGTTCGCCGTGGGTGCGGGTGCTGGCGGCGCTGGCGTGCGTGGGGTTGGTGGTGGTGCCGAGCGCCTCAGGTGCGGCGGAGGGTCAGCGCTACGCATGGGCCTTCCCGCGTGCCACCGCCGTCCCTGGGGCCAGTGCGGATCGGCCTGACGAGGTGTCCGGCCAGCAGCTGCACGTGGTCTACCTGGTGTCGTCCGACGCGACCGACGAACGGCTCGACCAACGAGGGGTGCTGCACGACTCGCTGCTGTCGCAGAACCTGTGGTTCGCCGACCAGTCAGGCCGCCAACGCCGTATGGACACCCACCGGTTCGACTGGACCGACCCGGCCACCAGCGAGACCCACACCATCGAGACGCCGGATGTCACGCACATCGACTCGTCCAAGACCAGCAGCGAGCTCAACACCTACGACAAGGTCAAGGACGAGATCGAGGAACACAGACTCAATGAGAACGACAAGCGGTATCTGGTCTACGTCACGAGTGGGACGAGCGGGCTATGTGGGCAAGCAAAGGACGTCGCCGTCGTATATCTCCACACGGATTGCGGTAACGATTTTGCGACGGACCCACTGACATCTGGGCAGTCCGACTCGGTCGCCGTACATGAAGTCCTCCACACCGCATACATCGTCGGCCCAGAGGCCCCCCACTACTGCGGTGACGGGATCAATACGGGCCATGTTTGCAGCACGCCGATACACGAAGCGATGGGCATCGGAGAGCCGGATGTCGGCTACGACGTGCTCTTTTCGGACAATGATCTGGCTCTCGGCGATGAGATCCTCGACATCAACCGGGATGATTATTTCGACCATGACGGGGATTGGGCGGATGCGGCCGACGATCCGCTGCTCGTGGCGGCGGTGTTGCCGTCGGTGGCGGCCGTGGACGCCTCGGTGGTCGAGGGGGATGCGGGTGCGGGCGAGTTGGTGTTCGCGGTGACGTTGTCGGGGATGTCGCCCTACCCGATCTCGGTCGACTACACGACGGTCGATGGCACCGCGACTGCGGGGGCCGACTACTCGGCGGTGTCAGGCACGTTGGAGTTCAAGCCCGGGGTGGTGGGCCGCCAGGTCCGCGTTCCGGTGCACGACGACCCGGATGCCGAGGGTGACGAGACGGTGCTGGTGGAACTGTCCGGGGTGTCAGACCACGCCACGCTGGGCCGTGCGCGGGCCACGGGCATGATCATCGACGACGAGCCCGCCAACCAGCCGCCGGTGGCGCACCTGGACGGTCCGGTGTCGGGTGACGAGGGCCAGACGCTGGTGTTCGACGCCTCGGCCAGCTCCGACCCCGACGGGACCATCGTCGGCTACGCGTGGACGCTGGGCGACGGCACGTCCGCATCGGGGGTTCAGGTTGCGCACGTGTTCGCAAACGACGGGGTCTACCAGGTGGTGGTGACGGTCACCGACGACCAGGGCGCGCAGGACACCGCCCTGAACCACGCCCCCGAGGTCGTCAGCTTCCTCGCCGACCACAACCACCGCCTCGACCCCCGCCTCGTGCTCGGCGGCCCATCCGCCATCAGCCACACCGTCCACGACCAACTCGACACCCGATAAAACCTGCGGCGAAGGCGCCAAGGCACCGAACCCTGAGGCCTGTACCCACGAGGCGCGCGACTTCTACCTGCACCTGGTGCTGCTTTCAGGACGTCGGCCCACATGAAAGGCTGTTCGGGTATCCTTTCAGGTGACGGGGGCGGCTTGAAAGGTTGTCGGATGGCCGCAGGGCAGCCGGCGTGGCCTGCGTTCGAGTCCGACGAGGCCGTCTGGCGCTCGACCCAGCCGGGACGAGTCCCGCGGCGGGACTCGGTCAGCGCCAGGTAGGCCGCGCGCTGGCCGGGTTCCCGTCGAAACGGTCGGCCGGACAGGTCGCAGCCGTACGAGCCGCCAGGCAGGACGACGACCTGACCGTCGACACGTTCCACCTCATCCACGAGGCGCTGCTGCCAGACGAGGACGGGGCCGGTCAGGTCCGCGACGTACAGAGTTGGATCGGCGGGTCCGACTACAGCCCCCGTGACGCCCGCTACGTCCCCCCGCCCCCGGAAGCCGTCCCCGGTCTGCCCGCCGTCACCGGCTCCCGCGAGGACGCCACCATCCGCACCCTCGTCCCGAAGCTGACCGCCAACCCGGTGCTCGACGTCCGCACCACCAGCGAACTCGCCGGTTGGGAACGGCTGGACGCGCACGGCGAGACAATCGACAACGGCTTCGTCAACGCTGCCCCCAGGGTTTCCAGGTCACCATCGCCCGTCCGACCTGACCCGAGTGCTCAGTCACCGATCGCGGCGGGCCGTAACCCGATGTCGGCGAGCCACCAGCGTGCCCTGGCGAGTTGCCGTTCGGAGGAGTAGGTGAGCCACACGTCCCACCAGAACTCGTCCTCGTAGAGGGTGTCCCGGAAGCGACGGAACGCACCTTTGCCCTGGATGGCGACCCCCAAGCGCTCCGCGAGACGCTCATCGGTGACCGTGGTGATGAAGTCCTCCATGTCCCGATAGCCAGGCTTCGAGCCGAGCGCCACCACTCCAACGAATGCATCCGGATCATCGAAGTCATCTGGCCGTTCGATCCCGGCGATGCCCTCGGGGTCGTTCGGCCACAAGTCTCCAGTCGCGATCTCCAGCTTCCAGCCTCCGTAGAAGTCGGTCGGTCCCTCCAGGTGCGACGCGAGCTCATCGAGCTCAACCGGCGTGGGACGCAACGGGCTCGGTTCGTCCCGGACCGCACGTTCGAGTTCGTCCGCCAGTTCGTCATCGCCCAGCCACCCGCGGTCACGGAGTCGCGGGAGCAGACGATGGACGATGACGCCGGCGGGATCGTGGCCGACCTCGACCGCATGGATCAGTCCAGGTCCCGCCAGGTGCGCGACCGCGAACGGGTCCCGACCGGTGAGCAGATCGACGACAGCAACCGCCTCGTTTCGACGGACCGCACCCCGCAACTGCTGGACCGACTCCCCTACCCACGGTTGGTGCTCTCGTCCTCCTGGTTCGCCGCCCCGACCGAACCAAGGCCCCGGGACGAGGACTCCATCGTCGAAACCGCCGAACTCGCTTCCGTCGCTGACCGACTGCGCATCGCGACCCCATCCGGGATGCAGGTCCGGGAGGTCTGATAGCGGGGGGTCGGGGGCGAGTGGCGGTGGCGACTGTCCATCGTCACCGTCCCAGCGCCGGTCGTACTGGTCGGGGATCGCACCCCAACCGAAGTACTCGGCGGGCCGATCGGGCGCCTCGCCGTACACCTCGTGAGGGTCGACCTTCTCGTCGGCCACCGTGCACAGGTGCATCCAGCCGTCACCGATGTCGAACTCGTAGACGAACTGCTCACCCAGCGACAGACGGGTCAGCTTCTCGCGCGTGTCGTCCAGTTCAGCTTCGTTCCAGTCATCATCCCACGGACCCTTGATCGTGATGCGCGTTCCATCCGCGAGGGTGAAAGCGTGGAGGTGGGACAGGTCCCACCGCGCGAACGCATCGTTGATCGCGTCTGCCAACATGCGGAACGTCATCCCCGGACGTGCCAGCAGCACCCGACCTGGGCGTGGCCACAACGGCCGTGCGTGTCCCTCGACGAGGTCGACCCGGATCGACAGCCATGTTCGCGCCAACGTTCAACCCTCGCCTACATCATCGGGATCGATCCGGGCCAGATCGCGCCACGGCACGCCGGGATGCCGGGGCCGATCGCCACGGGTCACAGCGGCACAGCCTCACGACGGATGTCCTCGTCCCGGGGCGCTCGGCGGCGGCGATCAACTCATCACGGTGATGCTCCACCTCGGCACGCATGCCAGCCACGGTCACCTCCTAGAGGAAACGGTAGCTCGGACGTTGTCCATAGGTCCATCGCGGCAGGACCGACCGCCCTCGACGCCCTTCCCTACGGTCCTCGGACATGGACGCCATCGAACTCCCTGACCCCGCCCCTCTTCCGGACCTGCCGGTTCCCCTGCGATGGGATGCCGGAACCCTCGAAGGCAAAGAACAGGAGCGACTACACCGTCTCGCGGTGCTGCACGACGCCTGCCCGTTGTGCGCCGGTTCACCTGGCGATCCGACGAGAAGGCAGTGGCTCGCCGAGCTTGCCGAGCCACTGCCGCTCGATCCCGATGACCTGCGGCCAGGCATGTGGCTGACGCCGGAGGGTGAACGCGCGTCCTTCGTTCACGGCGTCTTCCGTGTCCACGACCGCGAGGCCTTCGAGCGCTGGGCGGGTTGCCACGTTCGTGAGCGTCGGGGCCGTGTTCGCGTACGTCGTCACGGTCGGAGGATCGCCGTGGACCCCGGGCCCTGTTCTGGTTCGAGGCGGATAGCGAACTCCACCTCGAGACAGCGAGTCTCGACCGGTACTTCCACCTCGAGAGCGTCTTCGAGCACGTGTGGCCGCCGGTCTTCCGGGGATCCCGCGGCGATGGACCACTGGACGACCAACTGGACCGGCCGTACCGCTCGAGCTGGCCACCGCCGCCTGCGGAAGCGTCGGTCTTCACCGGCCTCCGTCGCCTGTGAGTCGCCTGGGAGCTGACCCGGAGCGCCTGTGCTGCACCATCCGGGCCGCGATCGATGCGGGGTCGAACAGTCGCGCACGTGATCACTGACGCTGTGATCGCGATTTGATCGCAACCGCCCCGACGCGCAGAACCCCGGAACCGCGAAAC
>CAZHZQ010000132.1:0-6771 GCA_964537235.1 uncultured Actinomycetota bacterium | reverse complement strand
CGCCGAGCTCGTCGCCGATCTCGCTGTTGGTCATGCCCTCCGCCATCAGCTCGAGGACCTGCTGCTGGCGCGGCGACAGGTGCGGGCCGGTCTCGACCTTCGGGATCTCGAGGACCATCGTGGCGTCCTCCTGCGCGGCCGCCATCGCCGGATCCTCGAAGACCGCATCGACGGGACCGAACGCCACCCGGTCGCCGTGACGCAGCACGCGCGGGCCGGTGATCTCCTCGCCGTTGACCTTGGTGCCGGCGCTGCTGCCGAGGTCGGTGACGATGACCGCTCCGGCCTCCCTGCGGATCGAGGCGTGGACGCGCGAGACGCGCGGGTCGGTGAGGACGTACGCGTTGTCCTCGCGACGACCGAGGGTGGCGTCATCGTGCTCGATCGGGATCGATTCGCCTGCCTCGGGACCGCTGCGGATCTGCAACGTGGGCAGTGGCACGACCTTGCGGGCCTTCTGCACGGCTTCCCCCACGGGGATGTTCCTCCTACGTCAGCCGCTACTCCGGGTGCTCAACCGTACTCGGCCCGTCGCGTTTCCGGTAGTCGTTCCCGCAGCTGCTCCACGCGCCCGGTGGGCGTGGCGGCCTGCCCGAGCTGCAGGTCCTTGCGGTCGCCGTGGAAGTCCGAGCCGGCCGTCACGACCAGGCCGAGGTCACGTGCGAGGGCGCGGTAGCGCTCGCGGTGCTCCTCGTCGTGATCGGGATGGTCGGCCTCGATGCCGGCGAGGCCGACGTCGACCATGGCCGCGATGACCTCGTCGGCGACCCCGGCACCCGAACGTCCGTCCCCCGACGGGCCGTAGAGCCCCGGATGCGCCAGCACCGCCACTCCCCCCGCCGCCACGATCAGCTCGACGCAGCGGCTCGGATCGACCGCGTACTTGGGGACGTAGGCGGGACCGCCGTCGTGCAGCCAGCGATCGAACACCTCGGTGGTGTCCTCGGCAGCGCCCGTCTGGACGACCGCGGTGGCGATGTGCGGGCGGCCCACCGGAGCCCCGGCCGCGATCCCACGGACCCGGTCGATCGTGATGGGGATGTCGAGCTCGTCCCGGAAGCGGCGGACGATGTCCACGGCGCGGCGGTCGCGCTCGTTGAAGATCCGGTCCATCTCGGTCGACAGCGCGTCGTGGTCGGGATCGAACCAGAAACCCAGGACGTGCACGCTGTAGCCGTCGAGCTCGGCGGACAGCTCGGCGCCGGGCACGATCTCGAGCCCGGTGCCGGCCGCGGCCTCGCGCGCGCGGTCCCACGGATCTGCCGTGTCGTGGTCGGTGACCCCGAGGCCGGCCAGGCCGGCCTCGAGCGCCAACGCGACGTTGTCCTCGGGAGAGGTGGTCCCGTCGCTGAACGTGGTGTGGGTGTGCAGGTCGTACATCAGGTGAGGTCGTCCCGTCGCATGGTCAGGTGAACGCGGAGACGCCGGTGAGCTGACGTCCGAGCAGCAGCTTCTGGATCTGGGAGGTGCCCTCGTACAGGGTGGTGACCCGGGCGTCGCGCAGCAGCCGTTGGGCCGGGTACTCGTCGATGTAGCCGTACCCGCCGTGGATCTGCACGGCCTTGTCGGCGCACCGGATCGACGCCTCGGTGCAGAACAGCTTCGCGGTGGACGACTCGAGGGTGTAGCGCTCGCCGGACCCCTTCTTGTCGGCGACGTTCACGCACAGCGCGCGCCCGGCCTCGACGTCGACGTGCATCTCGGCCAGCAGCTCCTGGATCAGCTGGAACGACTCGATCGCGCGACCGAACTGCTCGCGTTCGCCGGCGTAGCGCAGGCTGACCTCCAGCGCCTCCCGGGCGATGCCGACGCAGGCGGAGGCCAGCGAGAACCGGCCGTCGTCCAGGGCGGACAGGGCGACCTTCATCCCGCTGCCGACCTCCCCGAGGACCGCGTCCTCGGGGACGCGGACACCGTCGAGGAAGATCTCGGCGGTGTCCCCGGCGCGGAGTCCGAGCTTGCCGTGGATCTGCCTCGCGTCGTACCCGTCGCCGTCCTGCGGCACGAGGAAGCAGGTGATCCCGCGCTCGTCGCCGCCGTCGAGCGCCTGGGCGAACACCATGGTCAGCGCCCCGACCGTGCCGTTGGAGATGAAGATCTTCTGGCCGTCGATCACCCAGTCGCCGCCGTCACGGACGGCTGTCGCCGTCATCTGCGACGGGTTCGATCCGGCCCCGGGCTCGGTCAGCCCGAACGCCCCGAGCTCACCGGCCGCCAACCGCGGCAGCCACTCCTGCCGCTGCTCCTCGGTCCCCCACCGCATGATGCTGCCGCCGACCAGGCCGACGTTGACGGAGGTGGTGGAACGCATGGAGGAGTCGGCGGCCCCGAGCTCCTCCATGACGACCCGGTAGCCGTGGGCATCGAGGCCCATCCCCCCGAGCTCCTCGGGGAAGGTCGCCCCGAGGAACCCGACCTCGGCCATCTTCGGGACCAGGTCGGGGACCCACTCCTCCGCGCGGTCGCGGTCGGCGACCCCCGGTCGCAGCTCACGGTCGCAGAAGTCCCGCGCCGTCCTGCGTATGGCTTCGAGCTCGGTGGCGTCGGCCACGTCATCCTCCTGATCCGCCCATCCGTAGGCTAGACCGCATGTCGGATCCTGACGGAGCGTCCCCTCCGGTCGTCGGCGTGGGTGGGATCGTCCAGGACGACCGCGGACGGCTGCTCGTCGTGCGGCGCGGCAACGACCCCGCGCGCGGACGGTGGACCCTGCCGGGCGGCAAGCTCGAACGGGGCGAACGCCTGGCCGAGGCGGTCCGGCGGGAGCTGTCGGAGGAGACGGGCCTCGCGGTGGAGGTGGGCGATCTCGTCGGGGTGGCGGAGGTGGTGGCCGGCGACCGCCACTACGTCATCGTCGCCCTGCGCGCCGAGATCGTCGGGGGTTCGCTGGAGGCCGGCGACGACGCGGACGAGGTGCGCTGGATGGGCCGGGCCGATCTCGAGGAGGTCCAGACGACGCCGGGACTGCTGGACTTCCTCGACGAGCACGACGTCGACCTCGCGCCCTGAGGTCGCCCTGCGGTCGTTGTCCGCGTCAGGGGCTGGATCGCAGACCGCCGCGGTCGTCGGCGGTCAGCGACCGGACGAGCGCCAGCGTCAGGTCGCCGGAACGTCGGATCGTCTCGCGTTCGAGGTGCTCGGAGGTGTCGTCCGGGGTGTGGTAGCGCGAGTCCGCGGGGGTGGACAGCAGGGCCGCGGGAACGCCGCGGCGTGCGAACGGGCCGTGGTCCGAGACGTCCCCCCCTTCCTCGACCTCGAAGCCGATGAGCCCGGCGGCCGCGCGGACGGCGTCGAGCCGGGCGGCACCGGTCGACGTCCCGTCGCGCCACCAGCAGATACAGGTCGGCGAGCCGACGGCGATCATGTCGACCGAGACCATCCCGGCCACCTCGTCCGCGTGGGCGGCGGCGTACGCCTCTGATCCGATGTGGTGCTGGCGCGGCTCGGACGGCTGGAACTCCTCGGCACCGAACCCGACGAGCACGACCGGCACCGGCGTCGGCTCGTCCGCCAGTTCCTCGGCCAACGCGACGATCGCGCCCACACCCGAGGCGTTGTCGTTGGCGCCCGGCGAGTCCTCGACGGTGTCGATGTGACCCCCGATCACGACGTGCGGCGCCCCGCGCGGGTCGGCGGCACCGAGCCACGCGACGACGTTGCGCGACGTCCCTCCCTGCGGCAGCGGGAACGTCTCCGTGACGGCCGTCCACCCGGCGGCTCCGAAGGCGTCCGAGAGCCGCTGGGCGGCGGCCGTCTCCGCGCTGCTGCCCCCGGGCCTGGGGCCGATCTCGTCGGCCAGGTCCGCCGCGAACGAACGGGCGCGTTCCGCAGCGAAGGTCCCGAACCTCGGTGGCACCCCGGATTCGACGACCTGACGGGCGGCCAGCGCGATGTGCGGGCCGATCGCCGCCTCCCCGCCGACCAGCCCCAGCGTGGACGTGTCCGCGGCGTGCTCGGCGATCCAGGACCACGACGCCCCGGCGGCCGACAGCTGGGCGCCGTCGACCAGCAGCAGGACACCCCCGGTGGCCCCCACCGCGGCACCTGCCGCGAGACCGTCCGGCCAGTTCGTCCCGGTCGCCAGCCACAGGCGTGCGGGATCCGCCCCGGCATCGATCGACCGTTGGGCGACCGCCACCGAGGTCTCGTACCGGCTGGAGCCCGAGACGCGCTGGACCCGCACGTCGGTGTCACCGTCGTCGTCGGGATCCGCGATCTGCGCCATGACCTCGTCGCCCACGGCCGCCGTCCCACCGATGACGATCGCCGATCCGGTCCCCTGGTCGCGCAGGAACCGACGGGTGGCCGGGGGCAACTGATCCTGTTCGACGAGGAGGATCGGACGGACCCGGTGGGCGGCCAACCCGGACGCGGCGATCGCGTCGGGCCATCCGCGGGAGGGGTCGGCGTGGATCCCCTCGACCACGTAGACGTGGGCGCCGTCGAGCTCGGCGGCCACCCGAGCGGCGGTCTCGAACCGGTCGGCGCCACCGATCCGTCGGACGGTGTCGACGTCGTGTGACCGCAGGTCGTCGACGACCTGCTGGGACACCGCCGCCGTACCTCCGAGGACGATCGCGGTCGAGATGCCGAGCCGATCGATCTCGTCCGCAGTGGCGTCGGACAGCCGGTCCCGGCCGGTCAGCAGCAGCGGACCGTCCAGCGACGCCGCGAGCGGGGCGCCGGCCAGCGCGTCGGCGTAACGGTCGGCCCGGGCGATCACCACGGTGTCGACGTCGGAGGGCGATCCCCCGAGCGTCTGTGACAGTCCGGCCGCGGTGTGCACGCGGGTGGCACCGTCCACGCGGACGATGGCGGCGTGGTCAGCGATGCCGGTCGCGGGCGCCCCGAACGCGAGCACCGCCGCGACCAGCGTGACCGACAGGGTCCTGACCAACGATCGCATGGCAGCAGCGTGCCATGGTGGCGCCCGCCCCGCACACGACATCGGCAGATCGCGCGTCGTCGCGGGGGGTGCGCCGACCGCCTCTATACTCCGCTCGCCAGGACATGATCGGGACCGAGATGCGGGACCACGCATGCTGAACGTCGAACTGCTGTCGGCCGTGGTGTTCGACCACGAGACCTGGGACCAGGAGACCGGCAACATCGATCCGGCCATCGTGGTCCGGGGCGAGTTGCCGTCACACGCCCGACCGTTCGTCGTCGACCGCGTGTACCGGGCTCCCGCCGGCCACTACGACGAGTCCTTCGCGATCCTCGGGCCGGACGGCGATGTCGTCTACCAGCACGAGTACGCCCGCGTGGTCCTGCGCGGCGAGATGTTCGAGGACCGGTACCGCGACGTCGTGCGCGAGGCGCCGGTGCTGTCGAGCGCCGACGAGCACACGATGGTGTTCCTGGTCAGCGACGTCGAGACCGGGCGCATCCCGGTCTTCATCAACGCCCCGGACTCCGCCAGGGCGGCCGGCGTGATGCCGGACGTGCTGGCGTCGACGCTGAAGAAGAGCGACATCATCTGGCTGACGATCCCCCAGCCGGGGGGCGGCACCGTCACGCGGCCCGCGTGGTTCGTCTACCAGGACGGGAAGGTGTTCGTGCTGACCGGTCCCGACGAGCAGGACCTCACGAACATCGACGACGCGGACGAGGTGGAGCTCACCGCACGCAGCAAGGACGTGCGGGCGTCGGTCGGCACCGTCCCGGCCTCGGTCCGCATCGTCGAGAACGACTCCGAGGAGTTCGCCGAGATCGCCGAGACCGGGCTGTCCAACCGGCTCAACCTGGTCGACGGCCACGACGCCCTCGAGCGGTGGCGCGCCACCTGCAAGATGGTCGAGCTCACCCCCCAGAGCTGACCGAACGGCGGCGGCGCCACACGACCG
This sequence comes from uncultured Actinomycetota bacterium, assembly GCA_964537235.1. Taxonomy (GTDB): domain Bacteria; phylum Actinomycetota; class Nitriliruptoria; order Nitriliruptorales; family JAHWKO01; genus CAZHZQ01. The sequence goes on along the minus strand of CAZHZQ010000132.1, from coordinate 925 downwards.
CGCCGACGCCGGCCACCACCGCGGCGACCAGCCCCACCGCCACGGCGATCAGGACCGGCGAGGTCCCCGGCGCCGCCGAGACGGCGGAGACAGCGCGCATGTCGGTCACCGGCGCGTGCCACACCAGGCTGTTGCCGTCGACCTCGTCGGCGTCGTGCTCGACGGGCTCCGCGGGCAGCGTGACCCGCACGTCGTAGCGGACGAACTCCTCGCCCCGTTCCTCGAGCAGGCGCCGCAGGTCGTCGGCATCGAACGTCACCCCCGCGCCCTCCGCCCCCGGCGCCGCGGGCAAGCGCAGCCCCACGCGACCGGACAACGCCATCGACCCGTCCTCGCGCCGCTCGAGCTCCAGCCCGTCGTGCACCCGGAGGTCGTCGCGGTCCAGCTCCGCGTGCAGGTCGTCGGCCAGGTCGCCGAGCTGCTCGGGGTCCTCGAATTCCGCCCGCAGACGGACGCCGACGCCGCCATCGGACGGGTCGTCGCGGACGAGCTCCCACGGACCTCCCTGCACGTCCTCGAGGCCCTCGAGGGGGTCGACCCCGGCCTCGCGGAGGTCCCGGGCCAACTCCTCGTCGATGGACACGGCGAACTCGAAGGTGCCCGAGCCGTCCCGTTCGACGGCGATGTCGGTGGCCATCCGGACCTGACAGGCCGACAGCAGCAGGACGACGAGCGCCAGCAGCAGCGGGCGCGGACGTCGGGACACGGGGTGGGGCCTCCGGGGAACGCGAGAGCGGGGGCCGGGAGGCTACCTGCGCGCCGTCGCCTCCAGCGCGCCTCCTACAGGTACCGTCGGATGGTGCCGACCACTTCGGGTGCGGGCGCACGTCCCCGCACGGATCCGCACGTCCCCCGACAGACCGATCGACGGGAGGTCCCGTGGCATCGTCCCGGACACGTCCACGACGTCGGCTCGGCGAGATCC
>CAZHZQ010000131.1:2012-6828 GCA_964537235.1 uncultured Actinomycetota bacterium | reverse complement strand
CGACCACCACGAGGAGCCCCGGACGGCACACCAGCCGAGTCCGACCCCGCCGCCACCGACGCCGCCGATCTGGCGGCGTCCGTCGTTCCGGAGGGTCTGGGCACGGTGGCGGTCGCCGGTGACGGCGACGAACCGCGGCAGCGCACCTGCTATGTGATGGACACGTGCGTGCTGCTGGCGGATCCGAACGCGCTGTACCGCTTCGCCGAGCACGACGTGATCGTGCCGCTCGTCGTGGTCGAGGAGCTGGACCGGCAGAAATCGCGGATGGACGAGGTCGGGGCGAACGCCCGCCAGGCCGTCCGTCTGCTCGAGGACCTGCGGGTCGCCAACGGGGGGTCGCTGTCCGACGCGGTGCCGTTGCCGGGCGAGGGGCGGCTGTGGGTCGAGTCCAACCACCTCGACGTCGAGCTGCCGCCCTACCTCGAGCCGACCCGGGCGGACCACCGGATCCTCGCGACCGCCCTGGGGACCGGCGGCGTGCTCGTCACGAAGGATGCGGCGCTGCGCCTCAAGGCCGCGCAGCTCGGGGCGCGGACCCAGGACTACCGTGGGGACACGGTCCGCGTCGGGGAGCGCTACGACGGGATCGTCGACCTCGACCTCGAGCCGGCCGACGTCGACACCCTGCACCGGGAGGGGCAGGTGACGCTCGATGCTGATCCGACCGACGGCGACCTCGTCGTGAACCGGTGTGCGCTGATCGCGTCGGGTGGGCTCGCCAGGGTGGTGTCGACCGACCCGGTGCGGCTGCTGAAGGTCCACGGTCACCGTTCGGCGTTCGGGGTGCACCCGCGCGACGCGCGGCAGACCCACGCGCTGGACCTCCTGCTGGACGAGGAGGTGCCGTGCGTGTCGATGATGGGCATGGCCGGGACCGGCAAGACGTTCCTGGCGCTGGCCGCGGGGCTCGAGCAGGTCATCGAGGCGCAGCGCTACCGGCGGCTGTCCGTCTACCGCCCGCTGGTCGCCGTGGGCAAGCAGGAGGTCGGCTACCTGCCGGGCGACCTCGACGAGAAGCTGGCCCCGTGGATGGCTGCCGTCTACGACAACCTGTACGCGCTGTTCCGGCGCGACAGCCAGGGACAGTGGAACGATGCCCGCGGGGCGCAGCGCGCGGTCGAGGGGCTGCTGGACCGCAACCAGCTCGAGATGGCCGCGATCACCTACCTGCGCGGGCGCTCGATCACCGACGAGTACGTGATCATCGACGAGGCGCAGAACCTCGAGCTGTCCACCCTGAAGGTGATCCTCACGCGGATGGGCGAGGGGTCCAAGGTGGTGTTCTGCGGGGACCTGTCGCAGGTCGACAACCCCTACATCTCCCCGTACGGCGGGATGGCGGCGCTGATCGAGCGCATGAAGGGGCACCCGTTGTTCGGGCACGTGACGCTGGCGAAGGGCCAGCGCAGTCCGCTGGCGGAGCTGGCCGCTACCTCCTTCTGATCCGGGGCAGCCGAGCGCCCTCGTCGATCCCGGTCTTCCTCCCGATGGTTAGGCTGCCGCTGTCGCCGCCCGCCGATCGATCGGAGCCTCCCGTGGCCGACGTCCTGCAGATCGAGCGCCGTGCCGTCGACGACGGCGTGATCGCCGTGCTGCGGATGCACCGGCCCGGGGCCCGCAACGCGATGGACACGGCGTTGCTCATGGCGTTGGTTGACGCGCTCCACGAGGCGTCGGAGGACGACCAGGTGCGTGGGCTCCTGCTGACCGGCGGATCGGAGGTGTTCAGTGCCGGTGCGGACGTCCGCGAGGAACTGGACGACGACGGCGTCCGGCGCAACGAGCTGTTCACCACGTTCTACGAGTCGCTGTCCACCCACGACAAGCCCACGGCCGCGGCCGTCGAGGGCTACGCCGTCGGCGGTGGCGCCGAGGCGGCGGCCGCCTGCGACGTCCGCGTCGCGGGGGCGTCCGCGACGTTCCGCTTCCCCGGGGCGATATACGGCATCCCGGTGGGGGCCGCGCGAACGGTCGGGCTGGTGGGGCTCGGCACCGCGAAGGACTGGGTGCTGTCCAGCCGCGACGTCCCGGCCGAGGAAGCTCACGCCGTCGGGTTCGTGCAGCGACTGGTCGAGGACGGTGCCGCCCAGGACGCGGCGCTCGACTGGCTGACCACGGTCGCGTCGCGGGACCGGGCGGCCGTGGAGCGGCTCAAGAACGTCCTCAACGTGTTCGCCGGCGTCCCGGACCGGGTCGCCTGGGAGAACGACGCGCTGCGGTCGCACGTCGAGTCCGGCGCCCCACCGCCCCGGCCGGGCGCGTTCGGCATGCCCGAGGCGGCCCAGGAGGCCTGACCCCGACCGCCTCTGACCCACCGTCGACCGCCCCCAGATCACCGGAGGTGCCATGCTCGCCGGCCAGGATGCGACGGCCATCGTGCCGACCACGAACGCCGGGCGCGCCCGGCTGTTCTACGGGACGACCTTGGCGTTGCCGTTCGTCGAGGACGACGGCTACGCGTTGGTGTTCGACTGCGCCGGGACCTCGCTGCGGATCACCAGGGTCGACGAGCTGACCCCCCAGCCGTTCACGGTCTTCGGGTGGTGGGTCGACGACCTCGACGGGACGATGCGCTCGCTGCGCACCACCGGGGTCAACTTCGAGCGGTACGACCACCTCGAGCAGGACGACGCGGACGTGTGGACCGCCCCGGACGGCACACGAATGGCGTGGTTCACCGACCCGGACGGCAACGTGCTGTCGATCCGGCAGCGGCCCCAGTGAGCGGTGCCACCGACCGGGGGCAACGGCTGGTCGAGCTCGTCCAGCTGTTCGGCAAGCTCGGGGTGATCGCCTTCGGCGGGCCGGCCGCCCACATCGCCATGACCCACGACGAGGTCGTGACGCGTCGTCGGTGGATGGACGACCAGCGGTTCGTGGATCTGATCGGCCTCACGAACCTGATCCCCGGTCCGAACTCCACCGAGATGACGATGCACGTCGGCCACCACCGGGCCGGATGGCGAGGGCTGATCGTCGCCGGGTCGGCCTTCATCCTCCCGGCGGCGCTGATCGTGTGGGCGCTGGCCTGGGCGTACGTGCGGTACGGGGACACCCCCAGCGGCGAGGCCCTGCTGTACGGCATCAAGCCGGTGGTGATCGCGATCATCGTCCAGGCGCTGGTCAAGCTCGGCCGGACCGCGCTCGGCGGGATCCTGCAGGGCGCCGTTGCTCTCGGCGTCGGGATCCTGTACCTGCTCGGTGTCAACGAGATCGCCCTGCTCGCGGTCGGCGCCGCGCTGGTGTTCGCCGTCCGGGCGGCCGACCGCCGCTGGGACGGAGGATCGGCCGGCGGCATCGTGTTCCTGCTCCCGCCCGTGGCGGTCGCCGCACAGGACGCGACGACCCCGATCGGTCTGTGGCGGCTGTTCCTCGCGTTCCTGAAGGTCGGGGCGGTCCTCTACGGCAGCGGGTACGTGCTGCTCGCGTTCCTCCGCAACGATCTCGTGGAGCAGATGGGCGTCCTCACGAACACCCAGTTGCTGGACGCGATCGCGATCGGGCAGTTCACCCCCGGCCCGGTGTTCACGACCGCGACGTTCATCGGCTACGTCCTCGGGGGGTTGCCCGGGGCGGTCGTCGCCACGATCGGGATCTTCCTGCCGGCGTTCGTGTTCGTCGGGGCGCTCACGAAGGTGCTCCCGCGCGTCCGTGAGCAGGAGTGGACCGCCGACCTCCTCGACGGGGTGAACGCGGCGGCGCTCGGGCTGATGGCCGGGGTGCTGATCCAGCTGGGCGGCGACGCGATCGTGGACCCCGTGACCGCGATCCTGGTGGTCGCGGCCGGCGTCGCGCTGTGGCAGTTCCGGCTCAACTCGGCCTGGCTGGTACTCGGCGGCGCGATGGTCGGATTGATGGCGTCCGCCGTTGGCCTCGTACCGGCCGGCTGAGCCCGCTGGCAGCGCACGCGTATCCGGGCCCTGATCAGGAACCGCTCGGTACCTCGAGCGCGTCACGCAGCACCGTGATGCGCTCCGGGACGGCCCGGTACCAGGCCCAGCGACCCCGCTTCTCACGCTCGACCAGTCCGGCCTCGGCCAGGATCTTCAGGTGGTGGCTGACCGTCGGCTGGCTCCGCCCCAGCGGCTCGACCAGGTCGCAGGCGCACACCTCGCCCCTGTCGGCGTTGGCGATCAGCGACAGCAACCGCAGCCTCACCGGGTCGGCCACGACCTTGAAGGCCGCGGCCAGGTCCTCGGCGTCGGTCTCGTCCAGCGCTGCGGTGAACACCGGCTCGCAGCAGCGTTCGATCTCCTGGACCTCCATGGGCCACCTCCCTCTCGCCGGGAGTCTAGGCGATGCATTGACAAGCGTCGATGTATCCGTACCATATCGACCGACATCTATACATCGAACGCCAGGGCGGACAGCACATCGAACGTCATCGATACGAGAGGAGCAGACGATGTCACGCATCCAGCTCGCCATCAACGTCTCGGACCTGGAGGCGGCGATCGACTTCTACGGGAAGCTGTTCGATGCCGAACCGGCCAAGCGCCGCGACGGCTACGCCAACTTCGCCATCGACGAGCCGGCGCTGAAGCTGGTCCTGATCGAGGGGGAGGGGGCGGGCGCGACGCTCAACCACCTCGGCGTCGAGGTCGCCTCGACCGACGAGGTCGAGCTCGCGACCAAGCGGCTCGCCGCGACCGGCCTGAGCACGGACGTCCGCGAGTCGGAGACCTGCTGCTACGCGGTGCAGGACAAGGTCTGGGTCACCGACCCCGACGGCGCCCGCTGGGAGGTCTACACGGTCCTGGAGGACGCCGAGGCCATGAGCGCCTGCTGCTGAGCGTCAACTGCCACCGACCGT
>CAZHZQ010000131.1:0-1912 GCA_964537235.1 uncultured Actinomycetota bacterium | reverse complement strand
CGTCAACTGCCACCGACCGTGCGTCAAGAGGTGGCGGCGTCCTCGCCGAGCAGCTCGTCGAGGAGCCGGCGGATGCGCCGGTCGATCTCGTCGCGGACCTCCCGCGTCTCCTCCACCGACCGCCCCGACGGATCGGTGAGCTCCCAGTCGAGGTAGCGCTTGCCGGGGTACACCGGGCACGCATCCCCGCAGCCCATGGTGACGACGACGTCGGAGGCCCGGACGGCGTCGTCGGTCAAGACCGTGGGCTGCGCGTTCGAGAGATCGAGATCCAACTCGGCCATGACGTCCCTGACGTTGTCGTGGACCTCGTCTGCGGGCATCGATCCGGCCGAGCGCACCTCGACGCGCCCTCGGGCGTGATGCTCCAGCAGGGCGGCGGCCATCTGGCTGCGACCCGCGTTCTGCACGCAGACGAACAGCACGGACGGCTTCTCGGGGCTCATGCGGCGCGTGTTCCGACAGGGATTCCGACAGGGATTCCGACAGGGAGCTCAGTGTCCATCGAGTCTACGATAGTTGCGGTTGCAGCTGGGGTGTCCGTGTGCGGCCGCCGGGTCGGCGAGCATCACGGACGGCAGCAACTACAGTCCGGGGCGGATCATCGACCCACCGCAGGGGGCTGCACCGACATGACGCAGGAGAGTCCCGATCGCAACCTGGCGCTGGAGTTGGTCCGCGTCACCGAATCCGCTGCGCTGGCTGCGGGTCGTTGGCAGGGTCGGGGCGACAAGGAGGCGGGCGACCAGGCGGCGGTCGACGCCATGCGCCTGATGCTCCAGACCGTCGACATGGACGGCATCGTCGTCATCGGTGAGGGGGAGAAGGACGAGGCCCCCATGCTCTACAACGGCGAGCAGGTCGGCGCGGGCGAGCCCCCCCGGGTCGACATCGCCGTCGACCCGGTCGAGGGGACCACCCTCCTGGCCGAGGGGCGCCCCGGGGCGATCGCCGTGATCGCGCTGTCGCCCCGCGGGACGATGTTCGATCCCGGGCCGTGCGTGTACATGGAGAAGCTCGTCGTCGATCCCGCGGCGGCCGGCGTGGTCGACCTCGACGCCCCGATCGGGGACAACCTCGCCGCCATCGCCACGGCGAAGGACAAGGAGGTCCGTGACGTCACCGTGATCATGCTCGAGCGAGATCGTCACGAGGAGCTGAAGCGGGGGATCCGGGCGGCGGGCGCTCGGCTGCAGCTGATCTCGCACGGTGACGTCTCCGCCGGTGTGCGTGCCGCCTGGTCGCAACGGGCCGACATCGACCTGCTGATCGGGATCGGCGGGACGCCCGAGGGCGTCATCACCGCGTGCGCGGTCAAGTCGATCGGCGGGGAGATGCAGGGGCGCCTGTGGCCGCGCAACGACGAGGAGCGCCAGGCCGCCGAGGACGCCGGCTACGACCTCGGTCGCGTCCTGACCACCGACGAGCTGGTCACCAGCGACGACGTGTTCTTCGTGTGCACGGGGATCACCGGGGGAGGCCTGGTCGACGGGGTGTCCTTCGACGCGGACTCGGCGGTCACCGACTCGCTGGTGATGCGGTCCAAGAGCGGGACGCTGCGCGAGGTCCGGGCCCGCCACCGGCTCGAGAAGCTGCGCGAGTACGCCGTCGTCGAGTACTGACGCACCGGCCGCTGACCCCGAGGAGCTCCCGCCTTGCCCGACGACGTGCCCGAGGATCTGCGCGCGGAGCTGCCTGCCCCGCTGCGGGACATCCCGCCGGCCGCGCGGGCGGTGCTCGTGCTGGTGCTCCTCTACGCGTTCCTCGTCGGCATCGGGCTGCTGGAGGAGGGCATCAGCGCGCTCGGCTCCGGGTTCCAGGAGGGCCTCCTCGAGAGCGTCAGCAACCCCGTCGCCGGCGTGTTCGCCGGGATCCTGGCGACCGTGCTCGTGCAGTCGTCGTCGGTGTCCAC
>CAZHZQ010000130.1:0-6847 GCA_964537235.1 uncultured Actinomycetota bacterium | reverse complement strand
CCGTCAGGATCGTCGAGGAGACCATCATCGAGAACGTGTGGATCTTCAGCCAGTGGGTCTGCAGCGCCGGCATGAGGGGGCCGGGGTCGGTGTACAGGACGATCGCCGAGCCCATGAGCATCAGGCCGCCGAACAGGACGAACCCGACCAGCTCGGGGCGCTTCTGCCACAGGTGGACGCCGAGCAGGGCGATGGCCGCGACCCCGAAGCCCATGACGGAGGAGTACTCGTACATGTTGCCGAGCGGCACACGGCCGCCGGCGGCCAGCGACCGCGTCACGATCGAGGCGAGGTGCGCGACGAGCCCGAGGGACAGCAGTCCGACGCCGAGACGCCCGACCAGCACACCGGCGGTCGCCCGTTCCCCCTCGTCCCGGTCGATCTTGGTGAACGCCAGACGGAAGAAGTAGGCGACCATCGCGCCGGTGTACAGCAGGAAGGTCCAGGGGAAGAACAGCGTCCGCGAGAGCTCTGCGAGCTGCGCTTCGGTCATCGGGGTACCACCTCTCGGGTGCGGTCGCGCTGACTGGGTCCGGACTCCAACCGGCCCTCCAACGCAGCGACCAGACGTCGGAACTCCTCGTCGAACGCCTGGGGTCGCTGGTAGGCGTGACCGGCAACGGTGACCCGTGTCCGTCCGGTGCCGTCCTCCGGTGACGCTTCGACCCAGATGCGACGGCGGTAAGCGTACAACGCCGGGAGCAGGCCAACGAGGAGAACCGTGGCCGCCCCCAGCAGCAGGGGGACGGTCGGCCGACGGCTGATCTGGAACCCGACCCACTGATCCAACCGGGGGAAGCGCAGGGTCACACCGTCGACGACCTCGGTGCTGTTGCCGGGCCGCAGGCCACCCCGGGCCACCGGGGTCATGCGCGCGGTGTCGAGCTCGTCGACCCCCTGCGCGCTGTCCAGCTGGAGGTCGCCCTCCCAGACCTGGTAGACGACCGCCGGAGCGTCGGGTTGCGGACGCCCCGTGGGGGTCAGCTCACCGGCCTCGTTCTCCGGGGCGCTGGGGAACAGGAACAGCTCGATGCCGATCTGGGGTCGGGCTGCGGGGGCCTTGACGACCCCCCGCCACACGCCGGGCTGGTCGGTGGCCGCCATCGTGACGTGCGCGTCGTGGACGGTCTCGCCGCCCTCCTCGACCACGATCCGCGGCGCCCACCCCCAGTCCAGCTGGTGGATCTTCATCCCCTGGAACACGAGGGGATCGTTGACGACCGTGGTGGCCTCGCGGACGACGGAGCCGTCGTGCGAGGTGAGGGTCACGTGCGACGTGAACTCGACCGGCTGGCCGAGGTCGGTCCACTCGACCTCGAAGTCGTCGAGGTGCAGACGGAACCCGGTGTGGTCGTCGTCGCCCCACCAGCGGCCGGAGTCGGCCGTCCAGTAGGCCACCCGGGTGTCCGAGAACGCCTGGCCCTCGACCACCCCGACCTGGCCGGAGAACGACAGCAGCTCGCCGAGCACGACCCCGATCAGGAGCGCGAAGAACGACAGGTGGAAGGCCAGCGATCCGCCTTCACGGGTGATGTGGCCCTTCTCGGCCGCGACCTGTCGCCCGACCGCGTCCGTGACGGCGACATCGGCCTCGTCCAGTTCGCCGTGTGACCAGGTCGTGGTCGTGTCGTCGGCGGGTGCCGCGACGACCGCCCCGGTCGGATCCGACCGGACGGGGGCGACGCCCGGCGATCGATCCTCCGCGTCCGTGCGCGTCCGGTAGCGCTCGTCGGCGAGGAATTCCTGCGCGCGCCGGGCGGCCTCGTCGGGATCGAGACCGGTCGCGAACGACGCCGCGTGGCTGCGTCCGCCGAGGTCCCGTGCGAGGGGCGGGCGTCCGTACCGGGCGGTGCGCCAGAACGCACGGACCCGGGGGATCAGGCAGGCGGTCAACGAGGTGAACAGCAGGACGAGCAGGACGATGAACCACGGCGTGGCGAAGACGTCGTAGAGGCCGAGGGTGGCGAACACCTCGGCGACGGCCACGCCCGGCCCTTCCCGCCCGGACAGCCACGCCGAGACCGTCTCGGGCACGTTGGGACGCTGCGGGACGACGGTCGCCAGCAGCACGGCGACACCCAGCGCCCCGAGCAGGTACAGCGCCGTCCGCATCCGACGCAGCCAGCGCCAGAAGGTCACCGCGGTCTCGACGGGACCGGGGATCAGCGGACGGGGACGTGCGGGGCGGTCGCTCATCTACACGGGCGGCGTGAAGCCGCTGATCAGGGGACGCATCCACCGGATGAAGAGGTCCCACAGGCCGGTCGCGATGGCGATGCCCGTGGCGACGAGCAGCCCCCCGCCCGCGAGCTGCAGCTTGCGGCCGTTGCGACGCATCCACGACAACGCTCCGGCCGCGCGACGGAAGCCCACCGCGACGAGTATGAACGGCAGTCCGAGCCCCAGGGCGAACACGAACGCGAGGATCCCACCACGGGTGGCCCCGCCGCTGACCGACGCCGCCAACGTGAAGATGGCGCCCAACGCGGGACCGACACACGGGACCCACCCGACCCCGAACACGAACCCGAGGACCGGCGCGGCGGCGACCCCCCGGCCGGGCAGCTCCTCGGTGACGCGCCACTCCGAGGTGAGCCGACCTGATGCGAGGAGCACTCCCATCAGGGCGACGACGGTCCCCATGACGACCTTGGCCGCCGTGCTCGTCTGGAGGAACGTCAGGGTGCCGGCGGCGAGCCCGATCATCGTGAAGGGCACCGCGAAGCCGAGCACGAACAGGACGGAGCCCGCCAGGACGCGGCCGCGGTGTTCGGTCGTCTCCTCCTCGAGGTCGGACCCCGACAGGCCGGTGACGTACGACACGTACCCGGGGACCAGCGGGATCACGCAGGGGCTGGCGAACGACACCAGACCCGCGGTGAACGCGACGAACGCGGCCACGAGCAGGTTGGCGTCGGTGATCAGGCTGCGGACGATCTCGGCGATATCCACGGGGACCAGGCTATTCGGCAACGACGGGGACGACGGCGGCGAGTTCCTCGGCACTCGTGGTGCCGAACAGCCGAGCGGCCACACGCCCCTGACGGTCGATCAGGAAGGTGGAGGGGATCGCCTGCGGACTGATGCCCTGGAAGCCCGCCGCGTAGGAGCTGTCGGGGTCGAACAACGAGGGGTACGGGATGTCGAACTCGCGGACGTGGGCCTGGGCGTTCGCGCGGCTGTCCTGCAGGTCGACCCCCAGGAACGCCACGTCCTCGCCGGCGAGCTGCTCGTGGGCCACGTTCAGGTCCGGTTGCTCGCGGCGGCAGGGACCGCACCACGAGGCCCAGAAGTTGACGACGACCACCTTCCCGGACAGGTCCGCCAGGCTGAGCTCGTCCTCCCCCTCGACCGTCGGCAGTGGCTGGGTGGGCGCCGGGACCCGTGCCTCCTCGGCGATCACCTCGACGCAGGACCGCCCACCCGGGACCTCGACGCACTCCGCCAACGCGGGCGACCCCGCGCACGCACCGGCGACCAGCCCCAGGAGGAACAGGCCGATCATCACGCGCACGGGTGGAGGAGGCATGGGGTCCGGACGTCGGTGGGTCAGGCCCTCGCGTCGACGGGCTCGCGTTCCTTGACGGTCTGCTTCTCCCGCTGCTCCAACCGGTCCAGCCCGAGCAGGCATCCGAGCGCGAGGATCCCCATCACGCCCGTCCAGATCGCCGACGGGAACCAGATCGCGCCGGGATCCTGGAAGGCGTAGAAGTTGGACTCCTCGACCACGACCTCGCGCGTCTTGGGTGCCCCCGACTCGTCCGTGTAGGAGAAGTTGGCGAGGACCTGCAGCGGGGCGGCAGCCACGCGCAGCCCCTGATCGCGGGCGACCAGGATGATCGGGTCGCCGTCCCCGTCGAGCTCGGCACGCGCGGTGAAGAACGGGGACGCGGGCGTCTCCCCCTCCTGTGGTTGACCGGCTGCCTCGACCAGCTCCGCCCGGCGGTTCGCGCCGATCAGCGGGGCGCCGCCCTCTCCCTTCGGGAGGTACACCGCCAGCATCCGGTCGAGCGCCTGCGAGAGATCACCCGCCAGCGCCGAGTAACGGTCGTTGGTATCGATCTCGTCCTCGGGGACGTCCTCGAGACCGAGGAAGTCCTGAGGTGTCTGGAACGGTTCCAGCGAGTTCGTGACCGTGAAGTTCTCCGCCCGCTCGGATCCGGGCTCCATCGCGTACCACTTGGTGGCGTACCGGTCGGAGTCCTGGCCGGGGAAGTAGGTCGGTCCGGTCGCCACCGGGGTCCCGGGCGCACCGAACCACCAGAAGACCCCGATCAACGCACCGAGGCTGAAGAACGCCGTCCCGTACACCAGGGCGCCCTTCTTCGCGCCGTAGATCGACCACAGCAGGATGTAGACGCTGCCACAGAAGAACAGCGCGCCGATGATCGGCACGATCGTGGCCGCGATGTGATCGGGCGGCACACCCTCCTCGAGCGCGAGGAGCGTTGTCTGGAGGACCGCGTTCACTGGCCGGACTCCTCATCCTGGATCGAAGCGATGTACTCGACGACCCGGTCGATCGCGGACTCGCTCAGCACGCCCTCCCAGGCGGGCATGTTCGCCCCCGTCGGCACGATCCGCCCGTGTTCGATCGTCGTCCGGGCAGCGAGACGGCCGTTGTCCTCGCCGCCGTACCGGGCGAAGAAGTCCTTCAGACCGGGCGCCACGCGGCCCTCGGCGTCGAACCCGTGGCAGCGGGCGCAGTTCGCGTCGAAGATGTCACTGCCACTGGCCCCCGCGAAGGACTCCTCCTCCGGCAGTTCGTCGTCCTGGATCGACAGGATGTACTCCACGACCCAGGTGATCTCCTGGTCGTTCATCCCACCGCCGAACGCCGCGCTCCACGCCGGCATCGGCGTGCCGGGACGACCACGCTCGATGGTGGTCCGGATGAAGTCGCGGATGTCCTGCGGTTGGACCTCCCGGTTCTCGTACCTGGCGACGATGTTGGTCAGGTCGGGTGCCGGCCACTGGATCGTCTCGCCGCTGTCCGGGATCTGGTACGACGCGAACCCGCCACCGGCGTTCGAACCGTGGCAGCTGGCGCAGGTCTCCGCGAACTGGAGCCGCCCCTGCTCGACGTCCTCCTTGTAGAACTCCCGGTCCTGCTCCTCGATGCGCTCGGGTTCCAGAAGCCAGTAGACGGGCAGGAACAGCGCCATGAACATGACCATGGCGACGCCCCACGCCATCGCGCGCTCCAGTCCGGACGACTCGAGTTCGTCGTCGGAGTGGTAGGGGCGGGCGGCCAGCGGGATGTCGCCCGGTGGCTTCGGCCCCCGGCGGCGACCGGGCCCGACCAGGAAGTACGCCACCGCGAAGCCGGCCAGGCCGACCAGCATCACGATGACGGCGATGTCCCTTGCGCTCATGATCCCTCTCGGATCCGGTTGCTCACGTTCGGCTCCTGCTCACGTTCGGTGTCTGTCTCGGCCGGTCTGCAACTCAAGTAGGACGAAGTCCGGTAGTTGCCCAGAACCTAGATGTCCACGCAGTGGGGTCCCTCGGGCTCCTGCTGCAGGACGCGGGCGGTCCGGGGCGGCCCGCTCAAGGTGACCCCGGTGTTCGCGATGAACTGCCCGGAGTCGTCGATCGTGGACGGGAAGCGGTCGAGACCGCGCGGGGCGGGCCCGTCCATCCACTCGCCGTACTTGTTGTACTTCGACCCGTGGCACGGGCACTCGAACCACTGGGAGGACTGGCACCACGGCACCTTGCAGCCCAGGTGTACGCATTTCTGGTACAGCGCCATCAGGCCGACGCCGCCGTCGGTGATCGCGTGGTCATCGCCGTACTGGCCCTCGGCGCCGGGGACGTTGGGGTCCCAGGTGACCACGTACAGACGACCCTGCGCGAGGTAGAACGGGGCGCGCTCCGAGGCGATCTGGTCGACGAGTTCACCGGCGTCACCGACCCTGATCTGCGCGCCGAACCCCTCGCCGAGGTTGGGCCACATGAACCCGAGGGCGGCCGCCCCGAAGGCACCGACGGAACCGAGGGTGCCCGCGACCAGCCCGACGCGCAGGAAGTCGCGCCGCTTGACCTTGGGGAGCTTGGTGTCGGCCATCCCTACCTCACATCTCGAAGAACAGGCCGTCGAGCCAGGGCCACACGAAGTTGAAGCCCTTGCCCCGGAAGAAGGATCCGAACAGCACGAGCCACGTCCAGAACACCATGAAGAAGGTGAACGCCATGTTCGCGAACTTGCGCTGCTCGGGCTGCATCGACGGGTTCTTGTCGAAGTAGGCCGCCCCGCCGAGGACGATCAGCCCGACCCCGGGGATCGTGACACCGGCGATCATCGGGTGGAAGTAGCGCAGCAGCTCCTGCAGCCCCAGGAAGTACCAGGGGGCCTTGGACGGGTTCGGGGTCAGGTTCAGGTTGGCGAGGTTGCGGAAGGTCGGGTCCAGGAAGTAGCTGACGACCAGCAGCACGGCGGTGACGACCAGCAGCGAGACGAACTCGACGGCCAGCAGGTGCGGCCAGGTGTAGACCTTGTCCGACTGCTTGGAGCGGACCTGCTGGATGCCCTCGGGCGGGATCATCGCGAGCAGCCGGTGCGTGTGGTCCTCGGTGCCCTGCAGCTTCGGGGCGCCGCCACCGTTGCCCAGCGACGCCTGGACACGCGCGGCGCGCTGCTCGGGCGTCAGGCGCCCTCCGGGGGCCTCCTGGGTGGCGACCGCGGCCGCGGCCTGCTCCTCGGCACCATCGCCGCCAGCGCCGACGCCGGCCTCCTTGGCGCGCTTCTTCTGCTCCTCGTGATCGACCGGCCCCATCTTCTCGCCGGCCTCCGCCTTCTGCTTGCGGACGTAGGCGGCCTTGGCCTTGGCCCGGGCGATGCGCT
>CAZHZQ010000129.1:0-6878 GCA_964537235.1 uncultured Actinomycetota bacterium | reverse complement strand
CGTCGGCTGGACATGCCAGCCATCGAACAGATCACCACGGCGTTCATCGCGGGTGTGACGATCGTGTTCGGCATCGTGGCCCTTGGCGTCGTCGAAGCTCTGGTCGCCCCGGCACTGGGCGACGGTGTGGGAACTGCGGCCGGTGCGCTCGCCTTCGCGATCGGCCTGGTGTTTCTCATCGTCGGTCGGACCGAGCTGTTCACCGAGAACTTCTTCGACCCGGTCGCCGCAGCGATCCAGTCCCGCGGTGGTCGGGACGTGTCACGGCTGGGAGTGCTGTGGTCGACGACTCTGGTGTTCAATCTGGTCGGTGGCGGCGTCCTGCTTGCCGTCATGACCGTCGACGGTGCGCTTCCGCACGGGTCGTCCGACGTGCTGATCGAGATCGCGGAGGAGGTCGCCGCGAAGTCTTGGCCGGCCACCCTGGCCCGAGCGGTGCTCGCCGGGGCGCTGATCACCCTGCTGTCCTACCTGCTCGCGGCGAGCAACAGCGTCGCATCACGGATCCTGGTGGCGTACATGGTCGGGACCTTCCTGGCTCTCGGTCCGTTCGATCACGTCATCGTGTCTGCGCTGCACGTCCTGTTCGGCATCTGGCTGGGCGGCCACGTGGGCTACGGCGACCTCGTCGCCAACCTCGGACTGGCCACCTTCGGCAACCTGGTCGGCGGGTTGTTCCTCATCACGTTCACCCATGCCGCGCAAGTCTGGAGCGAACGCCAACCCTGACTCGAACGGGATCTTGTGCTGCTACTCGGGTCGGGTCAGGCACGGGCGACCTCCTGCCAGGTGTCGCCTCCGTCGGTGGAACGTTGCAGGGTGCGGGGCTCCTCGGTCACCACCCAGATGGCTCCCTGACCGTCGGCGGCGAGCGCGGCGAGTTGTCCCGGCAGGGTCCCGTGCTCGGTGACGGTCTGCCAGGTTCGACCGGCGTCCTCGGAGGTCTCGATGCCCTGTTCGGTGATCGCGACCACACGGTCGGCGTCACCGCCGAACCAGGCGACGGCGAATGTGCCGGCGTCGATGACCTGCTCGGAGCTCGCGCCGCCGTCTGTGGAGTGCAGCAGGCCGCTGTCGCCGCCGCCCAGCAGGAGGGTGTCAGGGTCGGTGGGGTGGACGGCCAGCGCGGTCACGCCTGGGCCGAAGTCCTTGCCGATCGGGGCGACCAGCTGCCAGGTGTCGCCTCCGTCGTCGCTGCGGAACAGTCCTTGTGCGACCTCGAAGGCGTAGGCCGTCGTGGGCTGCGACGGCGCCTGAGCCAGCGCGTGCACGTCGATCTCGCCGAGTTCCGACGGGGACAGGGTGGTGAAGTCACCGGTCGGGTCGTCGGCGCGGGCCAGCACCCCGTGCCCGCCGATCAGGATCGGCCCGTCGGTGTCGGGACCGATGCCGATGGCCATGGCGTCGTGGCCTTCGAGCCCGGCCTGCTGCCAGGTGGTCCCGCCGTCGGTGGACCGCCACAGCGCCCCGTGCAGGCCCAGCAGCAGGGTGCCGTCGTCAGCTGCCCGCAAGGCGTGTACGTGGTGGGAGGCCGGCAGCGTGCCGGCCTCGGTCACCTCCGGCTCCCCACCGCCGCAGGCGGCCAGCAGCAGCACGACGGTCACAGCGATGGTCAGGGTGCGGTTCACGTGTCGTCCTCCGGTGGGGGCGGCGGGGCGTCTGGTGGGGGTGCGATGCTGATCGGGGCGTCGAGGTCGAAGTAGCGGTGGTCCATGAAGTGACCCTGGGCGCGCATCTGCGCCCGGCGGACCAGTCCGTCGGCGTCGACCCACAGGCGATACCAGATCGGCAGGTCGTCGCCGACGAGCACGAAGAAGGACACCACCTCGGTGGGGGTGCCGTCGACCTGCTGCTCGTCCACGATGCGCACGCCGGTCTTGCCGGAGTAGTCCCAGATGTAGCTGGGGACGCTCACCTTCGGGCCGCGGCTGACGGTCCACGGTTCGTCACCTTCGCGGCGGTAGGTGACGTCGCCGATGCGGATCGTGGTCCGGTCGAACGGGTGGACCTCGAAGCGCAGCCGGTCGGGGGCGACCAATGCCGCGTCGGAGCGGATCGGCGGATCCGCCGGACCGAACGTCTCCTCGTAGCGCAGTGAGTCGAGCTCGTCCATCGCCGCGCCCATCTTCTCGATCAGTTCGGTGCCGTCGGGTGCAGGCAGCGACGGCAGCTCGAACGTGGCCGGCTTGCCGTCCGCCCCGTCGACGGCGACCTCGATGCGCTCGCCACCCTCGAGGACGACCGCCGTCCGGCGGCAGGCGACGCCGCAGCGCTCCAGCCGGTGCTGCTCGCCGCCGAAACGGAGCGTGCCGTTCATGCCTCCGACTGTCTCGGGACCACCGGGAGGCAGGAGGTAGACGAGCACGTCGTTGCGTCCGGGCCGTCCGGGCCGCAGGGTCAGCCCGACGACCACGTCAGCGGTCGTGGCCGCCAGCGTCAGGTCTCCCTCCTGTGGGTACGCCGGCGAGTCGACCCCGGCGGTCTGAGCGGCGTCCTCGGCGGCCCGCTGCGGTGGGACCGGGTAGGCGGCCAGCAGCGCGGCCGCCGCGACCACCCCGAGGGCCAGAACGCTCTCGGCGCGGGGACGTGGCGACCGTCGCCGCCAGGCCCGCCACGACAGCGGCACCATCGCCGCCACCGCCACCACCTTGAGCGCCAGCACCTGCCCGTAGGAGGTCGTCCAAAGGTCCCGCAGGCCGACCAGCTCCTGGACGCCCCGCAGCGTTCCGGCGGCGACCGTCACCACGAACGCGGGCACCGCCACCGGCGAGAACCGTCGCAACAGCTGCCGTGCGTCCTCGCTGCTCCAGCCCTCGGGCGGACGCACCGACGCCGTCGCCAGGATCCCGCCGGCCCACACCCCGGCCGCCCACAGGTGCACCGCGTCCACGCTGATACCCCACCACGCCGGCTGCACCGCCGCGGCGTGACCGGCAGCCGCCAGCCCGCCCAACGCCCCCGCCGCGCCGGCAGCCACCAGCCAACCGGCGCCAGAGAAGGCAGCCGCGACCGCCACCACCTCTGCCGCCAACCGGACCAACCGTGGGATGCCCGGCTCCGCCGACAGGTAGCGGACCACCGCATCCCACGACGGGGCAGCCAGCACCGCCTCCCCGCCCACCACCGCGAGCCCGGCTGTCAAGGCCACGACCGCCACCAGCCGCCGTCCGCGCGGACGCACCCAGGCCAACGGGGGATCGCGGCGCCCCAACCGGGCGACCGCGAACATGCCGATCAGAACCAGCAGCGCCACGTACTCCACCGCGCGGCCCACCGCCAGCACCACGTCGGAGGTGCCCGGCTCCACGGTCGTGGCCGGCTCGACCTCCTCGGGGGTCACCCCCACCCCGAACCGGAACGTCCCCGTCAGGGTGTGGCCGTCCAACGGCGAGACCGTCTTCCACTCGACCAGGTACACGCCCTGCGCGGTCGTGTCCAGCGACGCCGACATCTTCCGGTCCCCGGCCGACGTGCGTTCCCAGACCTGCCCGTCGGGATCGGTCACACGCAACGACGACAGATCCAGGATCAACGGCTCGGTGAACCGCACCGTGACCGCCCCCGGTGCGGCCGCCAGCTGTGTGCCCGGCTCAGGCGACGACGATGTGAACGCCGCATGCGCCCACGCCGGGACCGCACCTGGAACCAGCAGCATGGCCGTGCAGACGACGACGATGAACCCGGCGGCCAGCCGGTGGGACCAACGACACGTGGGAGCCTCGCCGTGACCGCTGACCGTCAGCCCTCCAGATCACGTCGACGTTGGAGGTACTCGTCACGGTCCACCTCGCCGGCCGCGTAGCGCCGATCCAACTCCTGACGGGCAGTCGACGATCCGCCGGTGTCCGTGCTCTGGCGCACCAGCCAGACGATCGCCGCGACCACCAGCGCCAGGAACGCGAGTGCGACCAGGACCATCATCAGCATCACGACCCCGCCGCCCATCATCATCCCACCGTCCATCATCCCTCCGTCTCCTCCCATCATCCCGCCGCCTGCGTCGTCGCCCGGTCCGAAGTTCCGTCGACCTGACGGCAACGACTCCAGGTAGGCGGTCACGTCGGCGATGTCACCGTCCGACAGGCGGCCTTCGAACGCCGGCATCGGTGGACGGGTGTCGCGCCCGTTGCGGATCGTGACCTCCACCCCCTCACGGGTCAGCCGGTCGACGGCACCACGCAACGACGGATGCATCCCCATCATCCCCGAGGCGTCAGCCCCATGACACATCGCACAGTTCGCCTCGAAGACCCGCCGGCCGGCGTCCTCGTTCCCGGAGGAGCCGGCGACGGCAGGAGACGCGGTCGCGACGGCCAGAGCTGCGCCCAGCAGAATCAGCACCGTCCGCGGCGTCACGTGGCGTCCCTTCCCGGTAGGCATTCCGGTGCGCATGCTACGACCCGCCGTGGAGCCGGAGTGGGTGCTGCTCCTGTCGCAAGATCGACCAGGTGGACGTCGGGGTCGTCGGCGCGTAGCTGCTCCTGGCCACCGTTGCGGGCAGCGATCAGCGAGCGCGGCTGATAACGCACGCCCTGCGATGGCGGACGGGCGACGCTCGATGGCGCCACTACCGTCATTCACATGCAGATGCGCGAAGCGACCCGCCAGGACGTCCCATCGGTTGTTGCACTCCTCGCACAGGACCGACTCGGGCACGACCGAGAAACCCCAACCGACCCTCTACCAGACGACTACTGGGAAGCGTTCGATGCGATCGACGACGACCCCGACAACCTCTTGGTCGTCGCAGAAGATCACGGGGTGATCGTCGGAACTCTGCAGCTCACATTCATCCCGTACCTGACCTTCGGCGGCGGCTGGCGTGCCCAGATCGAAGCCGTCCGGGTGGCCTCCGACCGGCGAGGCCAAGGCGTGGGACGTCAACTGATGCAGTGGGCGATCGACCAGGCTCGAAGCCACGGCTGCCACCTCGTCCAGCTGACGACGAACAAGACACGCACGGACGCGCACCGCTTCTACGAGTCACTCGGATTCGAACCCACCCACGAAGGCATGAAGCTGTACCTCGAAGGCGATGTGATCGGCTCATAGTGCCCGGCTCTCAGCTTGAGGAAGCACAGTCACGATCGGCTACCGAACGATTCGGCGGCGTACCGTGGCCCGCATGTCGACGATGTTCTTGATGTGCGGGTTGACGTTCTCAGGCAAGACGACGGTGGCGAAGCGCATCGCCTCCGAGTTCGACTGCAACTACCTCAGCCTCGACGACATCAACGACGAGCGTGGCTTGTGGGGCGGTCACGGCATCCCGGTCGAGGAGTGGGAGCGGACACACGAGATCGCGCTCGCGCGCTTGCGTGAACGGCTCGATCAGGGCGGATGCGTCGTGGTAGACGACACCAACATCCTTCGGTGGTTGCGGGACCGCTTCCGCGCCGTGGCCGATGAAGGGGACTACGACGTCGTGCTGGTGCATGTGACCGCGTCGCTCGAAGAGATCCGGAAGCGGATGGCACAGGCTGACCGGACGGAGGGGCGTCGATCCGTCTCCGACGAGGTATTCGAGCGCCACGTCGAGTCGTTCGAGGAACCAGGCACTGACGAATCCCCGGTCGTCTACCGGTCCGGTGAGAACGTCCACGAGTTGTTGGATGCGCTCAAGGACCGTGCCAACCCATGAGATAGCGCGCGATCACCTGAAGGCTGACGCCCAGCGAGGATCGGCGGTTCCAAACACGGCGCTTCCGAGTTCGTCGTACCCTCAGACATGCAGCCCTTGCTGAGAGGACGGACAGCCGATGGACGTAGCGTTCTATCTCATCATGGGAATCGCGGGCCTTGTCATCGTGGTTTGGTTCGCCCGCTATGTCTTCTCAGTTGTCAAGGGCAACTACAAGCGGGAAGGCGAATCGCTGTGGTTCATCCCAGGCTCGGGAACACACGGTGCCCCAGGCGGGCAAGGACCCCCGATCGTGCCGGACAACCCCGACTGGGACAGCGACCGCCGTATCAAGTAGGCAGCTGATGGCGCGCGGGGACGTTCTTCATCACGGTGCGTAGATACCGGCGGTTGCCGTCGCATCGAGGAAGGTGCCAACGTGATTCCCACCGGATGCTCGATGCCGATATCGGCATCGGCCTCGACAACGACATTGCACGACTCTGACGTGCCTGACGACAGCTGGCACCCCCACGACGATGATCCCGACCGGGGATCGCCCAGGCGCGCACGGTTCCGGCACGCGCTGCGCGGCCTGGCCGCCGTGTCGTGCGCCGCGCTCGTATCTGTAGGCGCTGTGGGGCTCCTCACATGGCTCTACCAGCGACAACGCCCGCCGACGTGCTACGGCATCGGGTGGGGGTGCACGCCCGACGCTGGCACCAGCGCGTTGCTGTACGGGTTCGTCATCGTCATCCCAGGCGTGGCTGCGACGACGGTCCTGCTGGCAGCGACGACGGTCGCCCGGACTGACCGGGGCCGACGCGTCGGCGCCTGGCTGGTGTCCTCGCTGGCTTGCGCGCTCGCAGTGGGAGCACCGTTGTGGTCTTGGGCATCGGCCGCACTCCGCTGACGGGAGCGACTCGGGTCAGGAGCAACACCGAGACGGGACCGAGACGGGACGGCCGATCTAGGCCGAAGCCGAAAGTGCTGAATTCTGGCAGTCAGAGGGGTCTGGAGGGGTGGACCCGATTGGGGATCGAACCGACGACCTCCGCTATGCCATTGGCGATATGGCGCACTTCGCTGACCTGCGGGAACACCCGTAAACCGGCTCTGACCAGAGATACATGGGGAAACACACTCGCGTAAGCTATCGGCGTTTGCTGCTGTTTCTCACACCGAAGTGTGTACCTGATGTGTCCCGAACGTGACCCGATCAGCATCGGACTTCCGCTGATGGATTCTTCAGCGAAAC